>CBFGZZ010000021.1:0-44356 GCA_965653385.1 uncultured Streptomyces sp. | reverse complement strand
TCTGGGGCGGAGCCCCAGAAGGATGGGACGGGTAGGGGCGGCGGGGGCGAGGAAAATCGGGGGCACCCCTGGCGCCGGCCCCCCTACCGTGACTCCATGAGCCGTCCCGCACCCGACACAGGCACAGAGGTCCGCCCCATCACCGAGGCCGACATCCCCGACTGGACCAGGGCCCTGAACACCGGCTTCCTCCGCAACCCCGACGTCTCCGAGACGGAGATCGCCGACCGCAGCTCGTACATCGTCCCGTCCCGCACCCTCGGCGCCTTCGACAACGGCCGCTGCGTCGCCACCTTCCGCTCCTTCGCGCAGGAGATCACCGCGGTCGGCGGCACCCCCGTCCCGGCCGACGCCATATCGAACGTCACCGTCACCCCCACCCACCGCCGCCGAGGCATCCTGACCCGCATGATGGCCCACGACCTCACCGCCGCGAAGGACCGCGGCGACGTCGTGGCCACCCTGATCGCCGCCGAGTATCCGATCTACGGCCGCTACGGCTTCGGCCCCGCCACCTGGACCACCCAGTGGACGGTCGACGTCCCCCGCACCGGCCTCGACCCGAGATGGGCCGGCCCCGAGGACGGCGGCCGTATCGACCTCGTGGACGGCGCGGACGTACGCAAGCTCGGCCCGGAGCTGTACGAGCGGGTGCGCGGGGCGCAGCCGGGCGCCGTCGACCGGGACGAGCGGTGGTGGCAGGTCAGCACCGGGGCGCTGCGCCTGGACAGGACCCCGTGGACCGAGCCCTTCTTCGCCGTGTACCGCTCGGCGGGCGGCGAGGTCCAGGGGCTGGTGTCGTACCAGGCTGACGACCACTGGGGCGACGGCAAGCAGCCGTTGAACACGGCGTCCGTGAACTGGCTGATCGCGGCGACCCCGGACGCGGAGCGCGCGTTGTGGCGCTACCTGTGCTCGATCGACTGGATCACCACGGTGAAGAGCGGCTGGCGGGCCCCCGACGACCTGCTGCCCTTCTACCTGCCCGATCCGCGGGCGGCCAGGGTCACGACCCAGGCGGACTGGCTGTGGGTGCGGGTCCTGGACGTCGTACGGGCCCTGGAGGCGCGGACGTACGAGGGGCAGGGGGCGCTGGTGCTCGACGTCGTGGACGGGGACGACGGCCACGGGAGCGGCGGCGGGGGCGGGTTCACGGGCGGGCGGTTCCGGCTGGAGGCGTCCGCGGACGGCGCCTCGTGCACCCCGACCACGGCCACCGCCGAACTCACCCTGGACATCGCGGACCTGGGCCGTCTCTGGCTCGGCGACGAGTCCGCGGTGCGGCTCGCCGCGCTGGGCCGGGTGCGGGAAGAGCGAGCGGGCGCCGCCCTGGTGGCCGACGCCCTGCTGCGTACATCCAGGCGGCCTTGGTGCCCGGACGTCTTCTGAACCTCCGTTTCGCCGGCGACAGGACTGCTCATCCGTAGCGAGCTGTGCGGTTGTGGTTGTTGTTCTGCTTGCTCTTTTTCAGTTGTGGCTGTGCGCATCGATGTTCGGTTGTCGATGTGGAGTTGTGGCTGTGCTGACCGACCGGGCTCCCGGCTCCCCTCCGGAAGGGAGCCCGGTCAGCCGAAACTGGTACCTACTGGGCCAGCAGCATGACGAGGATCACCGCGCCGATGCCGCTGATCATGGTGTTCCTTGCCTTGAGGCCGATGGACAGGGCCAGGAAGGCGATGATGCCCATCGGCCCGTACTTCCACTGGACGAGCTGCTCGAATCCGATGGCGAGTGCGGCGACGGCGAGATAGATCAGCGGCATGCCGTCCTCCTTCGGGGACGATGGTCGACAGAACCGACTCTGGTGGCCAACCCCTCAGGAAGTTTGACCATGTTGCCTAAGTTGGCGACCAACTTCACTTTACTTATGTCCACTTGGAAGCGTCTCATAACCATCTACCTTTGAACTGCCACAAGATGGCGGGAAGTTGTAGTGTTTTGGTTGTGGACCCGGAACACGCCTCCGTCAATGGACGGAAGAGGACACAGCGGCCACAGAAGACACACCTAGAGGTGGCCGACGAGCTGCGCACGCGGATCAGGTCCGGCGTGCTGCGGGCGGGGCAGCGCATGCCCACACAGGCCAAGCTGGCCGACGAGTTCGGCGTCGAGCGCGGTGCCGTACGGCAGGCGCTGCGCATCCTGCAGTCGGAGCATCTGCTCACCAACGTCTCCAAGGGCAGCCCCGCCACCGTGGCCCCGCTGCGGGGCACGGCGGCCGGCCTGGTCCCGACCGGCCCCGGCGCCCCGCCGATGCCGACCACCGCGGCCCTGGCTCCGCGTATCGCGGCCGCGTTCGCGGCGCCCCATGTCGAGGTCGACGCCCTGTGCCTCACCTCGGTCTCCCTGACCCTCGCCATCGGCGAACCGCTGCGCCGGATCCACGCCGGGGAGCTGAAACCGGCCAAGGTCGACGTCCGCGTCCTGCTGCCGTCGCGGGACATCGACCTGGCCTTCCCGACCCCGGTGGACGCCCCGGACGAGCAGGGCCGGCTGCAACGCCGCTGGCTGGCCCATCGCAACGCGCAGGGGCAGGTGCTGCGGCACAACCTGCTGGCCCTGCGCTCCTCGCACGGCATCGACGTGAACGTGACGTTCCGCGCCCTGCCCTTCACGCCGCCGGTGAAGCTCTACCTCCTCAACGGCGTGGAGGCGCTCTTCGCGTACTACACGGTCACGCGCCGCGAGGAGGAGGTCGATCACGAGCAGCTGGAGATGTACGACGCCGAGGGCACCCGGTCGATGCTGTTCGCCTTCGAGCAGGGTGCCGGGCTGCGTGACACGACGTTCGTCGAGCAGTCGCACATCTGGTTCAACGCGCTGTGGGAGACGATCAGCTCGGAGCTGGTGCTCACGACCTGACCTCTCCCACGGCGGCCGACCCGGGTACTCGCCGGTCACAGCGCCGGGCGGGTGACCAGGGCGGCGAGCACCACGGCCCCGATGGAGCTGAGGGCCGGGCTTCTGGCCTTGAGGCCGATGGTGAGCAGCAGTAGCCCGATGATGCCCATCGGGCCGTACTTCCACTGGACGAGTTGCTCGAAGCCGAGGATGAAGACTGCGGAGAGGAAGGTGATGGCAGGCACGGTCGTTCCCCCTTCTGGCTGCCGGACGGGACGGGCGTGGAGCGTCGGGGGTTGTGCGGAAAGAAGGCAAAGGTTCTGCCAACTTGATCGAGTTGGTTGCCAACTCTAATAAGGTTGTCCCCACTTGGTACCTAGTCATAAACAACCTTCGGACAACTCCCCGTAGATGGATGGGAGTTGTAGCGTTTGGTCGTGACCCAGGAGAGCGTGGCAGTGAACGGCAGCAGGAGACCCTCGCCCCAGGAGATCGCCGACATCCTGCGGGAACGTATCCGCAGCGGCGAGCTCAGGGCCGGGGACCGCCTGCCCACCCAGGCCGAGCTCGCCGAGGAGTTCGGTGTGGAGCGCGGTGCCGTGCGCCAGGCCCTGCGGGCACTCCAGGACGACGGACTCCTCAGCAATGTGAGCAAGGGCAGCCCGCCGCGGATCGCCGAGTCGACGCCCACCCGGGAGGAGCCGCAGCCGACGATGGTGGCGCTGGCCCCCAGGCTGGCGGAGGCGTTCGCCGCGCCGCGGGTGCGCATCGACGCGGTCTGTCTCACCGCCGAGACCCTGATGCTGGCCCTGAGCGAACCCCTCCGCCTGATCCACGAGGGCCGGGTGGGCCCCGAGTCGATCGAGGCCCGGATCCTGCTGCCGTCCCGGGAGATCAACCTCGCCTTCCCCATCTCGGTCGAGGGGCACAGCGACGACGATCCCGTCCACCAGGACTGGCTGGCCCGGCGCAACGCCCAGGGACAGGTCCTGCGTCACAACCTCCAGGCACTGCGCTACTCGCACGGGATCGACGTCCGTGTCGCCTTCCGCGCCCTGCCCTTCACGCCGCCGGTGAAGCTGTACCTCCTCAACGGCGTCGAGGCGCTGTTCTCCTACTACATGATCGGCCGGCGTGAGGGACCCTTGGAGTCCGGGCCCACGGACGTGTACGACGTGCTGGGCACCGAGTCGCTCCTCTTCTCCTTCGAGGAGGCGGCCGGCCGGCGTGACGTCGCGTTCGTGACGGAGTCCCAGAAGTGGTTCGACGCCCTGTGGGAAACCATCACCACAGACCTGAACCTGAACAGCTGACCCAGGAGAACGACGTAGTGGCCGGCAGCAACAAGGGGTTGCCCCAGGGCATCGCGGACACCCTGCGGGGCCGTATCCGCAGTGGCGAGCTCAAGAAGGGCGACAAACTGCCGACCCAGTCGCAGCTCGCCGCCGAGTTCGGTGTCGAACGCGGCACGGTGCGGCAGGCGCTGCGCATCCTCCAGCAGGACGGACTGCTCAGCAACACGGGCAAGGGCAGCCCGCCCCGGGTCTTCGAGGCGGCCCCCGAGCCCGACGGCCCCCAGCAGACGACAGCGATCCTGCACACCTGCCTGGAGCGGGCGTTCGAGAGCAGGAACGTGCTGGTCGACGTCGTCTGCTTCACCGCCGAGACCCTGATCCTGGCGCTCTCCGAACCGCTCCGGCTGATCCACCAGGGCCGGCTGCGCCCCGAATCGATCCAGCTCCGCTGTCTGGTGCCCGCCCGTGGCCTCGCCCTGGCCTTTCCGGTCCCGGTCGAGGAGGGGGACGCCTCGCGGGCGCAGGCCATCCACGAGGAGCTGATGAACCAGCGCGACAGCCAGTTGAAGGTCCTGCGCAGCACGCTGAAGAGGCTGACGAGGGAGGGCGAGAACAGGGTCGGCGACGTCCGCGTGACCTACAAGGAACTGCCCTTCACGCCGCCGGTGAAGCTGTACCTGCTCAACGGGGAGGAGGCGGTGTTCGGTTACTACCAGGTCGGTGAGCGGCCGCGGGACACCGCGGGCGGCGAGATCCAGACCTACGACGTGAGCGGTCACAAGGCGATGCTCTTCTCGTTCGCCGGCAGCAGGGGCGGCCGCGACGGCGCCTTCGTCGAGGAGTCGCTGAAATGGTTCGACGCGCTCTGGGAAACGATCGCAACTGATCTGACACTGTCCGAATGACACCTCGAAGGACAACCGGAGGGGACGCGG
Organism: uncultured Streptomyces sp.; assembly: GCA_965653385.1. GTDB lineage: Bacteria > Actinomycetota > Actinomycetes > Streptomycetales > Streptomycetaceae > Streptomyces. Next base: position 39,285 of record CBFGZZ010000021.1, on the reverse strand, counting down.
CAGCTGGCGGGCCGGGGTTTCCGCCTTCGCGTTCCTGGGGATGCAAGGATTGCCCTGCCAACTCGGCTAACTTGGGCCAACTGAAATCAAGTTGTCCCGACTTGGCCCCCAGTCATCTGCGTACTTCAGGCAACTCTCAGTAGTTGACGGGGAGTTGTAGCGTTCGGTTGTGACCCAGGAGAGCGTGGCCGTGAACGGCAGCAAGAGGCACTCGCCCCAGGAGATCGCCGAGGTCCTGCGGGAGCGGATCCGTCTCGGCGAGCTCAAGCCGGGTGACCGGCTGCCCACGCAGTCCGAGCTCGCCGAGGAGTTCGGTGTGGAGCGCGGTGCCGTGCGCCAGGCTCTGCGCGCCCTTCAGCAGGACGGTCTGCTCACCAACGTGAGCAGGGGAAGTCCGCCGAGGGTCGCCGGGGCGACGGCCGTGCGGGAGGGGCCGCAGCCGACGATGGTCGGATTGGCGCCCCGGCTCATGGCGGCGTTCTCGGCGTCGCACGTCCGTATCGACGCCGTCTGTCTCACGTCCGAGAGCCTGATGGTCGCCCTGGGGGAGTCCATCCGCCTGATCCACGAGGGCCGGGTGCGCCCCGAGTCGATCGAGGTCCGCATCCTGCTGCCGTCCCGGAAGATCAACCTCGCCTTCCCGGTCCCGGTCGAGAACGGCGAGGGCGACCTGGTCCACCAACGCTGGCTGGAGATGCGCAACGCCCAGGCACAGGTGCTGCGGCACAACCTGCTCGCCGTACGCTCCACGCACGGCATCGACGTCCATGTCACCTTCCGGGCACTGCCGTTCACGCCGCCGGTGAAGCTGTATCTGCTCAACGGTTCGGAGGCGCTGATCGGCTACTACGTCCTCACCGAGCGCCAGGAGGAGTACGAGAGCGCGATGCTGGACATGTACGACGCACTGGGCTCGAAGTCCGTGCTCTTCTCCTTCGAGGAGCAGGCCGGGGAGCGCGACGCCGCGTTCGTGGCGGAATCCCAGAAGTGGTTCGACGGCCTCTGGGAAACCATCACGACGGACATGACACTCTCCTAGTGACTTCTGATACGAAGCAGACTGAACCGGTGGCGTCCGAGACGGAGACAGAGATAGCGGAACTGCGGGAGTCGGTCACGCGTGCCCGAGTCGTCCTGTGGGACTTCGACGGTCCGATCTGCCGGCTGTTCGCGGGGCACTCGGCGGAGCGGGTGGCGACCGACCTGGTGGACTGGCTCGCCGGCCGCGGCCTGCACGGCCTGCTGACGGAGGAGGAACGCGGTTCTCTCGACCCGCACGTCGTGCTGCGTGCCGTCGATCGCCGGCGTCCCGGCAGCGACCTGGTGGCGGAACTGGAGGAGCGTCTCACCACGGAGGAGCTGCGGGCCACCGACTCCGCGATGCCCACCGCGTACGCCGACCCGCTGATACGCACCTGGACGGCCATGGGCTCCCGGCTGGCCATCGCCACCAACAACTCCCCGCGCGTGGTGCGCACGTACCTGAACAGCCGCGGTCTGGTCCCCTGCTTCAGCCCTCACATCTACGGCCGCACCCAGAACCTCCACCACCTCAAGCCCGACCCGCACTGCCTCAACCGCGCCCTGAACGCCATGGGCGCGGCCCCCTCCACCGCCCTGATGATCGGCGACACCCCCTCCGACTTCGCCGCCGCCCAGCAGGCGCGGGTCCCGTTCCTCGGCTACGCGCGTAACGCCCACAAGGAGAAGCTCTTGCGCAAGGCCGGGGCCACCTCGATCGTGGCCTCGCTGGAGCCGATCCTGAAGGTGCTACGGACTCAGGCCTGAATCATCAGCAGGGCGAACAGCGTGGCTGTCACGGTGGCCAGGTCGGTACGTCGGGCGCGTAGGGCCACCCCGGTCAGGAACAGCAGCAGTACGCCGACACCTCCGAGCCTGGCCTCCGCGAGCCGGCCCAGGACGAGCACGAAGAGATCCCCCGACACCTGGAGCACGAGCATGCCGCCACCTACCCTCCACTTTCGTGCTTCACCTCAACTGTCAGTCCAATTGGACTGGTTGACTTGAGAGTTGTCTGCCCGGTCCGATTGATCCCTTAACCACTGCGCTCATGCCAACCAACTCTTCTGGTCGGGTAGTTGACTGGGTCCTGGTTTGCCGGTGGACGGAAGGCGGTACGGTCCACAGGTGGACGCACAGCACCCCGGCGAAGGCGGCGGCAGGGAGTTTCAGCGGGTCTCCGACGAACTCCGTGCCCGGATGACCGACGGCACGTACGCGCTTCGGTCCTTTCTTCCCTCGCAGCGCGATCTCGCGGTGGAGTTCGGTGTCTCCCGCGACACCGTTCAGCGGGCGCTGCGGGAACTGGTCGGCGAGGGCTGGATCGAATCCCGGCGGGGCAGTGGTTCCCGGGTGATCAAAACCCAGCTCATCCAGTCCTCGGCGGCCAAGGCCACCAGGTTGCGCCGTGGCGCGACCCTGGGCCCGTTCATCAGCGAGGCCTTCGAGCAACCCGAAGTCACCCTGGACGTCTACACGTTGACCTCCGAGTCCCTGGACGCTCACATACGCCTCCAGGTGGAGCGGATCCGCGCGGGTTCCATCACGCCGCAGCGCATCTCCCTGCGCATGCTCCTGCCGGACGAGGACCTGTTCCTGCCCTACCCGCGCGCCAAGGACACCAAGGACGATCCTCGCCCGCGCGAAAGGCTGCGGGGCATCAGCAGGCGCCACACGGAGTCGATGCAGTCGGCGCTCAAGGACCTGACGACCGAGGAACTCGTCGGGTCCGTCGACATGGAGGTCCGGCACGCGCCGCTGACGCCGACCTTCAAGCTCTATCTGCTCAACGGCGTCGAAGCCCTGCACGGCATGTACGAGGTGATCGAGCGCCCGATGTCGCTGGACACCGATGAAGTGATCAATGCTCTCGACGTCCTGGGTCTCGGTGCCACCCTGACTCATCACATGAAGGACGAGGCCCCGGATTCGGCCGGCTCCGTCTTCGTGGACAGCATGCGGGCGTGGTTCGACTCGGTCTGGAACCTGCTCGCCGTGTAGGCGGGTGCCTGGCGAAAAGGGTATGGGCGAGTGCGCTAGCATCTGCGCACCGCCTGAGCAACCGCTCTGTTCCGCGCGTATGAGGTGGCGAACAAGCCAATCTCGAAACGACCTTCAGGGACGACTCAGTAAGAAGAGTGGCAGAATCACCCGTTCTGGCTACTCGAGCTTGACTCCGGTCGTGCCTGTTACCCCTGGCAACTAGTGTTGCCGTACCTTCCGTGTCTTGCGCGAATCACTCGGAGCGGCCCGTGGGTCCACGACCTCGTCCCCGTCCTTACCTCGGGGAACGTGCCGCGACCGCCGTCGCCCTGCGGTGGTTCCTGGAGCGGGCCCGACGGGAAGGGCAGCTGACCAGCGGGCACCACAACCTGAACTATGTGCTGCCGCTGACGGATGACGTCGCCCGGCTGCTGGGCCGTGAGGCCGGTACGTCGGTGACCGTGCGGATGCGGCGCACCGAGGCGCTGCCCGTGGTGATCAGAACCTGGCAGGACGAGGCGGAGATCCTCGGCGCCATCAGGGGAATCCTGCCCCATGTTCCCCAGTGTCTCGTCCAGGGGGACGACTTCGCTCTCCACAGCTATGTGGAGGGCGTTCCGCTCTCCAGCGTGTGCGGCAACGGCAAACCCGTCGACACCCTGCTCATCAAGGCGCTGGCCGGTCTGCTCGCGCAGATGGCTCAGGTGCGCAGGGGTGCGCTGCCACCCCTGCCGGCGGGTTGGCCCAACAACGACGACACGGACAGTCAGGGCTTTCTCCAGACCTTGGCCATCATGGCGGACCGTCAGGTCAGGCAGCCCAACTGGACTGAGTTCGGTGGGCTGTTCGCGGCCCTGGGCATCCCCGAGGACGCTCTGATCCGGTTGGCGGAGCGGGTACCCGCGATGACCCGGCGGCCGTACAGCCTGCTCCACGCGGACCTGCACCGGGACAACCTGATCATGTCGTACGGCGGTGACCCGCCGCTCATCTGCGTCGACTGGGAGCTGGCCACCTACGGCGATCCGCTGCACGATCTCGCGACCCACCTCGTCCGCATGCGCTACCCGATCCACCAGTGGGACGAGGTCATCGAGGCGTGGGCGGCCGCCATGCAGCGGATCCGGCCCGCGGCGGTCAACGGCCTTGCCAAGGACCTGCGGCACTACGTCGCCTTCGAGCGGGCGCAGTCCGTCTACCCGGACGTGATGCGGGCCGCCAACTCGCTGCAGGGTTCGCGTGACCAGAAGAGCCTGGACGAGGCCATCGTGTCGGTGCGCCGGGCGCTGGAGGCCGCGGCCGAGCCGCTCAGGCTCAGAAACCTGCCCGATGAGCGTGAGATCCAGCGGATCCTCTTCCGGTGGCGGGCCGCACGCAACGGCGGCGTCGGACTGTCCGCCGAGATGAAGGCCTGCGAGGACTGGCATCCCGATCTGCGAGTTCCGGAGCATCCCGATTTTCCGCTGTCGGCCGTTCGGCACGCTCTGTTCGCGGAGGGGGCGGCACCCGCCAGACGGGTGTTCAAGGGCACGGGGCACCTCAATTCGGTGGTCAGGGTTCCGGGTGTCGACGTCTCGGTGGTGGTGCGGCGCAAGGTGGCGAACGTGTGCCGCCGTGAGCGCGGCTTTCTCAGTGAGCACGCCGTGCTGCGGGCCATCGAGGTGTCGGGGATCGCGGTAGCGGCACCGAAGTTCCTCGCCCTCGGCACGAGCTACCAGGGGGAACCTTTCGCCATCCACACCTACGAGGGACCGCGCGACATCGATCAGCCGCCCAACCATCCGGTGCACGGGCTGCTGCCGCACGAGGCCGACCGGCTCGTCGACCAGCTCGTCGAGCTGACGTGGGTGGACTACAAACAGCTCGACCCGGCGGCCGGCGAGGGCCTCTACTACGCCTGGCTGAGCGAGCAGATCGTGCATCTGGTGGCGGAGTTGCCGAAGGAGTCGCAGCAGCTGGCCCGGCTTCTCGGACTCCCCGACGCGCCCAGGTTGCGGGAGATCCTGTCGCGTTACCAGGTGAGTGAGCGCAGACCCGCCCTCCTGCACGGCGACCTGAACCCGTGGAACCTCGTCCGCCGCGACGACGAGCTGGCGCTGACCATCATCGACTGGGAGATGGCAGTGGTCGGCGATCCGCTCTACGACCTGGTCCGCCATATGCACCTGACACCCACTCGCCCGGAGATCCGCGACCGCATGTTCCGCCGCTGGGAGCGTCGGCTGGCCCCCGAGTACACCGTCAACTGGCGCCGCGACTGGCGTGTCTACCGCTGGATCGAGATCGTGCGTTCCGCGTATGTGGACCTCGACCGCCTGGTCACCGGCGCGAGCCTGGACGCCCCCAACGTCCGCCGGGCCGTCGACTCCTACGCGATGACCTTGGCGGCGGCCACGGGCTCGCTCGGCATGCCGGCCCGCTCCACGGCGAACCCCTATCTTGCCCGCGCCCTGGTCTGAGGGGACCATGACTCCACCCAAGGCCGGTTTGTACAGGGGCATATGAGCGGTGGAAGGGGGCGGGCATGCCCGAGCGGGGGAGCGGTGCGACCGACGTCGGCATGGGGCAGAGGCTGAAGCGTTTTCAGGAGCGCTTCGAGCCCATGGTGGTCAGGTTCCTGCTGCTGGGGATCTTCGCCACCGGGCTGACGGCTCAGTTCGTCAAGCCGGTCGGGGACGCACTCGAGGGCAAGGCCTATCTCGGTGGCGCGCTGCTGAGCCTCGTCGGATATGTGCTGTACGACCAGGTCAAGGAGCTCTCGTCGTCGGTCAGGGCACCGACTCGTGCCCTCGTGAACTCCAGCCAGCTGGGCAGTTTCGTCAGCGAGGCCTTCCAGGCCCGGCATGTGGAGATCGGCTTCCTCGGCTACACCGGCGAGACCCTGTACCACGCGCTCTACCATCGGCTCGAGGACCTCTCCGACAATCCCGGGCCCACCCGGAGCGTCTCGATCCGCATGCTGGTCCCGGACTTCGGGCAGCCGATGATCGTGCCGTCCAAGGTGGGCGACGGCGATCATCCCGAGGATGACGAGGCGTTCCGCCGGCGTATGGCGCAGCGCTGTCGCGAGTACGACGACATACTGTCCGAACTGGCCGAGCAGCTCTCCGTCTCCCCCAGCCTGACCGTCCATTGCGAGTACCGCCTCTACCCCGGCATTCCGCGCGACAAGATCTGCCTCTTCAACCGGGAACTCGTCCTGCACGGTCTGTACGACCTGTCCGCGCGGATGCGGCTGAATCAGAGTGGCGACCAGTACTACGACCCGAAGGGGTTCAAGACCGATCTCAACGTGTGGTCCCGCAAAGGAACGGCGGCCGCGGAGGCGGCCGTCTCGACGTGGAACAAGCACTTCGACGACCTCTGGTTCCTGGCGAAGAGCCCGGAGTGGCGACAGCAGGCGGCTGCCTGAGGCCGAGCGGCGGCCGACGGGACGGGAGCATAGGCTCACCGGCATGAACGAGTCGGGTACCAGTGAGATCGGCCTCCGCGAACGCAAGAAGCAGCGGATGTACCAGACCGTCTCGGACACCGCCGTCCGCCTCTTCCTGGAGAAGGGCTTCGACGCCGTCTCCGTCGCCGACGTCGCCGCCGCCGCGGAGATCTCCAAGCCGACGCTGTTCCGGTACTTCCCGACGAAGGAGGATCTCGTCCTGTACCGGTTCGCCGATCACGAGGGCGAGGCCGCGCGGGTCGTGCGGGAGGGCCCGTCGCCGGTCGAGGCGTTGCGGCGGCACTTTCTCGACGGGCTGGAGCGGTGCGACCCGATCACCGGCCTCAATGACCATCCCGAGGTGCTCGCCTACCAGTCGTTGCTGTACGGGACTCCCGCGCTGGTCGCTCGTATGTACGGCTACCTGGAGCGTTCGGAGACCGCGCTCGCCGAGGCGCTCGGGGGAGGGCTTCAGGCGCGGCTGGCCGCGGGGCAGATCGTGGCGGTGCAGCGGATCCTCGCGCAGGAGAACTGGCGGCGGATCGCGGCGGGGGAGCGGGCGACCGAGGTGCGGGCGGATGCCGTGGCCGCCGCCGAGCGGGCGTTCGGGGTGTTGGCGGCCGGGCTGCCCGGGCTGGTCGCCCACTGAACTGAAGCTCGGTAAAAGATTTAACTCGGTTACGTTATTTCGGTACGCTCCATGGAATGACGTCACCCGACCCCGCCCTCCACCAGAACCGCCTCCGCCACGCCCTCGACCAGGAACGCGCGCACCACGACCGCTGCCGGACCGCCCTCGCCGCCATGGTCGACGGCGCCGACGAACAGGTCGTCATCGGCGAGAGCGCCTCCGCCTCGGGTGCCGACGCCGAGGTCCTCGGATACCAGCTGCGCAGCCAGGCCAAGGCGATGCACGAGCTGCCCGAAGGGCCGTTGTTCTTCGGGCGGCTGGACTTCGGCGGCCCGGAGCAGCAGGCGCTGCACATCGGGCGGCTGCGGATCAGCGAGCACCCCGCCGAGCCACCCCTCGTCGTCGACTGGCGCGCCCCCGTATCCCGCGCCTTCTACCAGGCCGGCGCCCGCGACCCGCAGGGCGTCGCCGTACGGCGACGATTCGGCTGGGCTCCGGGCAGCCGCGGGGACTCCGCCGACCTCACCGGGATGGAGGACGAGCACCTCGGGGCGGGCGAGTCCGGGGCGAGCGAGATCGTCGCGCGGGAGATCGAACGGCCCCGCGTCGGACCCATGCGCGACATCGCGGCCACCATCCAGCCCGAGCAGGACGATCTCGTACGAGGCGACCTCGCCCTCTCCGTGTGCGTCCAGGGTGCGCCGGGCACCGGCAAGACCGCCGTCGGCCTGCACCGCGCCGCGTACCTGCTCTACACCCATCCGCAGCGCATCCGCCGTGGCGGCCTGCTGATCCTCGGGCCGAACCCGACCTTCCTCTCCTACATCGCCGAGGTGCTGCCCGCCCTCGGCGAGACCGGCGTACGGCAGTCCACGCCGCGGGACGAGATCGCCCGGCATCCGGTCAAGGGCACGGACGACGAGAGGGCCGCAGTCGTCAAGCACGATGCCCGGATGGCCGAGGTGCTGCGGCGTGCCCTGTACGCGCGCGTGGACGAGGGCGACGGGATCGGTCCGCTGGCCGTGCCCGAGGGGTCGTATCGGTGGCGGGTGGCGGAGGGCGAGCTGCGGCGGATCGTGGCGGGGGTGCGGGCCGAGGAGCCGCCGTACGCCGTGGGGCGGGAGCGGGTGCGCACGCGGGTCGTGCGGCGGATCCTGGAGCAGGCCGAGCGGCGGGGCGGACCGCCGGGCGCCGCGTGGCTGAAGAAGATCTCGCGCGCGCGGGAGGTCGGGGAGTACGTCGACGCCGTGTGGCCCCGGGTGCGGCCGGAGGAGGTCGTGTGCCGACTGCTCATGGATCCCGATGCGTTGGCGGAGGCCGCCGACGGGCTGCTGGCCGCCGACGAGCAGAAGGCGCTGCTGTGGGCGCGGCCGCCGCGGTCGTGGAAGTCGGCGCGCTGGTCGGCCGCCGACCTCGTGCTGCTCGACGAGGTGGCCGGGCTCATCGAGCATCCGCGGCAGTACGGTCATGTCGTCGTCGACGAGGCGCAGGACCTGTCGCCGATGGAGTGCCGGGCGATCGCGCGCCGGGCCGCCTTCGGGTCGGTGACCGTGCTCGGGGACCTGGCACAGGGGACGACCGCGTGGGCGGCGCGGTCCTGGGAGACCGTGCTGGCCCACCTGGGGAAGCCCGACGCGGTGGTCGTGCCGCTCACCACCGGGTTCCGGGTACCCCGGGCGGTGCTGGCGCTGGCCAACCGGCTGCTGGAGCGGCTGGACGTGGCGGTGCCGGCGGCCCGTTCGCTGCGGGGCGACGGGGAGCTGCGGTTCCGGCCGGCGGACGGGGATCTGCCGGGGGCGGTCGTGGGTGCCGTCCGGGACGCGCTGGGCCGGGAGGGGTCCGTCGGGGTCGTCGCCGCGGACGGGGACGTGGACCGGGTGCGGGAGGCGTTGCGGTCGGCCGGTATCGAGGCGGGCGACGCGGACGAGCTCGGGGCGCGGGTGGCCGTCGTGCCGGCGAGTGTGGTGAAGGGGCTGGAGTACGACCATGTCGTCGCCGTGGAGCCGGCGGCGATCGTGGAGGCCGAGGCGCGGGGGCTGCACCGGCTGTATGTGGTGGTGACGCGGGCCGTGGCGGGTCTTGAGGTGGTGCACGGGAGGCCGTTGCCGTGGTGAGAGCCACGAAGGGTGAGGGCCCCGAAGGGCGACGGCCTCCCGCGCGCGGTCACACCGCTGCCAGGAGCGGCATCAACTGCTCTTCCTCGTACGTCAGATGCGCCTCCAGCGCCGCCGTGAGCCGTTCCACCTCGGCGCGGGCGGCGGCCGGGTCCGCGTCCTCGGCGGACACCACGCGGCGCAGGTCCTCGACGAGCTCGGCGATCCGCTCGTGCTCCTCGCCGAGCCGGGCCAGCGCGGGCGCGAACTCGGGGTGGCGGTCGGCCAGCACCGGGAACATGCCGATGTCCTCGCCGGTGTGGTGGTTGTGCAGGCCCGCGCAGAAGGTCAGACAGTTGACGCGCAGCTGGGCGCCGAGGGTCGTACCGCCGCCGGTGCTCATCTCCTCGCGGATCAGGGCGAGTTCGCGGCGGAAGGCGTCGTGGACGACCTTGATGGCCTCGCCCATGGAGGAGGCGTTGATGTTCGGGGGCCCGCCCTGGGCGATCTCGTACAGGGCGACCACGGGAATCACCCTTTCCGTCTTCTCCTGGTACGCCGCCCAGCCCGGATCCGCCTCCACGGCCCGAGCGAAGGCCCGGTCACGCTCCTCGCCGTCGAGGACGACGGCCCGCGCCTCGTAGGTGAACGCGCCGCTCTCGATGGTCACTCGCGGGTTCGCCCGGAGGTTGTGGAACCACGCCGGGTGTTTCGGGGCGCCGGCGGCCGAGGCGATGACGAGCACTCGGTCGCCGCCGTCGGGAAGGTAGCCGACGGGGGTGGTGTGCGGGCGGCCGGTGCGGGCGCCGGTAGTGGTGAGCAGCAGGAGCCGGGCGCCTTCGAAGTAGCCGCCGACGCGGCCCTTGTTGGCGCGGAACTCCTCGATGACCTGCTGGTTGAAATCGTGGGGCAATTCTGTCTCTTTCTCTGTCGCTGGATGTCCGTACGAAGGGCACGGAGGGAAAGGCGAAGAGAAAGAGGCGGGCTCCTGGCCCGCCGCCACAGCCTCACTCAGAGGCCGGGCAACACCCAACTCGCTCACGGCACATGGCCGACCCGGCAGTCATGGATCAGGACAGTACCGTGCGTCCCATGACGACCGCCACGCAATTCCAGGACATCCCCACGACGACGCTCGCCGACCTGCTGGGCCGAGCGCAGGTCATGGGCGTCGGCATCCGCCCGCTGTGGGGCCCCGTCCCGCGCGTCGCCGGAACGGCGTACACGGTGTCGTGCCCGCCCGGCGACAACCTGATGCTGCACGCCGCCATCCACCGTGCCCCGGCCGGCTCGGTCGTGGTCGTGGAGTCGGGCGATCTCGACTACGCCCTGGCCGGCGGAAACGTCTGTGCCGTGGCCCAGCGCCGCGGAATCGCCGCGTTCGTCGCCGACGGCGTGATCCGGGACCTCGCGGAGGTGCGGGAGGCACGCTTCCCGGTCTTCGCGCGGGGCGTCATCCCGGTCCCGGGCACCAAGGCGGCCGTACGGCCGTTGAACGAGCGGGTGAGCTGCGGCGGCGTGGCGGTCGACGCCGGGGACGTGGTGGTCGCCGACGAGGAGGGCGTCGTGGTCGTCCCCGCGGCCCGCCGGGAGGAGATCCTCGCGGCGGCCCGCACCAAGCTGGCCAAGGAGGCGGAGGAATCCCTCGACGACTGGGAGACGGCCCACCGCGCCCGGATCGACAGGATCCTGGCGGAGGGCGGGTTCGAGGCGTGAACCCGCTCCCACCGGTCCCTTCGGATCCTTCGGCGCCTCCCGTGCCGTCCTCGGTGCTGGTGTTCCTGGATGTCGACGGAACGCTGGTCCCGTTCGGGGCGGACCGCCCCTACCCCGTGTACGAGGCGGCCCACCCGCTTCCCGAGACGGCCGTCCACCCCCTGCTCTCCCGCGTCGCCCCCGCCCTCGGCGTCCGCCTGGCCGAACTCGCCGCGCTCGGCTGTGAGCTGGTGTGGGCCACGACCTGGCTGGACGACGCGAACACCTGCCTCGCGCCGTGGCTCGGGCTGCCCGCGCTGCCGGTGGTGGAGTGGCCGGACGAGGGCGACGAACCCCGGCTCGGGCCGCGCGTCCCGCACTGGAAGACACGGCCGTTGGTGGCGCGGGCCGCGGGGCGGCCCTTCGTCTGGGTCGACGACGAGATCACCGACGCCGACCGGGCCTGGGTGGCCGGCCACCACCGTGCGCCCGCTCTGCTCCACCACGTCGACCACCGCTACGGCCTGACCGAGCGGGACTTCGCCGTGCTGGTGGAGTGGGTCAGCGCAAATGGCGGGCCAGTACCTCGGCCACCCGGGTGATCCCGTCCGTCCCGTGCCCCAGTCCGATGGCCCGGCGGGCCTGGCCCTCGGCCGCGCGCATGACGCCCGCGTCGATGCCGTGGGCCTCCGAGGTCTCGACGATGTGGGCCATGGAGGAGGCGCCGGAGGTGATCGGGTTGAGTTCGCCGGAGTAGGTGCCGTCGTCGGCGTCGCCCGCGAACTCCTCGAAGAGCGGCGACATGATCGTGCCGATGCCCTGCGCGAAGGGGAGAAGTTCAGTCGCGGTGATGCCCTCGGCCCGCGCCATGGCCAGGGCGTGTGCGTAGCCCGACATGGCCGTCCAGAAGATGTCGAGCAGCGCGATGTCGTAGGCGGCGGCCCGGCCGATGTCCTCTCCGAGGTGGGTGTGGGTGCCGCCGAGCGTGTCCAGGACGGGCTGGTGCTCGCGGTACAGCTCCTCGGGGCCGCTGTAGATGACCACCGCGTCAGGTGTCCCGATGGTCGTGGTCATCGCCATGATCGCGCCGTCCAGGTAACGGATGCCGTGCGCGTCCGCCCAGGCGGCCGCTTCCCGGGCCCGGTCCGGGGTGTCGGCGGTCAGATTGACGACCGTACGGCCCTTGAGCGCGTCGGTGACCGCGTCCTGCCGCAGGACGGAGTCGGCGGCGTCGTAGTTCACCACGCAGACGACGGTCAGCGCACTGGCGGCGACCGCCTCGGCGGCGGACGCGGCCGACGTGGCACCGCGGTCGACGAGCTCCCGGTCCCGCCCCGGCGTGCGGTTCCAGACGGTGACACGCAGGCCCGCGTCCAGGAACGCACCGGCCAGCGCCCGGCCCATCGGGCCGAGACCGATGACGGTGACGGTGGACTCGTGGTCGAAGGTGGGCATGACTCAACTCCCTGTAGGGTGGCGATAATTGATGACAAAAGGGGTGGTGACATGTCGCGTCGGCGCCATGATCCGAACGTCTGCGGAGTGACCGCCGCGATCGCGGTGGTGGACGGCAAGTGGAAGACGTCGCTGCTCTGGCTGCTGGAGTCCGGCCCGCTGCGCCCGGCGGAACTGCGCCGTCGGCTGCCCGGCCTCAGCGAGAAGGTGCTGACCCAGGCGCTGCGCGAGATGGAGGCGGACGGTCTGGTGGACCGTGAGGTGTACGACGTACTGCCGCTGAAGACCGTCTACTCACTGACCGAATTCGGCCGCGACCTGGCCGAGGCTCTCGGCCCGCTCTCCGACTGGGGCCACCGCCGCCTGGAGCGGCTGACCGGTGCCCAGCCGGTCTCCTGAACCGAAACGCCACCTCCGTCCGCCGCGCCGTCGTCGATCACCCACATCAAGGGTCGGACGACGGCGGCGCGCTGCCAAGTACCCACAAAAAAGTGGGTATCGGCGTGGTGCGTACGGCTGCGACCGTGCCCGCTCAGCCCCTGAACCCCTGGCGCCACGACGGACGACGCGGCTCCCAGTCAGAGGTAGAACCCGCCGTGCCGAAGGACCGTCCCTTTGGGGCGCAGCCGGTGGTCGTGGCGGACCAACGGTCGAAATGCGGCGGGTCTGTCGAGGGCCTCTAGAGCACGCGGAGGTTGGCGATCGGGATGTTCCACTCGTTCCGCTCGATGTTCCCATGGTCGTCCTGGGCGGCAGCGGGTACCGCGGCCAGCATCAGCCCGGCGACGACAGCGGCCAGAACGGCGGCGACTCCACGCTTCACGGTTTCCTCCTCGACGACGCCCGTACCGACGCTCGAATCGATGTCTGTACCGATGCCGGTACCGACCACCCTGCGCCGGGCCACCGCGTCCGCCCGCCCGGACACGCCGCGCGGGCGGACGGTTCAGCCGCTCGGTGGCGGTGGGGGCCGCGAGCGGCTGGGCGTCAGGAGAAGTCGTACGCCGCCCAGTCGGTGAGCGTGCGATAGCCGAGGCGCTGGTAGAGGGCGTTGCTGGTGGGGTTGGCCAGGTCGGCGAAGAGGACGACGTCCTGCGCGCCGGCGGCCAGCGCGGCGCGGCTCACCTCTGCCGTCACGGCCGCCGCGTAGCCGCGACCGCGCAGGTGGGCCGGGGTGTAGACGATGTCCACCTGGATCTGGCCGCCGATCAGCGGATTCATTCCGGCGATGGAGACGGGGGTGCCGTCCGGGGTCTCCCAGAGGGTGTAGCGCTTGTCGGCGTAACGCGTACCGGCCCACGACTCGGCGTCGATGGTGACGTCTTCCCCGACGGCCTTGGCGAACTCGCCGCACCAGAACATGACCTGATCGAGATCCTCCTCGCCCAGGACCCGCCCCCGACCAGCCGGCATCGGATCCGGCGGGGTGAGCGTGCCGAGGCGGTACAGCCGGAGCCGGATGTCACGGAGTTTCGGCGTGACGCCGGTGTGCCGCTGCCAGGCCTCGGCGAGGGCGGTGGCGGTGCTGTGGTCCGCGCTGACGGCGGGGAGGGAGTGCCCGAGTGCGGAGAGGTAGGCGGCGAGGCTGTCGGCCTGCTCGGGTGTGAGCGGGGTGAGGCACAGCGCGCGGGGCGGGAGGCGGTAGAAGACGGCGTGCGCCTGGCCGGCCCGCTCCAGCACGCCGTAGACGGGCGCCTCGCTCCCGAACGCCTCCGCCCCACGCGTCCGCACTCTCTCGGCCCACGTCAACGGCATGACATGCATCCCGGGCCGAGCCCGAAGAAAGCCTCCGGCTCGGGCGAGGAAGTCGTCCACGTCTTGGGCGAGGTGCCAGTCGTCTGGGCGCATGGGGTCAGCATTCCCGATCGGGTCGGCGGGGGGTGTGGGGAGCGGGGGCGGGGGTGGTGGGTTTTGGTCAACTGGCCCTGGGGTGAGGTCGCTCGGCAAGTCGCCCCCCCCGTACTCGACCGCACGCCGCCCCCTCCTCCCGGTCGTCAGCAGGCCCTCACCCCCCGGCCAACTGACACCGGTGGGCGGCAATCCATTCGCGGGAGCGCCTGTTCATCTCCTCGTAGCCGTCGGCCCACACGCGCGCGTACCCCGGATGCCCGGCCGCCGCGCTCGCGCGGATCTCCTTCAGCGCGATGTCGAGGAAGCCCTGCAGCATGTCGACCACCCGCCCCCGTTCGTCGGACGTCAGACCGTGCACCGCGGCGAAGCGACGAAAGCGACCGAAGAGATCGCTGTCGGCCCGGGCGTCGGTGATGTCCGACGGAGCCCGCAGGGGCACCCAGTGCCGGACGGCGACCGCGATGTCGAAGAGCCGGTCCGCGGGTACGGCCAAGTCGAAGTCGATGAAGGCCACCGCCCGGCCGTCCCGCACCACGACGTTCTCCAGGCAAAGATCGGTATGGCAGACCAGGTCGCCCTCGGCCCCCGGCGGCAGCCGTCTCCCACGCCAGACGACCCCGTCGGGCAACTCGAACCCGACCGCGGCAGCGTGCAACGCCCGTTGGAGCCGAGCAACGCTGACCAGCAGTTCCTCATCCGCCGCCCAGTCCGGGAAGGGCGGCACGGCGACATCGCCGGGAACGTGGTCCAGGATCTCCCGGCCGTGCCGGTCCATCCCCAGAAACCTCGGAGCCGCGCGGAACCCCGACAGCTCCAAGTGCTTCAGGAACAGACGCACCGCCTCGGCGTTCACGCCCCCGGGACGGCGTACCGTCTCGCCGACCCGTACGACCGCGCCGGCCTGGTCTATCCCGCCGGCCAGGGAGTGCTCCACCACGTCGTCGGCCACATCCCGATTCTCACCCGTTCTGTCCCAGGTGTGTCCGGGTGGAGCGAAGTCGATGACCTGCGGTGCCCGAGGATCGGTGAGACAGTTTCGGTCCGCCCGCCTTGGCCACAGCCGGGACAGCTGATTGGCTGGCCGTCATGACTGAGCTCGGCCCCGTCGTCTGGCCGCCTGACCCGATCAAGACCGAGCGGCTTGTACTCCGTGAGCCCGCGGCCCGGGACCGTGCGGCGGTCATCGAGCTGCTGGCCTCGCCGGAGGTGGGCACCTACGTCGGCGGCCCCCGACCCCGTGACGAACTCGAGCGCGACATCCCTGCGGTGCCCGGCGGGCGCCCCGGCCTTTTCGTCGTCGATCTCGACGGAGCGATGATCGGCCGGATCACGCTCACCCGCGAGACAGGACACCTTCTTCAGGCGGCCGGGAAGGCTGAGCTCGGCTACCTGTTCCTGCCACAGGCGTGGGGGTACGGATACGCCGCCGAAGCATGCGCGGCGGCACTCGACTGGTTCGCCGGCGCGCTTCCCGGTGAACCCGTGGTGCTCGCCACCCAGACCGCCAACCTCCGCTCGATGCGCCTCGCGGCGAAGCTGGGGTTCACCGAGGTGGAGCGCTTCGAGGCCTACGGCGCCGAGCAGTGGTTCGGCATCTGGTCCTCGGCCACGCCGCCCGTGTCCCAGGTGCCGTGACCGTGCCGCTCAGTCGGGTCGTCGCAATCCTGCTGCCAGGCCCGTGAGCGGTGATCAGAGCAGCAGTGGCAACGGCTTCCACCCCGTCTCCGCCGTCCACCCGCGTGCCGGAATCCGCGACGTGGCTGTCCTGTCCCGCATAACCGTTGGCATTAACCAGCCGCATGGGGGCAGGGCGCGGGTCCTCACCGACCCTGCTGGACATCCCTTCTGCACCGTCAGGCGCTGATCGGCGTACTGTCGCGGACCCCGTGGTCAGCAGGGGCGCCGTCGAGCCAGGATCTGAATCCCTTGTGCTTCGTGCCCGTTCATGGTGGCGACGGAGATGCGGCGGGTGTCGGCGATCTTGAAGTCGGCGAGCAGGGAGGGAAACCAGTCGCGGGAGTGGTGGCGGCAGACCGCCCCGCCGCCGGTCTCGAACACCCCGTAGGTGCCGTAGCGTTCCGCGAACCTGGCATAGCGGTCTCGGTTGCGCTCGTCGTCCTGCAGCAGCAGATCACTGAGGTAGAGCATGCCGCCCGGTTTGAGATCGGCCACAGGCGACCTGAAGACCCCCGCTCACGGACACCGGCTGCGTTGATGTAGTCCAGCTCGACGTCCGCCGCCGACACTCCGCGCACATCCATCCGGGCCTCCGGTACGACGCCGACCAGTCGCTTCGACCAACGGGACTGCCTAGACATCGCGGAGACAGGGCAGCGGCGATCTCCCGGAGCCCCTTCGCAGTGGCATGGCGCACTTTTGCAAGCGGGTGCTTGCAATAGTTAGCGACGGTGAGGCAAGGTGGAGACATGGCATCGCTCAACGTCGGCAATCTCGGCGAGTATCTGCGCGAGCAGCGGCGCACCGCGCAGCTGTCGCTGCGGCAACTCGCCGATGCCGCCGGGGTGTCCAATCCGTATCTGAGTCAGATCGAGCGCGGGCTGCGCAAGCCGAGCGCGGAGGTGTTGCAGCAGGTCGCCAAGGCGCTGCGGATCTCCGCCGAGACGCTGTACGTGCGGGCCGGCATCCTCGACGCCGAGCGGGACCGGGACGAGGTGGAGACGCGCGCCGTCATACTCGCCGATCCCACGCTGAACGAGCGGCAGAAGCAGGTGCTGCTCCAGATCTATGAATCCTTCCGCAAGGAGAACGGGTTCGGGATATCCCCCGAGGCGGGGGAGACGGACGAGGCCGCCGAGGCAGTGCAGCGAGCAGCCGAAGCCGTCTCGGCGGGCCGGGACGCGGCGCACTCCGAGCGAAGCGATACGACCGACACGGGCCGCACCGGCGGCACGAACGGCTCGAACGGCTCGAACGACACGGCCGACGCCGACCGCAAGCCCGCCGCGCGCCGTACCCGTAAGACCGGCAGCACCAGCAGCACCCGCAAGACCCGCACCACCCGCAACACCCGCACCTCCGGCGGCAGTGACGCCGCCCCGGAGGACCCGATCGACCCCCAGCAGTCGGCGGGCTGACCGCAAAACTGCCGTACGCGCGACCCCCGTCCGCGTCGGCGAGTATCGGCCCGGCCGATCGCGGGGACCCAAAACCCTCACCTCAGAGCAAACCGGGAGGACCAGCACCATGGCCATCACCGACGACCTGCGTAAGACCCTCAGCGACCCGACCCCGCTCTACTTCGCCGCCGGCACCGCCGACCTGGCCCTTCAGCAGGCCAAGAAGGTGCCCGGCCTGGTGGAGCAGCTGCGCGCCGAGGCGCCGGCGCGGTTCGAGGCCGTGCGCAACACCGACCCGAAGGCCGTCCAGGAGAAGGCCACCGCCCGAGCCAAGGAGGCGGGTGCCAAGGCGAAGGAGGCTCAGGAGAGCTTCCAGACGAGGGTCAACGAGTTCGTCAGCGGCCTGGACGCCGACATCAAGAAGTTCGGCACCAACCTGGACGCGGACTTCAAGAAGCTCGGCAGCAACCTCGACGCCGACCTGAAGAAGTTCGGCGAGAGCGCCCAGGACGTCGCGCTGCGCACCCTCGGTGTCGCCGCCGAGTACGCCGTGAAGGCCCGTGAGACCTACGAGAAGGTCGCCGAGCACGGCGAGCAGGCCGTGAAGACCTGGCGCGGCGAGGCGGCCGAGGAGATCGAGGAACTCGCCGTGGCCGTCGAACCGAAGGCCGAGCCCGTCGAGGTCAAGGCGGATAAGGCGGACAAGGCGGACAACACGGGGAAGGCCGAGGCCGAGCCGACCGGGACCGCGCCCGCCGCCGAGGCCGCCCCCGCGAAGAAGGCCCCGGCCAAGAAGGCCACGGGCGCGCGGAAGACCACCGCCAAGAAGACGACTCCGCCCGCCAAGTAACCCCCTGACCCCCGCCCGACCGGCCCGCCCCGAGTACCCCCAGGTCACACGGGCGGGTGAAACGGGGCCATCGGGCACGGGCCGGGCACTTAACAGGTGCTCGGCCCGTTGTTCGGGTAGCCGGCCTGTGGTTGCGGGTACGGTGACCGCGTAGATACGAGCCGAGTCGGGTGGTGGACGTAGTGCTGATGCAGGGCTTCGCGGGGTTCATGTGGCTGCTGAGCATGGCCCTGATCCTTTTCAGCGGCTTCGCGTTGATCGACGCGGCCATCCGTCGCGAGGACGCCTACCGCGCGGCCGACAAGCAGACCAAGCCGTTCTGGATGATCGTCCTCGGGCTCGCCTTCGTGGTGAACCTGATCTTCAACATCCTGTCGTTCCTGCCGATCATCGGCCTCATCGCGACGATCGTGTACATGGTGGACGTGCGCCCCGCGATCAAGGGCCTCCCCGGCGGCGGCCGCAGCAGAAAGGGCTCGAGCAGCGACGGCCCGTACGGCCCGTGGAACGGCGGCCGCTGATCAGCGCTCCGCAGGGGGAACGCCCTCAGGGGCAAGGCCCGCAGGGGTGACGCCCGCGGCGGTAACGCCCTCAGGCGCGAGCCCTCAAACCCCCCGGTCCAGCAACAACACCGCCACGTCGTCCGCCAGCTCGCCCCCATTGAGGTCCCGAACCTCATTGACCGCGGCCCGCAGCAGCGCCTCCCCGCGCAGCCCCTCGGACAGCTGCCGACGGACCATGGACACCATGCCGTCCTGTCCGAGCCGTTCCCGCCCCTCGCCGACCCGGCCCTCGATCAGGCCGTCGGTGTAGAGCATCAGGGACCACTCCGCCCCGAGCTCCACCTGCATCCGGGGCCAGCGAGCCCCGGACAGCAGCCCGAGCGCGGGCCCGTTGTTGTCGTACGGCAGCAGCCGTGCCGCCCGCCCCGGCCGGGCGAGCAGCGGCGACGGATGCCCCGCCAGGCACAGCCCGGCGCGTCGCCCGTCCGGCGCGATGTCCACCGTGCACAGCGTCGCGAAGATCTCGTCGTCGGCCCGCTCGTGCTCCAGGACCTGCTGCAACGTGCCCAGCAGCTCATCGCCGCACAGCCCAGCCAGCGTCAGCGCCCGCCAGGCGATCCGCAGCTCCACACCGAGCGCGGCCTCGTCGGGCCCATGGCCGCAGACGTCACCGATCATGGCGTGCACGGTGCCGTCCGCGGTCCGGACGACGTCGTAGAAGTCACCGCCCAGCAGCGCACGCGAGCGCCCTGGCCGATATCGCGCGGCGAACCGCAGCGACGAGCCCTCCAGCAGCGGCGTCGGGAGCAGGCCGCGCTCCAGGCGACGGTTCTCCTGGGCCCGCATCCGGCCCTCGGCGAGCCGGCGCTCGGCCGTGTCGGAACGTTTCCGCTCGACGGCGTACCGGATCGCCCTGCTCAGCAGCCGCCCGTCCAGTTCGTCCCGGAAGAGGTAGTCCTGGGCGCCGACGCGCACGGCTTCGGCGCCGCGCTCGGCGTCACCGGAGGCGGTGAGGGCGAGGACCGCGTGCCGGGGTGCGAGCTCCAGGACGTGCTTGAGCACGCCCAGCTCGTCCTCGTCGTCGGTGCGGCCGGGCAGCGCGAGGTCCAGCAGGATGCAGTGGACGTCGTCGGTGAGCAGCCGCTCGGCCTCGGTGAGGTTGCGGGCGGTGCGCACCCGGATCGGCTTGCCGGCCGAGTCGAGCAGCTCGGGCACGATCGCGGAGCCGCCGGGATCGTCCTCGATCAGCAGCAGCGTCAGGTTGGTGTGGCTGGGGTTCTCGACCGTTGTTTCCTTACGCGGGGCCTCTTCCATGGAGGTGCCGCCTGGGGACGCGGCCTGCGCCTGACCACTTTCCACGGCCGGGATCGCTCTCTGCCGCGGTATGGGTACGGGCATCGCTTGCGTTCCTTCCCTCCCCCCGAGGGCTGGTGGAACGAGGGGTCTCGATCCACCGACGGGGACCATAGCGGTTGTCGGCGCCGCAACGGAATGGTGTGGCGCACGCCGGATGGGTGCTGGCCGCTGTCATATGCCGCGTTCCCTACCGCAGTTGGACAGCTTGGGGGACGCTCAGGGATGACGAAGGTCACGTCATTAGTCAGACGGGAAACCGGGGGACGTGGGTTGGGTCACGTGGCAGGGATCACGGCCCGCGGCCCCGACATCTCCCCGCCCCCACCCCGCAAGTCACCCTCAATGCTTACGCATCGGGTCGAACCACCCCGAGGATCGGCATCGATCCGGCCCCCGCCACCGTCACCGTCCGCCCCGGCCGCGGGGCGTGGATGATCGCGCCGTCGCCGATGTACAGGGCGACATGGCTGGCGTCGTCGTTGTAGATGATGAGGTCGCCGGGGCGCATGTCCTCGATGTCGATGTGCTTGAGCTGCTTCCACTGCTCCTGCGAGGTCCGTGGAATGCCGCTGCCGGCGCTCGCCCAGGCCTCCGACGTGAGGCCCGAACAGTCGTACGTCTTGGGTCCCTCGGCGCCCCATTCATACGGTTTGCCGAGCTGGGCGGTGGCGTATTCGATGGCCTTGCGCCCCTTTTCGGACGCCTCGCCCTTGATGTCCTTCAGGATGCCGGAGTCCAGCCACGCGGTCTGTGCCTTGTGTGCGGCCGCCGCCTCCAGCTCGGCGAGGCGCTCCTTCTCCTCCTCCTCCAGCTGGGACTCCAGCTTCTCGGCCGCCGCGATCTGCTTCTTGATCTTCTTCTTGGCGGCGGCCTTGGCCTTGCGGCCGTCCTCCAGCTTCTGCCACTGGGCGGAGGCGTCCTTGGCGTACTGCTCCAAGTCCTGCTGGGTGCGGGTCATTTCCGCCAGCAGCCCCTTGGTCGCCCGCTGCCCCTGCAGTACCCGGCCCGTGCCGTCGAGGAATGCCTGCGGGTCGTCGCTGAGCAGCAGATGCGCCTCGTCGGGCAGTCCGCCCGAGCGGTACTGGGCGGCGGCCGCGGCGCCCGCGCGCTTCTTCAAGTCGGCGAGCTTCTCCCGGCCTTCGACGATCTTCTTGGCCAGCGCGACGATCTGGGCGGACTGCGTCTTTGCCGCCTCCTCGGCGGCGTTGTACTCGTCGGTGGCGACGGCGGCCGAGTGGTAGAGCTTGTCCAGCTTCTTGCGCACGGCCTCAAGGTCGTTGTGCGACGCGGACGGTGAGGCACTCGGGGTCGGTGAAGGTGCCGCGAAAGCCGTTCCCGATGCTCCCAGAACGGTGACCGCGCAGACGACGGTCACGGCCGCGGCGACCAGGCCGCGCTTGCCCGAACCCATACCAGTGCCCCCAAACTGATGTCCCGTCAGTAACTTACGGGGGATCGTGCCATGTCGACGCGCAAAGTGACAGAGGTCTGCTTCCCCCCTTTCCCTCCCCGTCATGACGATCTCCCCGCCTTTGTGACGAACAACTCCCGGAGATCGTTCCCCCGGACCCGCCCTCACCCCCGCGGCGCCAACGCCTCCCACAGCATCGTCACTTCCCCCTGCCGCCACCGCCCCGGCCCGTCGACCACCGGCCAGTCCACGGCGAGGTCCCGCACCGCCCGGATCCACCGCTGCCGGGCACCGTACGAGGCATACGGCGCCGCGGCGGCCCAGGCCCGGTCGAAGTCCCGTAGAAACGCGTGCACGGGCTCACCGCTCACATTGCGATGAATAAGGGCCTTCGGCAGCCGCTCGGCAAGATCCGAAGGCCGCTGCAACGACCCCAACCGAGCCGCGAAGGTCACCGTACGCGGACCCTCCGGCCCCAACGCCACCCACACATGCCGCCGCCCGATCTCGTCACAGGTCCCCTCGACGAGCAACCCGCCACCGCCCCCCGCCTCGGCCGGCGCAAGCCGAGCGCACAGCCGCTCCCAGACCCCGGCGACCTCCCCCTCCTCGTACTGCCGCAGCACATTGGCCGCCCGCACGAGCATCGGCCGCTCCGCGACCGGAATCTCGAACCCCCCGTGCCGAAAGACCAGCCCGTCCCGCTCGTACGGCCTGGCGGCGGCAACCCGAGCCGGCTCGATCTCCAGCCCGACCACCCGCACCCGAGGAGCAACGCCCCGCAGCCGCCTGAGCAACTCGACGGCCGTCCAGGGAGCGGCGCCGTACCCGAGATCGACAGCCACAGGCTCGACGGCCCGCCGCAACGCGGCACCATGCACATGGGCGATCCACCGATCCATACGGCGCAGCCGATTCGGATTGGTGGTCCCGCGAGTCACCGTTCCCACGGGGCGGGAGGCGCGGGCAGTCATGCCTACGAGGGTAAGTGGCCGCCCTCGGGCGGGGGCCACCGCACCGGGGCGGCTCCGACCCCCACGCACCCACCCACCGAACAGTTGAGCGACACCCGGTAATTCCTAGGCAAAAAACACCCCACCAGGAATGGGAATCGGGCCTTCCGCTGTTGCACCCCCTTGGAGGGCGCCCACACCCTCCCCCAGGCATGCCCGCAGCCAAGGAGGACCGCCACGTGAGCCACTACGTCAACCGGCTCGGGTGGCTCCACCGCCGCCCCCGCCGCGTAGCCATGCTCAGCGTGCACACCTCACCGCTCCACCAGCCCGGCACCGGCGACGCCGGCGGCATGAACGTCTACATCGTGGAGCTCGCGCAACGCCTCGCCGCGATCAACATCGAGGTCGAGATCTTCACCCGCACCACGGCGGCAGACCTCCCGCCCACCGTCGAGCTGGCCCCGGGCGTACTCGTCCGCCACGTGGACGCCGGCCCGTACGAGGGCCTCAACAAGGAAGACCTCCCCGCCCAGCTCTGCGCCTTCACCCACGGCGTGATGCAGGCCTGGGCCGGCCACCGCCCCGGCCACTACGACCTGGTCCACTCCCACTACTGGCTCTCCGGCCACGTCGGCTGGCTCGCAGCCCAGCGCTGGGGCGCCCCCTTGGTGCACGCCATGCACACCATGGCCAAGGTCAAGAACGCCAACCTCGCCGACGGCGACACCCCCGAGCCCGCCGCCCGGGTCATCGGCGAGACCCAGATCGTCACGGCCGCGGACCGCCTGATCGCCAACACCTCCGAAGAGGCCGACGAACTGGTACGCCACTACGCCGCGGCCCCCGACAAGGTCGCGGTGGTCCACCCCGGCGTCAACCTCACCCGCTTCTCGCCGGCCGACGGCCGGGCCGCCGCCCGAGCCCGCCTCGGCCTCCCCCAGGACGCCCTGATTCCGCTGTTCGCGGGCCGCATCCAGCCCCTGAAGGCGCCGGACATCCTCCTGCGCGCCGTGGCCGTCCTCCTCGACGAGCACCCCCACCTCCGCTCCCGCGTCCTCGTCCCGATCGTCGGCGGGCCCAGCGGCAGCGGCATGGCCAAGCCCGAGGGCCTGCAGAAGCTCGCCGCCCGCCTGGGCATCGCGGATGTCGTACGGTTCCGCCCACCCGTCGGCCAGGAGCAGCTCGCGGACTGGTTCCGCGCGGCATCCGTGCTGGTCATGCCGTCGTACAGCGAGTCGTTCGGCCTGGTGGCCATCGAGGCACAGGCGGCCGGCACCCCCGTCCTCGCGGCAGCCGTGGGCGGCCTTCCGGTGGCGGTCCGGGACGGCCGTACCGGCTACCTGGTGCAGGGCCACAACCCGGCCGACTACGCGCGCGTGCTGCACGGCTTCGCCGAGAACCCCGATCTGTCCCCGCGGATGGGCGAGGCCGCGGCCCGGCACGCCCAGTCCTTCGGCTGGGACACCGCGGCCGCCGCCACGGCGGACGTCTACACGGCCGCGACCCAGGCCCACCGCCGTCGCGTACGCTCCCACCATGGCTGACGCACAGAAGGCGGAGCAGGTCGTCGCACAGGTCGTCGAGGGAGCCCTGAAGGACGCCGAACTCGACTGGGAGAGTCCGGCCCCCGGCAACTACGTCGTCAAACTCCCCGGCACCCGCAAACTGTCGACGACCGTCTCCCTCCTCGTCGGCCGCCACTCCCTCTCCCTCAACGCCTTCGTCATCCGCCACCCCGACGAGAACGAGTCCGGCGTCCACCGCTGGCTCCTGGAGCGCAACCTCAAGCTGTACGGCGTGAGTTACGCGGTCGACCGACTGGGTGACATCTACGTCACGGCCAAGCTGCCCCTGTCCGCCATCACCCCCGACGAGATCGACCGTCTCCTCGGCCAGGTCCTGGAGGCGGCGGACGGCGCCTTCAACACGCTCCTGGAGCTCGGCTTCGCCTCCGCGATCCGCAAGGAGTACGAGTGGCGGGTGGCGCGCGGCGAGTCGACGCGCAACTTGGACGCGTTCGCCCATCTGACCAAACGGTCCACCGGCTGAACTCAGGTCCGTACCAAATAACAACCAGGTAACCCACGGCGCACCCTCTTCCCGGCGCAGGGGTCTCGTGGCATGCTCACCCGCCGACGCAGATCTGAACGTCGTTCACATCCATGAAAATTCGCATGGAAGGACGCACGGACATGAGCAACGCGCAAGGCATGCCCAGACGGACCCTCTTCCTCGGTGCCACCGCCATGGCCGCCACCGCACTGAGCCTCACCGCCGCCCCCGCCCTCGCGGCCCCTCCCCGAACTCCCTCCCTCTGGCGGGAGTTCACCCGCACCCCCTTCACCCACCCCCAGATCCCCTATATAGGCCGGGCAGGCTGCCGCGCCGGGGACCGCCGCTTCCCCCGCCACCCCCGCACCACCGACGTACGCGACTTCGGCGCGGTACCGGACGGCACGACCGACTCCGCCCCCGCGATCAACCGCGCCCTCGCCGTCGCCGGAAGGGCAGGCGGCGGCACGGTCACCCTCCCGCCCGGCGCGTTCCGCATCGACGACCTGATCCGCATCGGCCACTCGAACGTGGTCCTCCGCGGCGCCGGCAGCACCCGCACGACACTCCACGCGACCAAGAACCTCACCGAACTGATCGGCGCCTACGGATCCCGCTACGGCGGCGACAAGTCGTCCTGGTCCTGGGCAGGCGGCCTCATATGGCTGGCCCCCGCAGCCCGCTGGGCCTCCCTCGTCGCCGCGATCAGGGCGAAGGCCTGGCCCTTCGAGGGCTGGACCGGCAACAGACGCGACGAGTGGCGCACCCTCACCACCCTCGCGCCCGCCCGACAGGGCTCCTGGACGGTGACGGCCGACGACCCCTCGGCCCTGCGCCCCGGCGCCCTCGTCCTGCTCCGCCTCGCCGACGACACCGGCCACACCCTCCTGCAGCACATGTGCGGCGGCGGCCCGGGCCCCGAGGCCTACACCTGGGACGACAAGACCAAGCTCATCTCGTACGTCCCCTACGAGTGGCCCGTCCGCATCACCCGCGTGCACGGCCGCGAGGTCACCCTGGAACGCCCGCTCCCGCTCGACCTGCGCCCCGAATGGGACCCGCGACTGACCACCCACGTGCCCGAACTGACCGGCTCGGGCGTCGAAGGCCTCACCCTGGAGGCGACGGAGACCCCGCAACAGCCCCACCTCCTCGACAAGGGCCACAACGGGGTCGTCCTCCAGTGTGCCTACGACTGCTGGGTGGACGACGTGACCGTCCGCCACGTCGACAACGGCTTCGGCCTGGTCGCCGCCTCCGCCTGCACACTGCGCCACACGCGCGTGGCGGGCCGCGGCAGCCACCACCCCTACTTCTGCCGCGAGGGCTCGCACGACAACCTGATCGAGGACTTCACGATCGAGGCCCGCACCACTCCCGCCCCGCCCGGCACCCAGCTCCACGGCATCAACGTCGAGGGGCTGTCCTCCCACAACGTCTGGTCCCGCGGCGACATGCGGACGGGCACCTTCGACAGCCACCGTGGCCTGCCCTTCGCCGACGTCCGCACCGACATCACCGTCCACAACGACGGCCGCCACGGCGGCGACGCCAGCGCGGGCCCGCTGTTCGGCGCCCGCTTCACGCACTGGAACATCCGGGTGACCAACGGCCGCGCCGGCATGATCCGCCTCGACGGCCTGGCCCCGTACTCCGCGACCGTCGGCCTGAACGAGGTCACGGAGTTCGACCAGATCGACATCCCCGACTTCGCGGGCGACCTGCGCTCCCGCCTGGAGCTGTACGGCACGACGGACGCCGTACGCCCGCGCAATCTGTACGACGCTCAGCGCGCGCTGTCGCGATAGCGCCCCGGCGGCACGCCCACCAGCTTCCGGAAGTGCCGGGTGAGATGGGACTGGTCGTAGAAGCCGGTCGCGGTGGCCACCTCGGCCGGCGACCGGCCCTCCAGGAGCAGTCGCCGGGCCCGGTCGACGCGGCGGGACATCAGGTACTGGTGCGGGGCGATGCCGTACGCCGTGCTGAACGACCGTACGAGATGGGCGGGATGGGCGTGCAGCAGCCCGGTCGCCTCGTCGAGGGCGAGGCCCCGCACGACGCGCTCGTCGAGGAGTTCGCGCAGCCGGCGGGCGAGATCGGGGTCACGGCGCGGGGCGTCGGTGACGGCCTCGGGCCGCAGATGGGCGCGCAACCGGTCGCCGATGAGGGTCAGCCTGCTGTCCGCCTCCAGCTCGTCGCCGGGCCGGGCGAGGGCGGTGTGCAACTGGCCGACGCGCCGCCGCAGCACCGGGTCGCGCAGGTCGGGGGAGTCGACCGCCCGGCCGATCAGGTCGTCGCCCAGCCGGCTGCTGTCCAGGTACAGCACCCGTTTGCGAAAGCCGTGCGGGGTGGCGGGGGAGCCGTTGTGCGGGACGTGCGGCGGCAGCAGGGTCACGGTGTCGTGCGGGGTGCCGTGCTCGTGCCGGTCGAGGTCGTACCGTACGGCGCCGTCGTCGACGATCAGCAGCGTCCAGGCCTCGTGGACGTGCATCGGGTACGCGTACTCGGTGAAGTGGGCGTGGAAGACCTCGGTGACGCCCGGGACGGAGGGGCGCCACGCGGAGACTTCCCGGCGGTTCCGTGCGGCGGCCATGCAAAGAACGTACAAGACGGGGGCGTACGGCCGCCGCGAGTGTCGTCGTATGAGCGATGCGAGCCGTACGACCGACCAGTCCCCTGTCCGTTTCGACACGAAGATCGCCGTGCTGCTGCGTGACGACCTGGAGACCTGGCAACGCCTGAACGTCACCGCGTTCCTGGTCAGCGGCCTGGGCACGCAGCTTCCCGAGGTGATCGGGGAGGAGTACGAGGACGCGGACGCGGTGCCCTACCTGCCGATGTTCCGCCAGCCGGTGCTGGTCTTCGAGGGCACCAAGGAGACGCTGACGACGGCCCACGCGCGCGTGCTGTCCCGCGCCCTGCCGCGCGCGGTCTTCACCTCCGACCTGTTCACGACGGGCAACGACCGGGACAACCGGGCGGCGGTGCGGGCCGTGCCGACGGGCGAGCTGGATGTGGTGGGACTGGCGGTGTACGGGCCGAGGAACGCGGTGGACAAGGTGATGAAGGGGGCGCGGATGCATCCCTGAGGACGTGGACGGCCGACCGGTCAGGCGGGGCTGACCTCGGCCTTCGAGGTGGCGGCAGGCGTTCCGTCCTCGTCGGCGGCGGGCTCCTGAGCGCCCAGTCGGCGCATCAGGACGGCGTACCCGAAGGCCGCCGCCGTACCGATGACCGCGCACATCCCCCACAGCCACTCGGCGCCGAAGCGGTCGATGACGAGGCCGGACATCAAGGGTGCGATGAGGGCCGCCACCGACCAGGACAGGGTGTACATGCCCTGGTACCGGCCACGCCCCTGGGTGGGGGACAGCCGCACCACGAGCCCGGTCTGAGTGGGGGCGTTCAGCATCTCGCCCAGCGTCCACACGCACACCGTCAGCGCGAAGACGCCGACCGAGCCGGCGAAGGCGGTGAGTCCGAAGCCGTAGCCGGCGAGCAGGGACGAGACGACGAGGATGCGGCCCGTGTCCCGGCGTTCGATGAACCGGGTGACGGGGATCTGGAGCGCGACGATCAGCACCCCGTTGACGGCGATGGCGAGCCCGTAGTCGGCGGGCGAGAACCCGGCCGAGCCCATCGCCACCGGCAGTCCGACCGCCCCCTGCTGAAAGACGAGGGCGACGAGGAAGGACAGCCCGACGACCGCCATGAACCGCCGGTCGCGCAGCACGGTCCCGAGCCGGACCTCCTCGCCGCCACCCTTCTCCGTACCGGTCTGCCGGGGCGGGCGCGACTCGGGCAGCTTCACGAACACCACGACCGCGCACACGGCCGTCATCGCGGCCTCGATCAGGAACCCGGAGAGGTAGCTGACCTCGGCGATGAACCCGGCCGCCATGGAGGAGACGGCGAACCCGAGGTTGATCGCCCAGTAGTTGAGGGAGAAGGCACGCACCCGGTCCTCGGGCCGGACGATGTCGGCCATCATCGCCTGCACGGCGGGCCGGGAGGCGTTGGAGGCGGCGCCGACGAGGAAGGCGACGGCGGCGATGGCGACCGGGTGGTGCATGAACCCGAGGAGCGCGACGGAGGCGGCCGTGGACGCCTGGGCGACGAGCAGGGTGGGCCGCCGCCCGAGCCGGTCGGTCATGACGCCGGCGCCGATCGACGAGACGACGCCGCCGAGGCCGTGCAGGGCGGCGACGAGACCGGCGTAGGTGGCGGAGTACCCGCGGTCGAGGGTGAGGTACAGGGCCATGAACGTGGCGACGAAGGCCCCGAGCCGGTTCACCAGCGTGCTGGTCCACAGCCACCAGAACTCGCGAGGGAGCCCGGAGACGGTTTCTCGGGTGGCACGTCTCAGGGCGGCGACGGACATGCGGAATCCCCCACGGATGTAAGAAGTCAAGGCGGCGAACGCAACTTACAAGCGGGCCGCTCCGCGAGGCCACTCAATTAACAGATCCCGTCAACCGTCCGCTCCTCGGGCGGGGGGCACACCCGGCCGAAGCCGTGGATTACGCTCGGACGCATGGCCGACGCACCGTACAAGCTGATCCTCCTCCGCCACGGCGAGAGCGAGTGGAACGCGAAGAACCTGTTCACCGGCTGGGTGGACGTCAACCTCAACGAGAAGGGCGAGAAGGAGGCGGTCCGCGGTGGCGAGCTCCTGAAGGACGCCGACCTCCTGCCCGACGTGGTCCACACGTCCCTCCAGAAGCGAGCGATCCGCACGGCGCAGCTGGCCCTGGAGGCCGCCGACCGCCACTGGATCCCGGTCCACCGCAGCTGGCGCCTCAACGAGCGCCACTACGGCGCCCTCCAGGGCAAGGACAAGGCCCAGACCCTCGCCGAGTTCGGCGAGGAGCAGTTCATGCTGTGGCGCCGCTCCTACGACACCCCGCCGCCCCCGCTCGAGGACGGCACGGAGTTCTCCCAGTCCGACGACCCTCGCTACGCGACGATCCCCCCGGAGCTGCGCCCCCGCACGGAGTGCCTGAAGGACGTCGTCGTCCGCATGCTCCCCTACTGGTACGACGGCATCGTCCCCGACCTCCTGACCGGCCGCACGGTCCTGGTCGCGGCCCACGGCAACTCGCTGCGCGCCCTCGTCAAGCACCTCGACGGCATCTCCGACGCCGACATCGCGGGCCTGAACATCCCCACCGGCATCCCGCTCTACTACGAGCTCGACGCCGACTTCAACCCGGTGACGCCGGGCGGGAAGTACCTGGACCCGGAGGCGGCTGCGGCGGCTATTGAGGCGGTCAAGAACCAGGGCAAGAAGAAGTAAGCGCCCACGCGTAAGCCCCCGACCTGCTGTTTCTCGGCAGGGCGGGGGCTTTCTGCTGGGGCTGGGCCGTCTCTGGGCCGTCAGAGGTATTCGTGCCGTCTCCGGGAGTGCCCCGCATACCCCGGTGGCTGTCGGCGCTACCGGTATGCTTTCAACCGCCTTACCTGAACCTCCCTTGAACTCCGTGTTGGGGCACGTGAGTTCCGAGGCCCCGGCCCGAGAGATGGGTCGGCTGGAGGAGAAGGGAGGTGGTAGAGGTGTGTGTCGAGAAGAGCAAGCCTCGCAGGTGGACCGGTGCCGAGAAGTGGCAGGTCTGGCTTGCGGGGGTCGGTCTACTGGTGACCATCGCTACCGGCGTGATGCAGCTCGCTCGATGAGCGAGTCACGCGCGAGGACGGTCGTGACCGGGAGCTGTGCATGCAGCGAGCCCGGTCTGCTGATAGGCGACCGGGCTCGTTGACTGCAAGAGGGCCTGGGTCTGGTTGCCGCCGGATCCAGGTCCTCGGTCGTTCTAGAGTCTTCTAGAACCTTCGCGAGCTATCCAGAGCTTGCATCTCAATCTCCCACGCACTGCTAATTCAATCAAGTTCGTGAGTCCGTGTGTGAACTTAAGATCTCTAGTCTCAACCGTGAACGTCTTCGTCGAACTGTTCGCGTGACTCAAGTAGCGTCGTATCCCTCCCCGATCGTACGCAGAGCTCTTCAGCGGCGATCGAAGACAGATGCCACGGCCTTGCGAGTGCGCTCCTGGCTAGACGGCATCAGATGGGCGTACACCCGCAGCGTCAGTCCAGGATCCGAGTGACCCAGGTACTCAGCGAGCGCCTTGATGTTCTCCCCAGCGTCGAGGAGTACCGACGCGTAGAAGTGCCGGAGCGCGTGCATGCCGTTCTCACGTGACTCGGCGTAGGTCTGGCCACGCTCACGAACCGGGATGACCCCAGCAGCGGCGAGCGCCGGTTTCCACGCCTCCTCGTTGAGTGAGGTACGCCAGACGTGCCCGCCACGCGGACCGGTGAAGATCAGCCGCTTGGTCACCGGAGGCCCGTCCGCCACCTTCCACGGCAAGGTGATCTCGACCGGTGGGAACCGCTTCATGTGCTCCCGCAGCGCGTCAGCGACCGGCCCAGGAAGCGGTACGTCCCGCAGCTTGCCGCCCTTGGGCGGAGCGAACACCGCCTTGCTCCGGCTCAGCTTGAGTTGCTGGACCACGTGGAGCGTGTCCGACTCGAAGTCGAGCGCGTCGACGGCGACACCGAGGATCTCCCCCTGACGAAGCCCACAGCCGCCGCCCAGGTCAACCATGGCCTGATACCTCTCAGGTATGGCGGCCTGGACGGCGAAGACCCGTTCCGGCGTCCAGGGGGTGATCCTCTTGGTGTCCACCGTGGGCGGCCGGACCGACCGGGCAGCGCAAGGGTTCCGGGGAAGGTGCCCGTCATCCACCGCCGCACTCAGCGCGGCCCGCACGTTGGAGTAGATCGTCCGCGCGTACGAGCCCCGGACGCCGTTCTCCTGAAGCTGCCGAACCCAGTCGCGTATGTGAGCAGGCTGGAAAGAGCCGAGTGGGCGCGAGCCCAGGTAGGGGAAGGCGTGCAGCCGGAGCTGCGACTCCATCGATGCCTGGGTGTTCGGGTCCGGCGCGTGCTTCACCCACTTCTCGGCGTACTGCTCGAAGGTGATTCGAGCCGCACGCGGGTCGATGTACTGCCCGCGCGCCATGTCCGCCTCGGTGTGAGCCAGCCACTGTTCAGCGAGCCGCTTCTGCCGATCCGGGAAGCTTTTCGACTTCTCGGTACCGTCCGGCCCGATGTACCGGGCACGGTAACGGGACCCCGTGCCGTACCGCTCCGTCTTGACCTTGCGAGCCTTGCCATTCGGCCCGGTCTCCGTTCTGTACCAGCGGTCTTGGATGTGTCCGGCCATCAGGCAGCGGCCCCATCCATCAGGGATTCGACCCAGGCCCGCACGTCCACGGGGTCGTAGCGCAGATGCCGGCCAACCCGGAAGCCACGCGGTCCGGTGCGCTTCCGCCGCCACTGGTAGACCGTCTCGACCGGCACGCCCAGGATCTCGGCGACGTCCAGAGGAGTCAGGTACCGCGAAGGCAGAGCACGCGGCTCGATAGCGGCCTCTGCGACGGCCAGATGGCGCTTAGCCATGGGTCGGTTCTCCTTCCGTTCCGGGGGCGGGTTCGAGGGATGTGGCGAGCCAGCATTCGGTGTCGGTCAGGCCGGTTCCGGCGAAGACCCAGTGCGCGAGGACGTACGTCGTGGCGTTCTCGCGCTCAGGCTGGGTGGCAGCGGTTTGGCGCGGCGCCATTGGGCGCGGGCGTCGCGGAGGGCGCCGAGGGTGGTGGAGTAGCGGCGGGATTTGGTGGAGAAGTGGCCGCGGAAGCCGAGCATGTGGGCCCAGGCGCGCAGGCGTAGGTGTTCCAGGTCCTTGCGGGCGCCGAGGGTCCAGGCGGTTCGGATGAGGCGGCGGGCGTGGTCGCTGATGTCGAGCTGGGCGAGTTCCGCGGCGAACTTCAGCGGCCGGTCGAGAGCTCCCGTGGCAGTCTCGGCGCCCTTGGTGGCGTACTTGGCGATGTACGCGGCCACGGCCCGTTCGGTCAGTTCCTGGCCGTCGTTGAAGTCGGCGGAGCGGATGGTGCGGACGTCGAGTTGGCGGCCGAAGGTGAAGGTGTGGGCGCGGCCGTCGATGAAGGGTCCGTCCACCCGGACTTTGGCCGCAGCCGCCTCGATGGCGTCGGTCAGCAGCTCTGCCGTAGCCCAGGCGGGCGGTGGGGTGTCGCCGCCGGTGGGACCGTCGAGGCGGATGACCGCGTGGAAGTGGACCGCACCGCGCTTTTGGTACTCGGCGACCTTGGCGAAGGAGACGCGGGCGTGTTCGCGGAAGCGGCGTTGTGACAGGCCGGCGCGCTTGGCGACTTCACGGCGGAGGTAGGTGGAGAAGCGCCGCCACAGTGGTCCGGCGTGGGCATTCCAGAGAACGGCCGCCTCGTAGTCGTAGGTGTCGGGGTCGAGTGGGGTGCCGAGTGTCTCGTCGTCCTGGTCGTGGTGAGTGCCGCAGCGGCAGGGGCGCCCGCTGGAGGGGCGGTTGTGGACCGGGCCGAAGCTCGGGGCGGTGAACGTCGCGAACACGCGCGGGTGTGCGCCGACCTGTTCGGGGGTGCCCTTGCCGCCGCGCAGTCCGGCGGTGATCAGGTGGAAGGTGTCGCGGCGGTAGACCTCGGCGCAGGCCGCGCAGCGGGTGGTGCGGCGGTTGTTGCAGCGGACGAGGAGGTTCCCGGCCGGGAGGTCGGTGGAGTCGAGGTGCTGGAGGACGCGGCCGATCTCGCCGGTGGTGGTGTCGATGTCGTACTCGGTGCGGTGGCCGTCGAGGCGGATCGGGTGGGTGCAGCCGCCGAGGCCGGAGAGCTGGCGGAGGATACCGGGCAGGGTGCCGTGCTCAGCGAGCTTCGTGAGTTCCGGGAGCGGGGGCGGGGTGGTACGGGTGAAGATGGCGGTCTCCTTCTGACTGGCTCGGTCAGGAGTTGTGGCCCTGGGGCGGCAGATGCTTGGTCGTGTGTGCCGCCCCAGGTGCGTGGCGCGCTGTCAGGGCCGGTTGTGCTCGCGGAGCAGGGAGCGCAGGACCACGGCCGCGATGGCGACGGAGATGGCCGAGAGGGCGACGGCGGCCAGGAGCGCGGTGAGGACGACACCGCCGACGACCACGGCCGCCACCACGGCGGGGCTGATGTGGACCGCCGGGAGCGTGCGCTGGACGGTCGCAGGGTCGGCCGGGGCGTGGGTGTGCGCGGGCGGCGGGGTCGGGTTGTCGGGGTACTTGGGCAGGAACACGGTCACGATCTCCTCATCTACTCGTCTAGGTATGTGAGCCGTTTATGACGTCCACGCCGGTACGCGTGCCGGACTCGATGGCGGGGGCGAGGAAGGTCTGCGAGAGCCAGAAGCCGAAGAGGGCGATCAGGACGACGACCCAGGTACGGACGCCGAGGAACTTGACCGCGCCCCAGGCGAAGAGGCCGAGGACGACGACTAGCGGCAGGCTGACGGTCACGGTGTACGGGGTCCTTTCAGCGGATCAGCGGACAGGGCAGCGGTGCGTGCGGGCCGCGAGTTCGGCGGCGGCGCGGCTGTCGTAGTCGGCGGAGAAGCCGCAGCGCGGGGCGGTGCAGGCGGCGGTGTGCTTCTCGCGGCCCCGGCCGTCGTAGGACGTGGCGACCTGGACGGGGTCGATGCGGGTGACGTTTCGGAAGCGGCGGGACATCAGCGGGCGTCCTCTCCGGTGAAGTCGTGGGCGTGGTCGGTGAGCCACTGCTCGATCTCTCGGTGTTCGTTGGGGGTGGCCCGCTTGATTGCGGCTTCGGCGAGGGCCACGGCGTCCACGAGCCGGTTGTCGCGGGTCAGCTCGGCGGAGCGCTCCAGGGCCGACTGGATAAAGGGGCGCATGGTGTCCTCGTCTGTCAGGTGAGTTGGGCGGCGATGGCTTCGGCCATGGGTGTGGGGACACCGAGGCGGGCGCGGAGAGTCGGGGTGTCGATGGGTGTGCCTGTGCGGGTGTGGTGCTCGGCGGCGACCTTGCGGGCGTGTTCGACGAGAGCGGCCGGGACGGCAACGGCGGGTCGCTCGGGCGGCGGTGGCTCGATGGCGGGTGGAGTCGGCGGCGTTTCCGGCGGTGCCTCCGAGTCGAGGTTCGGGACGACTTCGGGGGCGTCCTCCAGGCCCATGTAGCCGTCCCCAGGCTCGGCGTCCTCGTCGATCGCGGTCGGTGTGGTGTGGGCGAGGAGTGTTCCGCCGAGGAAGGCGATGGCGGGCCAGCCCGCGACGAGGATGCGCAGCCAGGCCGGGACGTCGTTCATGTCGAGCAGGCCGGCGGTGGCGACGTTGGCGCCGAGGGAGGCGGCGAGGGCGATGACGAACCAGCACCACCCGGCCGCTTTCGCCGCACCGGAGCGCAGTCGGCGCCAGGCGGCGACGAGCAGCAGGTCGACCGAAACGGGGTAGGCCCAGGCTTTCCATCCGTCCTGTCCGGCCGCTGAGGCGATGTCGTGCAGGTGGGCGAAGGACAGCGCGGCGGCGATGAGCGCCTGGACGAGCACCGCGTCGACACGGGCCAGTTGGGCGCGCATGGAGCGGCTCCTTTTTGGGTTCAGGCATGGGAGGGGTAGGGACTTGGCGCGAGACGGTCACGCCGGCCGGAGTGGGAGTGAGGCTCAGTCGGTCACCGGGCGCGGCTGCACCGCCGGGGCCGGGGACTCGACGGGCCGTACGGGTACATAAGGCTGGAACGGCTTGAGCGTGGGCAGGTCGGGCACCAGGTGGGCCGAGGCCCGGCAGATCCCGGCAGCGTCGCCGAGGGAGAGGTACGGCGTGCGGATGCGGGACCAGCCGCCGGAGGTGTCACCGGCCACGGCCAGGCCGGGCAGCTCGGGAGTGGCGCAGGCGGCGAGGACCGCTTCGGGGGCGATGTCGCCGAGGGCCATCTTCGCGGAGGCTTCGTCGTTGACGCGGTGGCAGACCCGACCGGTCAGCTGGGCGCGGAGCATGGTGGCGCCCTTGCCCAGTTCGGCGCCGAAGCGCTGCCCGCACACCTCCAGGTAGATCCCGGCGGCGCGGCCGAGCTGGGCGAGGCGGATGAGCTGGGTGACCATCTCGTCCCGCCGTTCCTCGTCTTTCTTGGTGGCGACGAGGAAGAGTTCGGCCACCTCGTCGACGAACAGCACGATCGGCACCGGGCGTTCGCCCTCGGGCAGGCCCCAGATGTCGGAAGTGATCTCCTCGTCGGGGGTGTCCGGGGCGATGCCCTGCCGGGCCTTGATCAGGTCGTAGCGGTCCTCCATTTCCTTGACGAGCACGGGCAGCAGCTCGGCCGCCTGCTCGGGATCGGTGGCGAGGGCGGAGAGCCGGGAAGCGAACGGTGCCAGCTCCACACCCCGCTTGCAGTCGATACCGACCAGCGCGACGGGTTGTTGGGCGAGCCCGGTGATCAAATGGCGCAGGTACATGGACTTGCCCGACAGCGTGGCGCCGAGGGTGAGCTGGTGGGGAATGGTGCGGTAGTCGCGGACGAACGGGGTCGCGTCCTCTCGCAGTGCCACGGGCACCTTGAGGAACTCGGCGGCGACCTTGCGGGGCATGCGCACGTTGCGCAGTACGTCGAAGCCGACGAGCCGCAGTTCGACCACGCCCGGCTTGACCGTCGTCACGTACACGGCATGAACGCCCCAAGCGTGCCGCAGCCGCTCGGCTGAGGCGGCGACGTCCGCCGGTTCCTGGCCCGGAGCGAGCCGGAGGCGAAGCCGCAGGCCGGTCGAGGTGGGCCGGATGATGCCCCGCCGAGGCGGTACCGGCCGGACCTCCCGGCGGGTGGTGGCCTTGACGGCGAGGACCCGCAGCCGGGACGGCGCCACTGTCAGCCCGCACGCCTCCATGGCCGAGCCGTACGTCCCGAGGAGCCGGGCGGTGGATATCGGCAGGCCGACCGTGGGCCAGTACACGCGGGGGTGCTTGGCTCGGGCGTAGGCGGCCCCGCCGCCGAGTGCGGCGACAGGACCACCCACCTCCAGAAGTGTCACCAGGTTGCTCATCAGGCGGTGGCTCCCATGGCGGCCGGGAAGGCGGCCGGAGTCACGGCGGCGGCGCGGAAGGCGATGCCATGACGCTGCTGCCCGTTGAACACTGACTCCCACGGCCGGGCGACCAGCCCCGGCAGGGCGACCGGCGCCCCCAGCGCCAGCCCGTCGGCCACGCCGCCCTCGGGCACGGTGACCTTGATCAGCGACGACTCGCCGATGCGTCCGATGAACCCGTCTACGGGCTCACGCGAACGACTCTGTCACACCACTTGCCCACTCGTCTATACGAGTATGCCTGTTGGGGTGTACGAGTCGGAGAAGCATCCCCCGCGCACCACCGCAAACCACCTGATTACGTCGCCGGAAGCTGGTACGACAGCACGTACGCATCCGCAGCCATGACCGTGTCGCAGACCTCCACAGCCCGCCCCTCGGCGTCGAAGGCGGTCCGGATCAGGTGGATCACCGGCACACCGGAGGCCAGCCGGAGCGTCTTCACCTCGGCCGGCGAGGGCATCCGCGCCCGGATCTCCTCCTCGAAGTGGTCGAGGCGGTGCCCCAGCTCCTCAAGACGGGCGTAGATGCCGCCGGGCCCGGGGTTGGGTTCGGCGATGGGCGTACCGCGCGCGATGTCGAGCGGCAGATAGGAGGTCGCGAACTCGACTGGCCGCCCGTCCAGCAGATACCTGCGCCGACGAGCCAGCACCCGACGCACGGACCCGAGCCGGGTGGAGACGTCCTGGCTGGCCTTTTCTTCCTTGACCTCAAGGCCGTCGACCTGGGGGTGACTGCCGGCCGCGTTGGCTTCGACGATGAAGGCCGCCTTGCCCTGCTCGCGGTGGCGCCGGGCGAAGCGGTCGGAGGCGAGCCGCCGCACGGGGGGCCGGGGCCGGACGAAGACGCCCTTGCCGTGCTCGGCGTGCACGAGCCCTTCACCCTGGAGGACGGAGAAGGAGTTGCGGACCGTCATCCGGGATACCCCGTAGTGGTCAACAAGCTCAGCCTCCGAGGGCAACTTTTCACCCTCCTTGAACCGCCCGCGGTCGATGGCCTCGCGCAACTGGTCGGCGATCTGCCGAAACACCGCACGATCGCTCGTGGGGTCGAGATCACCGAGGAAGCCGGAAGGAAGAGAGGGCACGTGTACTCCTTTAGATATCTAGACGAGTGGGCGATTGTTGTTGCTACGGTGGAGAGCCTAGCCAGCCGGGAGGGCCAAGGAACGTGAGCACCGACCGTCCGCACTCCGTGAGCGTCGCCGGAGTCATCGTCGACGACCAGGGCCGGGCCCTCTTGATCAAGCGCCGCGACAACGGCAAGTGGGAACCGCCGGGCGGAGTCCTCGAACGCGAGGAAACCCTTCCCGAGGCTCTTCAGCGTGAGGTTCTCGAAGAGACTGGCATCAAGATCGAGCTTCCTGCGACCTTGACCGGGGTCTACAAGAACATGACGGGCCTGATCGTCTCGCTGGTCTTCCGGTGCGAGGCGGCCGACGGCACGCCGACCACCGGCGACGAGACCCGCGCCCTGCGCTGGGCCACCCGCGAAGAAGTCACCGAGCTTGCCGACGAGGCATACGCGATCCGCGTCCTGGACGCATTGGACGCGGCATCCCCGCCGGCCATCCGCGCCCACGACGGCGTGAAACTCGTCTAGCCCGAACCCGCTGCACATGGCGGCCTACCAGCACGAAGGAACTTGTATGCACGAGTATACGAGCACCGCCCGGGTCTGGGGACTCACTTGCCCAGGATTTCCCGAAGAGGTCAGCCGGGCCCGCCGCTGGACCCGCGACATCCTGCGCGGATCACCCCTGGCCGACGACGCCGAACTGATCGTGTGCGAACTGAGCGCGAACGCGATCCTCCACACGGCCAGCGGCCTGGAGACGGGCAGCTTCCACCTGGCCCTGGCGGTCTCCAGGCAGGTGATCGCCCTGTCGGTGACGGACGGCGGAGGAACCGGCACGGCCCCAAAGGCCGAGCACCAGGACGACGAGGCCGAACACGGCCGGGGCCTGGACATGGTCACCGCGCTCGCCCACCGGGTCATCGTCCACGGAAGCAAGGCCGGCTACACCGTCACCGCGGAACTGTTCACCGGCACCCGACCGGGAGACCGCCTGTGCTGAAGGACGAGGCCCGCCGCGGCTACTGGTGCGAGTGCTGGACCGAAGACCTCAACGGCGAGGGCGGGCTGGAGCTCCGGGGGTCGTTCGACGCCTACTCGGCACCGCAGGCTGACAGATGGGTTGCGGTCGCGCTCCGTACGATCTCCCCGGCATTCGACCCGGACGCATCCGCCCAGGCGTGGGAGTGGCTGTACGACGGCCGCATAGAGACACGCCGAGTCCTGTTGCGCTGCGATCCCTGCACGGTGTCCGTCACCCACGCCACGACCCGCATCACCTGGACGATCCGGCCGGTGATCTTCCTGCCGCTCGCACACCGACAGGGCACCCAACTCCCTTCCTGTGCGTACGATTTCAAGCCGCGCCACGACAGCCATCAGCAGTGACGCCCTCCATTAGCGTGGCCCCATGACAGACACGGGGAAGGCCGCACGGAGGCCCAGACAGCTGAACGAGCTGACAGATCTGTACGACTTCCTGGACGAAGTCCGGCTACGTCCGGGCATGTGGGTGCGAGGCCGGTCGCTTCTGCACCTGGAGTCCATGCTGATCGGTTACACAGCGGCCCTTGGTGTCCATGG
This sequence comes from uncultured Streptomyces sp., assembly GCA_965653385.1. Taxonomy (GTDB): domain Bacteria; phylum Actinomycetota; class Actinomycetes; order Streptomycetales; family Streptomycetaceae; genus Streptomyces. The sequence continues at coordinate 331 of CBFGZZ010000021.1, read as the reverse complement.
CATCAGCGAAGACTGCAACCTTCGCGCCGGGAGCCAAGGGCCATTCGCCCAGTGGCTGTGGAAGCGCCTAGGGATGGCCTACCCCAGCTCGCTGGGTTGGGCGGTCGAGATCGAGCGCAGGGCAGAGCAGACCGACGTGCCTGCCATGGAGTTGTTCTTCCAGCTTCTGGATGAGTTCCGCGCCGCAGGCCACGACGCCCACTAGGTGAAGCCGGCCGGTCAAGCATCGACTGAGGCCGGACAACCCCAGCAGCCCAACTGAGTTACAACCTTCTCTACTGGTTCAAGGCGGCTCGCTCCGCTCCCCGCGCGCGGCCCGGCCCCCGGCCGG
>CBFGZZ010000020.1:0-45779 GCA_965653385.1 uncultured Streptomyces sp. | reverse complement strand
CCCCCCCCCGGGGCCGGGGGGGGGGTGGTGTTTACCCCCCCCCCGGGCGCCCGTTCGGTGTCGGGCCGGTCAGTTCCGTACGGCGGGCTCCGCGACGGCACGCCGGAGGGGCTCCCACCACTCACGGTTGTCCCGGTACCAGGCGACGCAGTCGGCAAGCCCTTCGTCGAGGGTGACCCGCGGGACGAAGTCCAGCTCCTCGCGGATCTTGGCGGTGTCGACGGAGTAGCGCTCGTCGTGCGCCTTGCGGTCCGGCACCTGACGCACTCGGTCCCAGTCCGCCCCGCACAACTCCAGCAGACGACCGGTCAGCTCCCGGTTGGTGAGTTCCTGGCCCGCGCCGATGTTGTAGATCTCGCCGGCGCGCCCCCTGAGCAGGACCTGGTGCAACGCCCGGCAGTGGTCCGTCACATGGAGCCAGTCCCGTACCTGGTGGCCGTCGCCGTAGAGCGGGACGTCCCTGCCGTCGATGAGGTTGGTGATGAACAGCGGGATCACCTTCTCGACGAACTGGTACGGCCCGTAGTTGTTGGAGCAGCGGGTGATCGACAGGTCGAGGTCGTGGCTGCGCCAGTAGGCCCTGGCGATCAGGTCGCTCGACGCCTTGGACGCCGCGTAGGGGGAGTTGGGCTCCAGCAGTGCGGTCTCCGGCGAGTGGCCCGTGGGCACCGACCCGTAGACCTCGTCCGTGGAGACGTGGACGACACGTCGGACGCCGCTGCGCCGACAGGCCTCCAGCAGCACCTGGGTGCCCAGCACATTCGTGGTGACGAACGGGGTGCCGCTCATCAGCGACCGGTCGACGTGCGACTCGGCCGCGAAGTGCACGACCGCGTCGTGCCCGGGGAGCACCTCGCCCAGCAACTCGGCGTCGCAGACATCTCCGCGGACGAAGGTCAGACGGGCGTGGCCAAGTGGCAGATTGGCCAGGTTGCCGGCGTAGGTGACCTTGTCGAGGACGGTGACGTCGGCGTCGGCGACGTCATCGGGGCAGTCCCCGTCCAGCAGACCGCGTACGTAGTGGGAGCCGATGAATCCGGCTGCGCCCGTGACGAAGATCCTCATGCCGACACCTCGATCCGGCTGTCGTCGCCCACCATCAGCCGGTGGCCGGCGGAGGGGGTCTGGCTCTGCCGGACTTCCCCGGCCCTCCCGATGATCGATCCCCGGATCGGGCGTACGCCCTGCACCGAGGCGCCGTCCAGCAGGATCGAGTGGGCCACCCCCGCGTCACGCAGCCGGCAGCCACGGCCGAACGAGCTGTAGGGTCCCACCTCGCTGTCGATGATGGTGCTGTCGGCGCCGATGACCGCGGGCCCGGTGATCTTGGAGCGCTCGACGATCGCCCCGGCCTCGATGACGACGAGCCCGGAGATCCGGCTGGCGGTGTCGACCGTGCCGTCGTTGCGGGGCGTGATCTCCTCCAGGAGGACCTTGTTGCATTCCAGGAGGTCGTGGAGGGTGCCGGTGTCGGCCCAGTAACCGGAGAATGTCCGGGCCCTTACGGGTCTGCCCCGGAGGATCAGCCACTGGAGGGCGTCGGTGATCTCCAGTTCGCCACGGCGGCTGGGCCGGATGGCACGTACGGCCTCGTGGATCTCCGGGGTGAAGCAGTACAGGCCGGTGACGGCGAGGTCGCTGCGCGGGGCGGTGGGCTTCTCCTCCATGGCCGTGACGAGCCCCGTGGCGTCGAGTTCGACGACACCGTACTGCGAGGGGTTCTCCACCTTGGTCACCACCAGTTGGGCGGCTGCGCGCCCCTCCCGGAAGGCGTCCACCGCTGCGGTGACCCCGCCGGCGTAGACGGTGTCCCCCAGATACATGACGAAGTCGTCTTCGGCGAGGAAGTCGCGGGCGACCATCACGCAGTGCGCGAGGCCCTTCGGCGCTTCCTGGGGGATGTAGGTGACGGACATGTCGAAGCGCGACCCGTCGCCGACGGCGGCGCGTACGGCGGTGCCTGGGGCCCCGACGATGACCCCGGTCTCGGTGATCCCGGCCTCCCTGAGCGCCTCCAGGGCGTGGAACAGGACGGGCTTCCCGGCGACCGGGACGAGTTGTTTGGGCATGCTGTGGCTGAACGGCCGCAGCCGGGTGCCACTTCCACCTGAGAGGACGAGTGCTTTCACTGTGGGCTCTCAGACCAGTTCTTCGAGGCGTTCGACCACCTCGGACGGCGTCGGCTGAGCAAGGATTTCCTCCTGAAGGCGGTGTGCCGCCGCGAGGGTTTCGTCGTCGGACAGGAGCCTCGACGCCGCGGCCGTGATGGCACCGGTGTCGGCTTCGTCCGCCTTGAGGCCGATACCGACGCCGGCGAGGGACAGTTGGTCGCTGACGAGGCCCTCGTCGGCGACCTGGGGCAGGGTCAGCTGGGGAACGCCGTAGAGCGCCGCGGTCAGCGCGGTGCCGGAGCCCGACTGGTGGACGATGGCCCGGCAGGTCGGCAGGATCAGGTTCAGCGGCATGTCCTCGACGACACGGACGCCGACGACGCTCTGGGGCAGCCGCGCCCGGTCGGCCTTCTTGACGGCGACGACGATCTCGGCGTCCAACCCGTCCAGGGCCTCCAGGATCCGGGGCACGAGGAAGGCCTCCTCCCCCATCAACGCGCCCCACGACGAGCTCCAGGTGACGCAGATCCTGGGCCGCTCGGCGGGAGTGAGCACCCAGGAGGGGGCCACCGCGGCACCGTTGTGAGCGGTGTAGCGCATGGGCACACGGTGGGGCACCCCCGGGACCTGGAGACTCTCCGGGCACGTGTCGAGGGTGAGGACCGCGAAGTCCGGCGCCGGCCGCGCGCCGTGGCGCTGGTAGAGCTCGACCAGTTCACGGGGCCACGCGGCCTTGGGGTCCTCGTCCGCGCTGACGCCGCTGCCGGGCAGGCTGACGTGGCGGGACATGTCGGGACCCCACAGATGCCGGACGACGGGCGCGCCGACGGCGGCGGCCGCGAGCGGGGCGGCGTAGGCAAGGGGGTCGGCGACGATCAGGTGCGGACGCCAGGCGCGGGCGAAGTCCACCAGGTCCTCGGCCATGTCCTCGGCGGTCCTGATGTGCGGCACCATGCGCAGCTCCAGCAGCTTGCGCCGTACGTCGGCGTGGAACTCGCCGGGGCCGACCATGTTGGGCTGCTGGTCGACACCCTTGCGGGTCTTGACCAGGTCGGCGATGCCGGACATGAGGTCGTAGCCGCCGCCGACCGACACGCCGATGGCGCCGGTGCTGGTCACCGCGTCCATCAGGGACGGCTGTGCGGCGACCCGCACCTCGTGCCCCGCCGCTCTGAGCGCCCAGACGAGGCCCACCATCTGGTAGAAGTGGGTCGGCCAGGCCATCGGTGTGAAAAGGACTCGCACGCGTTCCTCCTATCGGCAGCGCAGGGAGTGCACACAGGCGAGCAGGGTGCGCGCCTCGATGTTGAGGTAGTGACTGTGCTCGAGCAGCGAGCCGAGCTGGTGGGCCGTCATCCAGCGGAACTGTTCCGGCACCTGCAGCGGGAAGTCGTCACCCACCTCGATGACCTGGTAGCGCGTCTGTGCGTGGTGGAAGCGTCCGCCCTCCTCGGAGAGCAGCGCGTCGAAGCGGATGCGGTCGGGGCCGGCCGCTTCGGCTTCGGCGGCGAACGGCACGGGCCGTGCGGCGGATCCGGCGCCCTGTACGGCGGGGAGCTGAACGGTGGGCGCCATCTCGACCATGTCGAGGAGCCCGGGTTCGGGCCGGGCCTGAACCAGCAGGTGCAGCACTCCGCCGATCCGCTTGGCGAGGAAGACCGACCGGCCGTGCTGGAGGGGTTCCAGCAGCGGCTGCGACCAGCGGGTGACTTCGCGGTTCCCGGCACCGACCGCCACGGCGATGATCCGGAAGTGCGCGTCGCCGTCGCCGACGACCTCGTCAGCGGTGCGGGTCCAGCCGGCCGCCTCGTTCAGCGGCACCAGCCGGGCGGTCCAGTCGTGCAGCGTCCGGCAGTCGATGAACCAGCTCAGAAGCTCGGTCGTGCTGTGCAGCGCCGACGCACGCGGATCGTACGACTCCCGCAGCGCGCTCGTGAACGGGTCGCCGGGGCCGACGTGCGTGTCTCCGGCAGGAGCCAGGGGCATGCAGCCGAGCACCGTGCGGGCGTCCATGTTCACGAGGTTGTCGGTACGCAGCAGCTCATGGACCTGCTGGAGCGTCAACCAGTGGAAGTCCTCGTGTTCGGGTACGTCCTCGAAGACCTGGACCACCATGTTGCGGTTGTGCTTGTGCCAGAACCAGACGCCCTGCTCGGACTGCAGGGCGTCGACCAGCACCCGGCCGCGGCGGGGACCGTGGAAGTACTCCAGATAGCGGGTTCTGCCGCCCTTGTGCACCCGGGTGTAGTTGCTGCGGGTGGCCTGCACCGTCGGGGAGAGCTGCAACGTGTTCACGTTGCCCGGCTCCATCTTCGCCTGCATCAGGCAGTGCAGGACACCGTTGAACTCCTTGACCAGAATCCCGAGGATCCCGGTCTCCGCCTGGTTGATGATCGGCTGTGACAGCTCCGCCGATCCGTCCGGGCGGTAGCGCAGCCCCTGCACCGAGAAGAATCGGCCGCTGTCGTGGGCGAGGTTGCCGCTCTCGGGCTCGAAGTGCCAGCCGTCCAGTTCGGCGAAGGGTATGCGCTGCACGGAGAACTGCTCGACCTGGCAACGGCCCTCCCACCAGCGGTGGAATTCGTCGAGGGAGTACAGCGCCCGGTCGCCGGCGCCTGCCGACAGGGTGAATTGCGATACGACATCTGCGGGGCCGTTCCGCAGTGCCATCAGTGCCTCGGCCACGGGACCCTCCTGGGGTTCTCAGAGCCGCCAGCACAACAGCGCCTGCTGAAGCGTCAGCAACGTAAAAACAAAGCGGTTGCTCGTTCGCCGTGGGTACGGGGGACCACGTCCGGAGGTGAGCCGCGTCGCATCAGGGCGGGTGAGGGTTGCTATGCAACGAGTTGCATAGCACGATCGTCGTCATGGCGCTCGAACACGCGATCCTGGTGTCGCTCCTGGAGAAGCCGGGATCAGGCTATGAGCTGGCCCGGCGTTTCGATCGGTCCATCGGCTACTTCTGGACCGCGACCCACCAGCAGATCTATCGCGTGCTCAAACGCATGGAGAACGACGGTTGGGTCGAAGCCCGGGACGTCCCGCAGCAGGGACGGCCGGACAAGAAGGAGTACTCCGTCGCCCACCTCGGCCGGGCCGCGCTGTCCTCGTGGTTGCACGATCCGATCGAGCCGGAGAGCGTCCGCCACGACCTGGCAGTGAAGATCCGGGGCGCCGCCTTCGACGACCCGGCCGCCCTGATCCGCGAGGTGGAGCGACACCGGCAGGCGCACCGGGACCGGCTGGCGCACTATGTCGCGGGCGCGGAGCGGGACTTCACGGGGCCCGAGGCGAGCGCGGCCGCCGCGGAAGCGCCGCTGGACGCGGAGCGAGAGCTCCAGCACGTCGTACTGCGCGGTGGCATCGCGTACGAGCGGATGATGATCGACTGGCTGGACGACGTGCTCGCCACGCTGGCCCGGTTCGGCCCGGGCCGCTGACCGCCACCGCACCCCGCACCGCACCGCACGCGCCTGCGTCTCCTCGCCTCCGGCTCCGGATCCGGCTCCCAGGCGTGCGATCTCCCGATTCCCATCCATCCACCAGCCGAAAGGGTCCCTCACCATGGCTGACCAACTGCTCTTCAACCCGCGCACCTACGACCCCGCGCACTTCGACCCCGAGACACGCCGCCTGCTGCGTGCCACCGTCGACTGGTTCGAGGAGCGCGGGAAGCGGCAGCTGATCGAGGACTACCGGACCCGCGCGTGGCTCGGTGACTTCCTCGCCTTCGCCGCGAAGGAGAACCTGTTCGCCACCTTCCTGACGCCGTCCTCCGCCGCCGGGCAGGCAGAGCCGGACAAGCGGTGGGACACCGCCCGTATCGCCGCGCTCAACGAGATCCTCGGCTTCTACGGCCTGGACTACTGGTACGCCTGGCAGGTCACCATCCTCGGCCTCGGCCCGGTCTGGCAGAGCGACAACGCCGCCGCCCGCGCCCGCGCCGCGGAACTCCTCGCCCAAGGGGAGGTGTTCGCGTTCGGCCTGTCCGAGAAGGCCCACGGCGCCGACATCTACTCCACCGACATGCTGCTCGCGCCCGACGGCGACGGCGGCTTCCGCGCGACCGGCTCCAAGTACTACATCGGCAACGGCAACGCCGCCGGACTCGTCTCCGTCTTCGGCCGCCGCACCGACGTCGAGGGCCCCGACGGCTATGTGTTCTTCGCCGCCGACAGCCGTCACCCGGCCTATCACCTGGTCAAGAACGTCGTCGACTCGTCCAAGTTCGTCAGCGAGTTCCGCCTGGAGGACTATCCCGTCACGGCCGAGGACGTACTGCACACCGGCCGCGCCGCCTTCGACGCCGCCCTCAACACGGTCAACGTCGGCAAGTTCAACCTGTGCACCGCCTCGATCGGCATCTGTGAGCACGCGATGTACGAGGCCGTCACCCACGCGCACAACCGCATCCTCTACGGCCGCCCGGTCACCGCCTTCCCGCACGTGCGGCGCGAGCTGACCGACGCGTACGTCAGGCTCGTCGGCATGAAGCTGTTCAGCGACCGCGCCGTCGACTACTTCCGCTCCGCCGGCCCCGACGACCGCCGCTACCTGCTCTTCAACCCGATGACGAAGATGAAGGTGACCACGGAGGGCGAGAAGGTCATCGACCTGATGTGGGACGTCGTCGCCGCCAAGGGCTTCGAGAAGGACAACTACTTCAGCCAGGCGGCCGTGGAGATCCGCGGCCTGCCGAAGCTGGAGGGCACGGTCCACGTCAACCTGGCGCTGATCCTGAAGTTCATGCGCAACCACCTGCTCGACCCGGCCGAGTACCCCGGCGTGCCGACCCGCCTCGACGCGGCCGACGACGACTTCCTGTTCCGGCAGGGTCCGGCCCGCGGTCTGGGCTCGGTGCGCTTCCACGACTGGCGCCCGGCCTTCGAGGCGTACGCGCATCTGCCCAACGTCGCCCGCCTGCGCGAACAGGCGGACGCACTCTGCGAGTTCGTCGCCACCGCTGCCCCCGACGCGGAACAGAGCCGGGACCTCGACCTCGTCCTCTCGATCGGCCAGCTCTTCGCGCTCGTCGTACACGGGCAGCTCGTCCTGGAGCAGGCCGCCCTGACCGGACTCGACGAGGACGTGCTCGACGAACTCTTCGCCGTCGTGGTACGGGACTTCTCCGGGCACGCCGTCGAACTGCACGGCAAGGACTCGGCGACCGAGCAGCAGCAGGAGTGGGCGCTGGCGTCGGTCCGGCGGCCCGTCGTCGACGAGGCGCGCACGGAGCGCGTCTGGCAGCGGGTCGAGGCGCTGTCCGGCGCGTACGAGATGGCCCCGTAGGCGCGCGCCGTACGCATGACGGGTGGCCGGGCCGCATGGGTCCGGCCACCGGTCCGTGGGGGTTCGGCTCACCAGGGTCGCCACGACCCACGGCCGCCCGCGGCCAGGACCGACCCGACCGGAGCGGGACACGAGACGTGTCGTCTGAACCCGCCGACCCGCGTGATCGACTCTCCGGTTCCCCCACCTACCGTCGGTCACAGGCTGTCACCGGGAAGCGCGGCTGCTTCCCAACCGGCTTTCGTGAACCGTCTGTTGCCCCTGTGGAGACCTCAAAGGCGGCCTCAAGGCCAATGTTTGAGAGTGATAGCATTCCGCCGTCTGCGACCTTGATCCACTTCGCTCGGGCCCAACCCGCCTGAGGTGATCTGCTCTTCGCACCAACAGTCATGCGGTCCCCTGTGACGGGTTGCGGATCCTCGCGAGCTGTATCCGTCGACGCCTGCATACCACGCGCCGGGAAAGGTTTCCATGAGTCAAGACGCGCTTATCTGGTGTCTGGTTGCGATAGCGGTGATAGCCGTAGCCGCAGTCGTGGCCCTCACACTCCGCAACTCCGCACTGGGGGCGAAGAAGAGGGAAGCCGAGGCCGCGCTGGCACAGCGGCTCAGATACACCGAGGGCGAGCTCGGCCGCATGCAGGGAGAACTGCAACGGGTCCGGGACGAGCAGGACGGTGTCATCGGGGAGGCCGAGCAGGCGGCGGAGGAGAGCACGAAGGCGGTCCTCAAGGGCGCCGCCCGCTTCCTCCAGAGCCTCGCGGCCGAACAGACGGCGTTGCTGGACGAGATCCAGCGCAAGTACGGCGGGCACAGCGTCCTGACCGACCTGATGGACGTGAACCACGCCAACGCGCAGATGGCCCGCAAGGCCCAGGGCATCGCGGTCATGTGCGGCGCCCCGCTCGGCCGGCGCAGTCAGCCCGCCAGCGTCTACGACGTGGTGCGCAGCGCCCAGAGCCAGATCCGCAACTTCAACCGGGTCGAGATCATGCAGCCGAGCGGCATCGCGCTGAAGGCGTCCGCGGTGGCGCCGGTGGCCCTCGCCGTCGCCGAACTGCTCGACAACGCTGCCAGCTTCTCGCAGGCCGAGGCGCCGATCGAGGTAACGTTCCAGCGGGTCCAGAAGAACCTGTGCATCATCATCGACGACGCCGGCGTCAGCATGAGCGACGAGGACCGGCAGGCGGCGACCGCACTGCTGTCCGGCGACGAGGTACCCCGGCTGTCCCAGCTGGGCACCCAGCCCAAGTTCGGCTTCCCGGTCGTCGGCCTGATCGCCCGTCAGTACGGCTTCAAGGTGGATGTCACGGGAGTCTCCCGCTACGGCGGCGTACGCGCCGTCGTTCTGCTGCCCGAGGAGCTGTGGACCATGGAGGAGACCTCGCCGCCGGCCAGTGAGGTGCCGGTGAGCAGCATCCGACGGGTCGAGGGCCGTGAGCAGGGCGGCGCCCGCACGGTGCACGGCCTGCCGAAGCGCGGGGCCCGCAAGTCGCCCATCGCCAGCGTTCCCTCCGACGGCGGCGCGGCCGGTGGGACGGCAACCGCGCCCAGGAGGCCGGCGCAGGGTTCCGGCGGCGGGGGCCTGGGGGCGTTCCAGCGCGGCACACTGACCGGACGTGACCTGGACGCCCCGACGCCCGAAGGGTCCGAAGGCGCATGACTACTACGGACATGTCCTGGATGGTCCAGGACATCGTGGACAACGTCCCCCGAGCCCGGCACGCCGTGGTGCTGTCCGCGGACGGGCTTCCGCGCGGGGTGACGGACGGCCTGGTCGACGGGGACGTACGGACCATCGCCGCCGCCATGGCGGGGATGCAGTCGCTCAGCCGTGCCACCGCCCACTTCGCCGGGCTGTCCGAGGACCGGCAGTGGAGTCAGACGGTCATCGAGTTCACGCACGGCTGGGTGTTCCTGATCGGGGCCGGGCAGGGCACCTATCTGGCCGCCGCCGCGGAACCCGACGTCGACATGCAGCAGATCTCCTTCCGGATGAACCGGCTGGTCGCCCGGCTGGGCAACAACCTCACCTCGGCGCCCCGGGTGAACGGCGGTGACTCGTCCCCGGAACGGGCCGAGGCCGCCGGCCGAAGCGACGCGGCGGGCGGGTCGGGGTTCGTCCTGGCCGAGCTGGACCAGCTGATCGGCTCGGTGCGCGGTGCCCGGCACGCCCTGCTGCTCGGGGCCGACGGTCTGCCGCGCGGCGCCAGCGGCGGGATCGGCCGGGACCTGGCGGACACCATCTCCGCGGCCATGACCGGCATTCACGCCTACAGCCGGGCGACCGCGCCGTTCGCGGGCGGTCGGCGGGACGAGGGCTGGCGGCAGACGGTCATCGAGTTCCAGCACGGCTGGATCTTCCTCGTCGCGGCCGGTGAGGGCGCCTTCCTCGCGGCGGCCGCCGCCCATGACTGTGACATCGAGGAGTTCACCACCCGGCTGAGCGAAGTGGCGCCCAGGCTCAACGCACGGCAGGTAGCGCAGGGAGGGAAGGCCGGCGATGCATGACGAACCGGACAGCGAGCTGGAACTGACGTCCGCCTTAGTGCCGCTGTTCGTCATCGCGAAGGGACGTGCGCTGCCCGCGGACCACGAGTACGAGCACACCACGCTCGTCACCGCCCAGGAGGGCACCGAGGCCGCCGCCCGCACCCTGTCTCCGGAAGCCAGAGCGGTCATGGACCTGATCGCCGACGGCTTCCTGTCCGTGGCCGAGATCTCCGGCTACACCCGGCTGCCGCTGGGCATCGTGCGCATCCTGCTGGCGCAGATGGCCGAGGACGGCCTGCTCCATGTGAGGAATCCGGCGCCGCGTGCCGAACGCGTCGACCGCGAACTGCTCACCGCCGTGCTCGATGGCCTGAAGACCCGATTCGGAGCGTGATTCGTGTATCTGGATCCAGCCGTCTCCCGTTCCGTGAAGATCCTCGTCGTGGGCCACTTCGGGGTCGGGAAGACAACCTGCATCGGCAGCATCTCCGAGATCGAGCCGCTGCAGACCGAGGAGGAGATCACCGAGGCGAGCGAGGGCTTCGACGATCTCTCGGGCAACCCGGACAAGACGACCACGACGGTCGCGATGGACTTCGGGCGCCTGTCCCTGAGCGAGAGCCTGGTCCTCTACCTCTTCGGAACCCCGGGCCAGGAACGCTTCAAGGAGATGTGGGAGGGGCTGTCCCGGGGCGCGCTGGGCGCGCTGGTCCTGGTGGACCCCGAGCGGCTGCACGAGAGTTTCCCGATCCTGGACCTGGTCGAGCAGTTCGGCCTGACGTACGCCATCGGTGTCAACCACTTCGACAGCACCCCCGACTACCCGCTCGACGAGGTACGTGAGGCGCTCAACCTCTCCGAGGAGACCCCGGTCGTCCGCTGCGACGTGCGCGACCAGGGCTCCTCGGCCCAGGCGCTGATCACCCTCGTGAAGCACCTCATGACCACCCTCGGCTAGGAGCCACGGCATGCAACAGCACTTCGACCCGTCCGGGACACCGGCCGGCTGCCCCGCTCACGGCAACATACGGCTGTACGGGCCCGAGTTCGGCTCCGACCCCGAGCGGCACTACACCCAGCTGCGCTCGATGGGGCCGAGCGCGCCGGTCGACATCGCGCCGGACGTCGAGGTCGAGCTGGTCACCAGCTACGACGCGGCCCTCTACATCCTGCAGAACCCCGGGTCGTTCGTGCGGGACGCGCGTCGCTGGAACGCCCTCAACGAGGGGCGGGTGCCCGCCGACAGTCCGGCGCTGCCGATGATGGCCTACCGCCCCAACGCGCTGTTCAGCGACGGCGCTGCGCACGCCCGGCTGCGGCAGGCGGTGACGGACAGTCTGGCCACCGTCAACCAGGTTCAGCTGGTCCGTCAGACGCAGCAGTCGGCCGACTATCTGATCAGCCGGTTCAGCTCCGAGCCCCTCGGCCAGGCCGAGTTGATGGCCGCCTACGCCCAGCCGCTTCCGCTTCTGGTCTTCAGCGACCTGTTCGGCTGCCCGCCGGAGATCGGCGACCGGGTGATCGTCGGGATCAGCGGCATCTTCGAGGGCACGCCGGGTGCCGACGAGACGCTGGGCGCGGCGCTCGCCGAACTCATCGCCCTCAAGCGCCGCGAGCCCGGTGAGGACCTCACCACGCGGCTGATGGTGCATTCCGCCCGGCTGACGGACGAGGAGGTGCTGCACCAGCTGGTGACCCTGCTCTCCGGTGGCACCATGCCCCTGACCGCCGCGATCGGCACCAGCGCCGCGCTGTATCTGAGCGACGACTGGTCGAGCGGTCTGCCGATCGAGGACGCGGTCGTGCAGACCCTGTGGAACTACGCGCCGATCGCCAACTACGCGGGCCACTACCCGGTGCACGACGTGGAGCTCAGCGGTCGGACCGTGAAGGCGGGCGACCCGATCCTGATCTCGTTCGCGGCGGCCAACACCGACCCCAAGCTGACCGAGCACCGCGAGCAGCTCAGCGCCAAGGCGCACCTGGCCTTCGGCGCCGGCCCGCACGCCTGCCCGGCCAAGGACCCCGCCTTCCTGATCGCGTCCACGGCCGTCGAGTCCCTGCTCAACCGGCTGCCCGACGTCGAACTGCGCGTCCCCTTCAAGGAGCTTGCCTGGGCGCCGACGCCGTGGAGCCGTTCGCTGGTGACCGTGCCCGTCCGGTTCACCCCGCGCGTCGTGTCGTCGGCGGCGGCGGCCCGGTCCGCGGCGGCTCGCGGCGCGCAGACGGCGCAGTCGTCCCCGGTGCCGCAGCCGTCCCCCGCGCCTCGGCCGGCGCACGCCGCTCCGCAGCCCAAGGGCGGGCTGTTCAGCCGATTCCTGGCATGGACCAGGGGCGCGTGACGCAGGTAACTCTATGAGACGAGTGTGTTACTGAATCTTTCAATGATTGCTCGGGTACGTATGGCGGCTGACTCTCAGAAAGGAGCCGCCATCGTGGGGAGTGTCACCTCTCCGATATCCGATCGTCGCGCCACCGTTGCCCTGTTCTCCCGACTCCGGACGGTCCAGGGCCAGGCCGACCCCTTCCCCCTCTACGCCGAACTCCGGTCGCGAGGAGACGTCAGCCCCGCGCCCTGGGGCGGTTTCCTCGTGACCGGTTTCGGCGCCTGCGACCAGGTGTTGCGCAGCGGCACCTGGCTCGAGCCGGACACGGGATGGCGGGAACGGCAGGGGGAGCGCACCCGCTGGAGCGCTTCCTCCTCCCGCGAGATCAGCCGCACCCTGCCCGCGCTCAACCCGCCGGAGCACACCCGGGTCCGGCGGGCGGCCGGCACCTTCGACCGAGGCACCATCGAGCAGATCGGCTCGCGCGTGAGCCGCGTGGTCGACGGTCTCCTCGACTCCCTGATGGACCATCTGCACACCGGGGAGGCCGACTTCGCCGCCCTGGTCAGCGAGGAACTCCCGATCGCCACGATCGGGGACTGGCTGGGCCTGCCCGGCGCGGACTGGTCCCGGCTGCGCGAACTGACCCACGACCAGGTCTTCACCCAGGAACTCCTGCCTTCCGCCAGCCAGTTGGCCCGGTCCGACGTGGCCATGGCCGAACTGCGCGCCTACTTCCTCGACCTGGTGGCCGAACGGCGCACACGTCTCGGCGACGACCCGGTGTCCCGCTGGATCCGCACCTGGGACGAGTTGGAACCTGACCGGGACAAGGCCGACGAGGCGGTCTACTTACTCGCCCTGTTCGTCCTGCTGGCGGCGCTGGAGACGACGTCCACCCTCCTGTCGACCATGGCCCTGCTGCTCGTCGAGGACCCCGACCGCTGGGACCTGCTCGCCCAACAGCCCGATCTCGTGCCGGCGTTCGTGGAGGAGTCATTGCGCTACGACCCTCCCACCCATGTCATCAGCCGGGTCGCCGCACAGGACTGCGTCCTGGAGGGCGTCGAGGTGCGGGCGGACGAGATGGTCCACCTGATGGTGGGAGCCGCACACCGGGATCCGGCCCGGTACCCCGCTCCCGACCGCTTCGACCTGAGCCGGGGACCCGGGCACCTCGCCTTCAGCGGAGGCATCCACTACTGCCTCGGCGCCCCCCTGGCCCGGCTGGAGGCCCAGACCCTGCTCAGCCGAATGATCACCCACCTTCCCCGCCTCACCCTGGCCCGCCGCCCCTCCCGCGCCCCCCGGGTGGCGTTCCGGCGTCTGCTGAATCTGGATGTCGCCCTCGCATGAACCCCCTGACCGCCCGCACCTCCTCCCCCGCCTCCGACGCCGCACCGGTCCCCATACCCGTGCCGGTGCCAGGACCGGCACCGGCACCGGCTTTCGCACCCGGGCACGTGGACATCGCCCAGTCCGGCCCCGTCCTGCACCTCCGGCTCAACCCCACTCTCCAGGACGACACGCTGAGCGTCGGTGTCCTGGACGAGCTCATCACCGTCCTCGACGCCCTGAACGAACGACCCGACATCCGCATCCTCGTCCTGTCCTCCCTGGGCGAGGACTTCTGCCTCGGAGCGGACCGGCAGGAGTACCAGGACGCCCTGGCCGCGGACCCCTCCGGAGCCGCCCTGCGCCGCATCGCGGACAAGGCCCACCGGCTGTGCCAGGCCCTGGAGAACACCCATGCCATCACCATCGCCCGGCTCCACGGCAAGGTCGTCGGCGCCGGCCTCGCACTCGCCTCCTACTGCGACCTGCGCGCCGGCGCGGACACCTGCCGGTTGCGCATGCCGGAGGTCGGCATCGGCCTCGCGCCCGCCTGGGGCGGCGCCATGGGCCGGCTGGTCTCGGAGGTCGGCGCGGCGCGGATCCGTGAACTCATGCTCACCTGCGACATCTTCGACGCCGACACCGCCCACCGGCTCGGTCTCCTGCACAAGGTCGCCCCCCTCGACCAGTTGGACGACACCGTCGCCGCCTGGACCAAACCCCTCTCCCGGCGCGCCCCCGAGGCGCTCGTCCTGACCAAACGCATGCTCACCGGCTACGCGAAGGCCACCCGCACGGCCGACATGGCGCTCCTCGACGCCCACCTGCTGACCTCCCGGCTGAGCGCGCACACAGCCCTGAGGTGACGACCCGCCGGCCGGCGATCCCTACGGCCGGTCGGACACAGGGCCCTCTCCGACACGCTTGGCGAGGGCCCGACGCACACCGACCGGCCGTGAACAATTCGGCTGTGGTGAAGTGGGGATCATGACGAGGAGTGACGCGATCGTGGTGCCCGAGCTGTACTCCGGCTACCCCGGAGTGGCCTTCGGCGGCTACGTCGCCGGCGTGCTGGCCGAGAGATCCGGGGCGCGGACCGTACGGGTCGACTTCCGTGGCCCGGTGCCCGTGGAGACCCCCGTACGGATCGCCGAAACGGCGGACGACGGCGTGGAGTTGGGCGACGGCGAACGGCCCCTCGCCGTGGCGCGCCCCGCCGAGTTGCCGCCCGACGCGCCGGCCGCGCCGTCCTGGGACCAGGCGGCCGACGCGGCCGAGCGCTTCCGGGCGGCACCGCCCACGGGTGTGGTCGACTGCTTCGGCTGCGGCCTGCGCTCCGCCGACCGCGGGCTACGGGTGTACTGCGCCCCGGTGCCGGAACTCGACCTGGTGGCCTCCGCCTGGACCCCGTCCCCCGCCTTCGCCGACCCGGACGGACTGCTGCCGCCCGCCCTGGTCTGGGGCGCCCTGGACTGCCCCGGAAACTGGGCGGGCCGCTTCCTCGGCACCCAGCGCCCGGGCGCGGTCACCGCGTCCCTCACGGGCACGGTTCTGCGGCCGGTCACCACGGGTGAGCCGTACGTCTCCTACGCGTGGCTGCTGTCGGAGTCCGGCCGCAAGCACACGATGGGCGCGGCGCTGGCCACGGCCGAGGGCGAACTGTGCGCCGTCTCGGAGGCGTTGTGGATCGACCCCAGGCCCGCCTCGTAAGACCGCCGAGGAACCCGCCCCTGCGGGGGGCGGTGGGGATGGCGGCGGACGGCGCCGCATGGTGATCCTCTCGCCCTCGCGGCCGGCGGATCGGGGCGCGACCCCTTTTCCGGACCCGACCAGCATGGCATGCTCACGTCACTAAGCACACACCTGAACGTCATTCATGTACTTGAATACATCCCTCAGGAGTGGACCATGAGCGCAAGATCCCGCCCGATCGTCCTGCTGGCGCTCCTCGCCGCGTTCACCACCGGTGCAGTCCCCGCCACCTCGGCCCGGGCGGAAGCTCCGCCCGCACCGCGAGTCCCGCACACCGCCGTCCTGGACGGCGCACGCCTGCACCGTACGAAGGTCCGCCTCGATCACGGCGACCCGCAACTCCAGCGAGCCGTACGGGCGTTGAGGGCCCGAGCCGACCGATGGCTGGACCAGGGGCCCTGGACGGTCGTCGACAAGCCCCGGCCCGCACCCGGCGGTGACGTCCACGACTACCTCAGCCAGGCCCCGTACTGGTGGCCCACCAAGGCGCCGACCGCCGACAACCCGTGGGGCTGCCCGTATGCGCAACGCGACGGCGAGCGCAACCCCGAGGTCGACACCGGCACCGACCGCCAGGACGTCGAGAAGACCTTCGACTCCGCCTACGACCTCTCCCTCGCCTGGTACTACACCGGCGACCAGCGGTACGCCGAGAAGGCCGGGCAGGTGCTGCGCACCTGGTTCCTCGATCCGGCCACGAGGATGAACCCGAACCTGAACCACGCCCAGTTCATCCCGTGCAAGTACGACGGCCGGGCCATCGGCATCATCGACTTCTCCCAGTCGTACACCGCCGTCCTCGACGCACTCGCCCTCCTCCGGACCGGCGCCCCGGGATGGACCGCACGGGACCGCGCCGGCATGGCACGGTGGAACGCCGACTTCCTCGACTGGCTCAGGAACAGCGACTTCGGCCAGCAGGAGGCCGCCGCCACCAACAACCACGGCACCTTCTACGACATGCAACTGGCCGGACTCGCCTACGCGACGGGCGACGAGGACCTGGCCCGCCGAACGGTCCTGGACGCCCGGCACAAGCGCATCGCGCCGCAGATCGCCTCCGACGGCAGCCAGCCCCAGGAGCTGACCCGGACCCGGAGCTGGCACTACTCGACGTTCGACCTGGTCGCCTACACCCGGCTCGCGGCCATCGGCAGGCACGTCGGCGTGAATCTGTGGGCCTACCGAGGGCCGGACGGACAGAGTCTGTTCAAGGCGGTGGACCATCTGCTGCCCGCCGCGACGGGCGCGGCCGCCTGGCCGCACCCGGAGCTGGAGTTCCACCGGTACGCGGCGACCGACGTCGTGCGGGCTGCCGCCGACGCCGGGGACCGGCGGGCACAGCGGGCCGTTCCGCTGCTGGAGGAGCCGCCGGGCGGTGATCTGTGGGCCCTGCGCCCGGCGGCGGAACAGCTGGACTCCATCGCGGGCTGACCCGCACGCCCCGCCCGTCAGACCGAGGAGAGGTCGATCGCCCGGTCCACGTCCTGCGGCCGCAGCACCCGCAGGATGCCCTCCAGCAGGTAGTAGTCGGCGTACGGGAGCGAGATCTCGACCCCGTCCTCGGCCGGCCGGTTGCGGGTGCAGCGGGCCACGACGGCCTCCGCCCGGGTCGAGTTCCTCGTCAGGCAGGTCTCCGACAGCGCGGTGAGCAGCCGCAGCGCCACCTCGCGGTAGGCGGTTCTGCCGGTGGCCGCGGCCAGGTCGAGCAAGCCGCAGGCCGTGATCGCCCCGGCCGACGCGTCCTTGATGTCGTACGGCTGCTGCGGGGCGCGGTAGTCCCAGACGGGCACGTGGTCCGGGGTGAGCGCGCCCACCGCGAAGTCGGCGAGCCGGCGCGCGGTGGCCAGGAACTCCGGCTCCGAGGTGCGTCGGTACATCGTGGTGAACCCGTACAGCCCCCACGCCTGCCCGCGCGACCAGCAGGACGTGGGGCTGTAGCCCTGGACGGTGTTCGGTCCGACCGGCCCGCCGGTGTCCGGGTCGAAGTCGTACACATGCGGGGTCGATCCGTCCGGCCGGGGGAAGACCCGCCGGGTCGTCCGCGCGTGCTCCACGGCGATGTCCAGGTACTTGCCGTCGCCGGTCTGGCCGCTCGCGAAGGCCAGCAGGTCGAGGTTCATCATCGTGTCGATGATGACCCGGCCGGCGTTCCTCGGATCGTCCAGCGCGCCCCAGGCTCTGATGAAGTGTCCGCGCGGGTTGTACCGCTGGATCAGGGAGTCGGCGGCCCGGACGGCGCCGGTGCGCCATGCGTCGTCGCCCGTGAGCCGCCAGGCGGTGACCCAGGACGGGTAGAAGAGGAAGCCGAGGTCGTGCGTGCCGGTGTCGTACTGGCGCGGGGCCAGCTTCTTCGCCGAGGCCAGGGCCAGGTCGCGGAAGGTGTCGTCCTCGCTGTGGAGCCAGGCCATCCACAGGGTTCCGGGCCAGAAGCCGCCGACCCAGTCGCCGTTCTGCGAGTGGACCCACTTCTCGAACTTCGTGCCGACCGGGAAGGCGGTCACGGTCGGGGCGACGGCGTGGAGCTTCTCGACGGCGTAGTCGGCCGCCGCGCGGAGCTTGCGCAGAGTCGGTGCCGGTGTGCGATCAGCGGCGGCGGCCGGTACCGCAGAGGCGACGGCCGTCGCGGCACCTGCCGCCGTGGCCAGCACAGTACGCCGGGAAACACTCATGCTGAGCCCTCCAACTGGTGGTCGGGAGAACGGAGTTGCCCGAGCGTCGCACGACCGGCTCAATGCTGTACACCCACGTGAGCAATGTTCATCAGTGTGAACCTGCGATGTGAGTCCAAGATGCGAGCACAGTCAGCCTCAGCGGCAGACTGCCGGCGGAGACTGAAGGGGTTACGGGCGTTCGTGGCGTTGTCAGTGGTGGGTGACACGATGACCGTATGAACGAGGATCTTGACGACGTACTGGCCGACCCCGCACGGCTGTTGACCGCTGACCGCTCGGCGGTGCGCAAGCACATCGCCGCCGAGGACGGTGCGCGGGACGTGGGGCGGGAGGGGCGGGAGGTCTTCCTCCAGGCCGAGGCGATCTTCGGCAGCGACGACGTGACGCGGGCCGAGTTCGCCTCCTGGCTGCATTTCGCGGCCAAGGCGACCGGCCACGAGGAGTACGCCGAAGGGATCGCGAAGGCCGAGCCGGGCATGCCGTGGCGGACGGTGTGGGCGTGGTGGCGGCCCGCCAACTGGTTCGTGGCCCACCCGAGCCTGAACGGCGACTACTTCCAGGTCCACCGGCGTCTGCACGAGGGTCGGCTGCTCATCGAGGTGGCGACGGACTGGCGCGGCTGTCTCTGGCTCGACGCCGAGACGGGGGACCGAGTGAGGCCTCAGGCCGAGGACACGCTGCCGAAAGCGCCCTTGTCACGGGAAGCTCTCGACGCCCCCGAACTGAACGAATGGAACCTCAGCGCGCCGGAGAGCTGGGAGGGTGCGTTCGCGTTCGCCGCCGAGGGCGGCAGGACCCGTCATCTCGTCCAGGACACCTCGGGCATAGCGGTGATCGAGACGGACGCGGAGGTGCTGCGGGACTGGCCGCGCGGTGAGGGCATCGACTGCGGCTCGGCCGACGAGGCGCTGCCCGAGACCGAACCGGAGGTACGGCGGCCGGAGGGCCCGCTCACCGCGGACCGGGTCGACGACGCCTTCGGTGAGCGGTATGTGCTGCGCATACCGGAGAGCGACCTGCCCGAGGGACTCGAACACCCGGGCAGCAGGCGTTTCTTGAGGGACATCGGCCTGCCCACGGTGTGGTTGTGCCACGGCGCCGAGTACGAGGGCCGACGGCCCGAGGCCATGCGATCTCCGACCGACGAGGAGCTACCGGGGGACGGCCTGCCCGACGGGGTGACCGCCGCGGACCTGATCGCCTTCGGCAGGGTCGACTACGGCGAGCTGTATCTGCACCGCCACGACGGGTCCGTGCACATCTGGAGCCGGCTGGGCGGCCTGACCGACCGGACACTGGTGCCGCTCGCCCCGGACCTCGATGTCTTCACCCGCGTCCTTGAGGCCGTCTACCGCTACAGCAACGCCTGTTGGCACCCCTACCTGGTGGAGGGGGGCCAGGATGCGGTGGCGGAGGTGTTCATGGACGAGATCGACGAGCTGTCCCCCGGACTGTTCGACCGCGAGACACCTTGCGGCGAGGTGTGGAGCTGGCTCTACGCAGGCATCACCGAGCTGGGGGTGGACGGCTTCTAGCCAACTCCAGCGGCGATGAACAACGCATCGTTGTATGGCTAGGGTGGCGGGCGTGGACCTCAACGCCGTGCGCACCTTCGTCGCCGTCGCCGACGCAGGCCAGTTCCAGAAGGCCGCCGTCGACCTGGCTCTCACCCAGCAGGCCGTCTCCAAGCGCGTCGCCACCCTGGAGCGGGAGATCGGGGTGCGGCTGCTGACCCGCACTCCGCGCGGGGCCGAGCTCACCATCGACGGGCAGGCTTTCCTGTCCCATGCGCGGGCGCTGCTCCAGGCCGAGGAACGGGCGCGGGCGTCGGTGCGTCCCGGGAGCCGTGCCCTGCGGATCGACGTGGTCGGCCGACGGGTCTCGCTGGCCGGGTTTCTGCGCGACTTCCACCGTGCCCACCCCGGGATCGCCCTCGACATCGTGACGCTGCCCGGCGCGGAGGAGGCCGTCGCGGCCGTCCGGGACGGCGTCATCGACGCCACGTTCCGGGCGGTCACCATGCCCGGACAGCGGATCCCGGACGGCATCGAGTTCACGCCGGTCCACGACGAGCCGATCCACCTGTTCACCGGCCCCTCCCACCCCTTCGCCCGCGCCGACGCGGTCTCCCCCGCCCAGCTGGCCGGGCACCGGATCTGGATGCCGGGCAACGTCCCCGGCGCGGAGTGGACCGCGTACTACGACGCGCTCGCCGCCGACTTCGGGCTGAGCATCGAGGCGACCGGCCCCAACTTCGGCGTCGAGGCCCTCATCGACACGATCGCGGCCTCCTCGACCCTGGCGACCTTCCTCGGCACCCAGACGCCCCTCGTCTGGCCCGCCGGCTACGACATGCGGCTGATCCCGCTGCGTGACCCGACGCCGGTCTACCCGCACTCGATCCTCTGGCGCGCCGACAATCCGCACCCGGCGCTGACCGCGGTGCGGGAGTACCTGGCCTCCGTCCACCACGACCCTCCGGACGGCGAGGTGTGGACACCGCAGTGGGCCCACCGCTCTACGAACGGCTCCTCAGGTCCGCGCTGACCGCCGCCGCGACGACCCGGTCCCGTTCGGCGGAGGTGAACAGGGCCTCGGTCTGCCAGGCTTCGGCCAGTGCGCGAACCGCCGCCACGAAGCTGCCCGACGACGCGAAGGGCGCCTGCTTCCAGAGGACGTCGAGGAAGGTCAGGCCGTCGCCGCGAGCGCGGTTCGGGACACCGGAGTCGCTCGTGCCGAACACGACGACGGGTTCGGCTCGCCTGAAGTAGGCGTGGTAGCGCGCGTCGTCGGCGAGGTGGAAGGGGGCGAGGGTGAGGCCGTGGGTCGTGAAGTGCAGCGGACGGCCCTCCGGGCGGATCGCGTCGGCGAGATCGCCCCGCAGCGTGAAGTCCTTGTAGAAGGAGAACTCCCGGAACTGCGCCGCGTCGCTGCGCGCGACCAACAGCACCGGGCCGTGGAACAGCGACTGCACACCGGGGTCGTCCAGCGCTCGCTCGATGCGCAGACGGTAGGGCGCGCTGACGCCGACCCGGTCGCCGCGCACCCAGTTCCTGCTCAGGGTGAGGTACGTGCCGGGCGTGGCCGCGACTCGTTGCCGCACCCCGTTGACGGTGACGGTGAAGCCGCCGGTCGCCCAGGAGGGCACCCGCAGTTTCAGGTCGAGCCTGCCGCCGCCCTCCCGGAACGTCAGCGTGCGGACCCCCTCGGCCGGGAAGTCACTGGTCTGCTCGATGACGAGACCGCGCTCCGGCCAGCGCAGCGTCGAGGCGAGGTAGAGGTTGACGTACAGCGCGTCGCCGTCGGCGGAGCGGAAGTAGACCGAGTCCTGGTACTTGGTGTGGTTCTCCATGCCGGTGCCACCGCAGCAGGTGCCGGTGTTGCCGTACTCGCGCACGACCCCCGGGCCCATGCCGACGAAGTAGGTCACCTCGGGACTGCTCGTGCTGCGGGCGTCCCGGCGGGAGGCGAGGATGTGGTTGGTCAGGCCCCGCTCGTAGTAGTCCATGTACGCGGGGTCCGGTGCGCGGAAGAACAGCTGCCGGCTCAGCTTGAGCATGTTGTACGTCGCGCAGGTCTCGGCGTTGTTGGCGTCCAGCGTGGCCGCGATGGCGCCCCGGGCACGGAACATCTCGCCCTGCCCGGTGCCGCCCAGGCTGTACATGCGGGTGCCGGTGACCATGCCCCAGAAGTTGCGGGCCGCGGCGGCGTACGTCTCCTCCCCGGTGTGGTCGAACAGCCTGACGTACCCGGTGAACTGGGGGATGTGCTGGTTGGCGTGCCGGCCCTCCAGGATGTCCCGGTCAGCGGCGCAGGCGTCGAGCAGCGCCGTGTTGTCGAAGCAGCGGGCGGCCGCGAGGTGCTCCTGCCGTCCGGTGAGGGCGTGCAGGTCGGCCATCACCTCGTTCATCCCGCCGTACTCACCGGCGATGTAGATCGACCACATCCGCTCCAGCTGGGCCTTGGGCAGCCGGCCGAGTCGGCTGTGCACCCAGTCGCCCATCCCGGAGACGACGCGCAGCGCCTGCGCGTTGCCCGTCAGGGTGTGCGCGTCGAGCAGGCCGCGCATGATCTTGTGGCAGGTGTAGTAGGGCGCCCAGATGGTCGGGTAGGTGGTGTAGCTCTCCAGCAGGATGAACTGTGTCTCCGGGTACGCCGCCAGATAGCCGGGGTGGCTCGGTCTGGGGTCGCCGTGCTCGGCCAGGGCCTGCCGGCACTCGTCGAGCGCGGCGACCAGGTAGTCGAGCTTGGCCTTGAGGGCGGCCTCGCGGGTGTCGGCGTACGCCTGGGCGAGGAGGGTGAGGAAGTGGCCGGCGTAGTGGCCGCGCAGATTGCCGTCGAAGGTCTCCCAGCCACCGGGCGGCCTGGCGCCGCGGGTGTCGAGCCCGGCGTTGGCGCGGAAGACGGCCAGGATGCGGTCGGCCGGGTAGGACCGGGCGTAGTCGAGCATCAGGTCGCGTTTGCGGCGGAAGACGCCGGCGCCGAGGGTGACCTGGTCGAGGGGGAAGGGGTGTACGGCCCAGGAGGGCGGCGGTACGGGGGCGGCGGCGTACGACGCTGTGGTCAGCTGCGTGAGGGGGACGGTGACCGCCGTGGCGGCGGCGATGCTCAACACGCTTCTGCGGGTGGGGGGTTGGGCCATGCTCGGACTCCGTTCTCGGTCTCGTCGCTTCGAGGGCCGGTCAGTGCTCTGTGGTCGGCAGCCATACGCGCATCGTCGAAGGGCCCCGGTTCGCCCAGGAGTGGTACGGCACCAGCACGACCCGGTGCGGCTCGGCGGGGGACGGCCCGGCCTGTCCCGGCGATCGGTACGGCCAGGCCCGGTCAGGCTGTTCTCCCGGTCCGGCCAGTTCACCGGCGGCCACCACGGTTGCGTCCGGCCCGTCCGCCGGCTCGGCGTGCGGATCGACCCGTACGGCGTCGACCTCCCGCCCGTCCGGAAGGTCCACGGACTCGGCGCAGTACACCAGCGGACCGCGCTGGACGGCGACGGTGCCGCGTACCGCGTCGACGCGGGGGTCCGGTGCGATCCAGCGTGGTGTGACGGGCAGTTCGAGCCGGATCTCGTCGCCGGGGCGGAAGGCGCGGGTGACCGTGGCCGTGCCCGGTGCGACGGTACGGCGGGCCCCGTCCGCGTCGACCAGCGAGGCGGTGGCGCCCTCGGTCCACGCCGGGACGCGCAGTGAGAGGGTCCAGGGCCGGTCCGGGGACCGGGCAATGCGCACGGACACCGTCCCGCCGGACGGGTAATCGGTGCGGACGCGCAGGGCGATACCGCCGGTGGTGATCTCCGCGTCGGCGTACTGGTGCAGTTGGATGCCGTCGTCGGACGCCGTGGCGAGGTACGCCGGCAGCGCGGCCAGGGTGCGCGCCACGTTCGTCGGGCAGCAGGACACGGCGAACCAGGGTGCGCGCAGGCTCGACTCGGCGCGCGGACTGTCGGTGTCCGCCGGCGGGACGGTGCCGCGGCGGCGCCGGTGCAGGGTGTTGGCGTAGAAGAAGGCCCGGCCGTCCTCGGCGGGGGAAGCGGCGACGACGTTGAACAGGGTGCGTTCCGCGAGGTCGGCGCAGCGGGGCTCGCCCGTGGCGAGGAGCAGGCGCCAGCTGAGCATCACGGAGGCGACACCGGCGCAGGTCTCCGAGTAGGCGCGGTCCGGGGGCAGTACGAAGTCGTCGCCGAAGGACTCGTCGCGGTGGTGCGAGCCCATGCCGCCGGTGAGATACGTCCGCCTCGCGATCGTCGCCTCCCACTGCCGTACGACCGCCGCGAGCAGTTCGTCGTCGCCGGTCTCCACGGCCACGTCGACCGCTCCGGCCGCGAGGTAGAGGGCACGGACGGCGTGGCCGCGCAGGACGGTGGCCTGCCGTACGGGGATGTCGTCCTGGTAGTAGGCGCGGCCGAACTCGATGTCGGCGAGTGTGCCGTGGCCGCGGCGGTCGACGAACAGGGCGGCCTGGTCGAGGTAGCGCTGTTCGCCGGTCACCCTCGCCAGTTCGACGAGGGCGGTCTCGATCTCCGGGTGTCCGCAGACGCCCTCGACGCCGCCGGGCCCGAACGTGGCGCACACATGGTCGGCGGCCCGACGGGCGATCTTCGTGAGCTCGCCCTCGCCGCTCGTGCGGGCCTGGGCGACCCCGGCCTGGATCAAGTGGCCGTAGCAGTACAGCTCGTGGCCCCATTCGAGGTCGCTGTAGCGGGGCTGCTGGCCGGGCCGGCCGAAGGCGGTGCCGAGGTAGCCGTCCGGTTCCTGGGCGTGGGCGATGGTCTCGGTCAGGGCCGCCACCTCGCTGTCGTGGCGGCCCGCCCAGGCCATGGCCTCCAGCAGCTTGTAGACGTCGGAGTCCGCGAACTCCCGGCCGCGCCGGTCGCGTTGGATGCGTCCTTCGACGGCGGCGCGGAAGTTGCCGATCCAGCCGACGCGTTCCATCCACTCGCGGCAGTGGTCGAGCGTGGCGGTCGCGTTGACCTCGCGGTACCGGGCCCAGAAGCCTCCGGTGATCCGCACCTCGCCGAGTCCGAGCGGCCGCAGCCGACCACGGCTCGGTGCGACCGGCACGACGGGCGATCCCTCCGTGTTTGCCTTCAACGCATCATCCCTTCAGCGCGCCCGACATGAAGCCCCTTACGTAGTGCCGTTGCAGCAGCAGGAACACGAGCAGACAGGGCACGGCGAGGACCACGACGCCCGCCTCGGTGGCCCCGTAGTCGACGGCGCCCATGCTCTGCTGGCGCAGGTTGGCGACGGCCAGCGGCAGGGGCGCCTTCTCGCTGTCCGAGATGAGGATCAGGGGCGCGATGAAGTCGTTCCACGCGGCGAGGAACGCGAAGAGCCCCACGGTGATCAGCCCCGGTTTCACCGCCGGAAGCAGCACCCGGCGCAGCGCGCCCGCCGTGCCGCAGCCGTCGACGAGTGCCGACTCCTCCAGTTCGCGCGGCACCGCCTCGAAGGAGATCCGCATCATGAAGGTGGCGAACGGCAGCTGGAACATGGCCAGCACCAGACTCAGCCCGATCAGCGAGTTCTGCAGGTGGAGACGGCCGAGCAGCACGTAGAGCGGGATGAGGAGGGTGGCGTAGGGGACCATGAGGATGGCCAGCGTCAGCAGGAACAGCAGGTTCTTGCCCGGGAACTCGAAGCGGGCGAAGGCGTAGCCGCCGAGCAGGGAGACGCCGAGGGTCAGGGCGACGGTGAGCGCGGAGACGACGGTGCTGTTGAGGAGGTACTGCCCGAGGCCGGCGTCGTAGTCGAGCAGCGTGCGGTAGTTGCCGAAGCCGTAGCCCGATTCCTGCGCGGTGCCGGGCTGGGCGCTGACCGAGGCCCAGGCGTTCCACAGCAGCGGGAAGAGGAAGATGACGGCCAGGCCTCCGGCGACGACGTAGTACGGAGTCCGGCCGAGGGCTCGGGTGAGCACCGGGGAGTCCCTTCTCCAGGCGGGGTGGCGGGCGGGGTGGTTCATGACTCGTCGGCGCGGCGCAGTCCGCGGAACTGGAGGGTGTTGAGCAGGAGCAGCGCGGCCAGCACGATGATCGACAGGGCCGCCGCGGTGCCGAGGTCCAGGCGCTGGAACGCCTCGCGGTAGACCAGCTGCACCACGGTGACGGTGCTGTTGTCCGGTCCGCCCTTGGTGAGGACGAAGAACTGGTCGAACGCGAGCAGCGATCCGGTCACGCAGAGCAGCAGGGACAGGGCGAGGGACGGTTTCAGCAGGGGCAGGGTGATGCCGCGGAAGATCTGGCCGCGGCTCGCGCCGTCGATGCGTGCGGCCTCGTACACCTCGTGCGGGATGCGCTGGAGGCCCACGAGCAGGATCAGCATGTAGAAGCCCGCGAACTTCCACACGACGAGGAACACCGTCGACAGCAGCGCGGAGTTCGGCGAGCCGAGGAAGGACACCGGGTCGTCGACCAGGCCGAGTTTCTCCAGGGCAGGGCTGAGCGGTCCGGTGGTGGGGCTGTACAGGCCCCAGAACAGCAGGGAGGCGGAGGCGAGGCCGAGGGCGCCGGGCAGGAAGTAGACCGTGCGGAAGAACCCGGCGCCGGGGCGGGACTCCTGTACGAGGAGGGCGAGCAGGAGCGCGAGTCCGAGGAGGACGACCGTGACGATCCCGGTGTAGAGGAGGGTGAAGCGCACGGCGGGCCAGAACAGCGGGCTGTCGGTGACGTCGGTGTAGTTCTCGGGGGCGTTGGCGCCCTGGTCCCCGGCGAGCAGCGGCCAGTCGTTCAGGGACATCTGCCCGACGAGCAGCAGCGGCAGCAGGAAGAAGACGGCGACGAACACGGCGGTGGGGGCGGCGTAGCCGAGCCCCTGAACCTTGCGTGACGCCTTCACCCGCATGGCACTCCCGTCAGTCGGCGAAACCGGTCAGCGAACTCAGTCGGCGAGCGAGGCGCTGACCGCGTCGTTGTCCTTCTCGACGGACGCCCCGTCACCGAAGACGGCGTCGCGCATCAGGGTCAGCCAGGGCCCGTTGGGGTCGTTGAAGGTCTGGCCGAACTTCAGCGCGTACGGGGTGTGGCCGTCGGCCACCAGCTTGTTGATGGTGACCAGCCGCGGGTCGGCGGCGGAGTACTTGTTGGACGCGAGGTCGGTGCGCGCCACGACGTCCTTGTGCGCGGCGACGACGTCGACCTGTGCCTCGTCGCCCAGGGACCAGGCGAGGAAGTTCCAGGCCTGGTCGGCCGACTCGCTGGTGGCGGAGATGCCGATGGCGTCACCGCCGACGAAGGTGGATCCGCCGCCGTCGGGTCCGGGGATGGGGGCGACCCCGAGGTCGAGGTCCTTGGGCATCAGGCCGAGGGTGGTGGACGGCATGGGCATCACGCCGACCTTGCCCTTGGGGAAGACGCCGGTCCAGGTCGTGCCGGTCTCGTCGCGGGCGCCGGGGGCGACGATGTCGTCGTCCACCCAGCCTCGGTAGGTGTCGTAGACCTTCTTGGCGGTGGCGGAGTCGAGCTTCGCCTCGGTGCCGTCCTCGTTCAGCACGTCGTCCCCGGCGGCCCAGATCGACGGCCACCAGGTGAAGACCCCGCAGCCGCCGCAGTTCCCGCCGAAGAAGGTGCCGTTGACGCCTGAGCCCAGCGCGTCCACGGCGCGCGCCTGTTCGTCCCACTCCGCGAGGGTGGTGGGCGGCTTCTCGGGGTCGAGCTTCGCCTGCCGGTAGAGGTCCTTGTTGTAGAAGAGCACCGACAGATCGAGGGTGTGCGGGACGACGTACTTCTTCTCCTCGTACGTCCCCGCCTTGATGTGTGACTGGGCCAGGTCGTCGGCGAAGGGCAGGGCGTCGATGCGGTCCGTGAGGTCGGCGAAGAGGCTGCTGGAGGTGTAGTTCGGCACGAACACGACGTCGGAGGCGAACAGGTCGGGCAGGTCGCGGGAGCCGGCGGCGGCACCCACCTTGGCCTGGTAGTCGTCGGTCGGGATGACCGTGAGTTCGACCTTGTTCTCGTGGCTCGCGTTGTACGCCTTGACGAGGGCCTCGCTCTGCGGCCGGGTCGCGGCGCGCGTCCACATCGTCAGCTTCGTGCCGTCGTCGACACCTTTCGCGTCGGCGGCCTTGCCCCCGCCGCCACTCGAACCGCTGTTGCCCGAACCGCCGTCACCCGACCCACAGGCCGTGGCCAGTCCCATGGCGGCGATCAGGGCGACGGCCGCGGTGACGAGGCGGCGGACGGGTCCGTGTGATCCGGCCGGGCTCCCCATGACGATCCCCCTCCGTAGCGAACACCCCGGAAGAAACGAGCCGAAAAGGCTTTCAGCAAGCTAGAACCGAGCTGAATGCCCGTCAATCCCCCGCGCAGCAGAACCACTTCAGGTGAGCTACCGAAAATTCTCGCGTACGGTTTACGCACGCGACGCGAGACAGGAGCCACGCATGACACCCGCCGCCGACCCCTCCCGTTCCTCGCGCACCGCCACCCTCACCGACGTCGCCCGGCTGGCGGGTGTGTCCGTCGCCACCGCGTCCAAGGCGCTGAACGGCCGCAGCCAGGTGCGCGCCGAGACCCGGCAGCGGGTCGTCGAGGCGGCCGAGCGGCTGTCGTTCCGGCCCAACCAACTGGCCCGCGGTCTGCTCGCCGGGCGGACGGGAACCGTCGGTCTGCTCACCAGCGACCTGGAGGGCCGGTTCGGCATCCCGATCCTGATGGGCGCCGAGGACGCCTTCGGCGCGGGCGAGGTCGCGGTGTTCCTGTGCGACGCCCGGGGTGACGCGATCCGCGAACAGCACCATGTGCGGGCCCTGTTGGGGCGCCGGGTCGACGGCCTGATAGTGGTCGGCAGCCGCACCGATCCGCGCCCGTCCCTGGGCCGAGAGCTGTCCGTGCCCGTCGTGTACGCGTACGCCCCGTCCGACGATCCGGCGGATCTGTCCATCGTCCCGGACAACGTGGACGCCGGCCGGATCGCGGTGCAGCACCTGCTGACCTGCGGGCGTACCCGGATCGCGCACATCACCGGCGACCCGGGCTATCTCGCGGCGCGGGACCGGGCGGACGGGGCCCGGGCGGCGCTGGCCGAAGCCGGTCTCGCCCTGGTCGACGAGCCGCGGTTCGGGGCGTGGTCGGAGGGCTGGGGGCGGGCGGCAACCGCGCTGCTCCTCGACCGGCATCCGGATGTCGACGCGGTGCTGTGCGGCAGCGACCAGATCGCCCGGGGTGTCATGGACGTCCTGCGCGAGCGGGGCCAGCGGGTGCCGGAGGACGTGGCGGTCATGGGCTTCGACAACTGGTCGGTGCTGACGTCCGGTTCGCGTCCGCTGCTGACCAGCGTCGACATGAACCTGGAGCAGGTCGGCCGCGCGGCCGCGCAGGCGCTGTTCGGCGCCATAGCCGGTGGCGCACCGCGCTCGGGGGTCGAGGCGCTGCCCTGCCGTGTGGTGATCAGGGGCTCCACGGCCCCCCTGTCCTGAACCGTACGTTCGCCGAACTCGCGCCACCACGATCCCTCTTGACACTCCATCAGACCGCTCCTACGTTGCGAAAACCTTTTAGGTCGTTTCAGCAAAGGGGAGCCCGATGCGAAGACGAACAGAGCCCGGCATACAGCGCCTCCTTCTCGCCCTGGCCCTCCTGGTCTGTTCCGTCATCACCGCGGCCCCCGCCCACGCCGCGCAGACCATCGGGTTCCCCGCCTTCAGCGGCCCCGCGATCCCGGCTCCGCCCGTCGCCCACACCTCCGGCGACATGATGAAGGCGATCTACGACGCGGAGAGTTCGGGCACCGACTTCTGGATGGACCGGCTGCTGGCCCGCTCCGGCGACGACCCGGCCGGGCCCTGGCTGATGAGCCGGGGCCGCGCGCTCTTCATGAAGGAACACGACCCCGCCCGGCTCGGGTTCGGCGGCAAGGTCGCCTACTGGGAGAGCATCACCGGCAACCACGCCTACACGGTCGCCGTCACCCCGGGCACCTTCACCGAGCAGGTCCCCCAGCGCCGGCAGACGCCGAGCCATTGGAAGAGCGTGCACACGGCAGGTTCGGTCACGGTCGAGCAGACCAAGTTCATCACCGACAACAACGTCGCGGTGACGAACCTGTCGATCAGGAACAACGGCGGCAGCCCGACCACGCTGCAACTACGGGCGACTTCGCCGTACGCCACCACAGGCACCGGCGGTGAACTGACCGGACAGGTGAACGCCTACAACAACCTCACCACCCTCCGCCCAAGGCTCACGGGCGACGGATTCACCGCCTCCGGTGGCGGCCTGAACCGCTCGGTGACCGTCCCGGCCGGAGCCACCGTCACCACCAAGGTCGTGATGGGCTTCGTCACCGACGAGATCCCCGAGTCCCGCACGGAGTACGACGCCTACGCCGGCTACTCGCCGGCGACCGCCTTCGCCACTCACGTCCGGGCCTACAACCGCTGGTGGGCGCAGAACGTGCCCTACATCGACGTGCCCGAGCCCGCGATCAAGAAGAACATCTACTACCGCTGGTGGCTGATGCGCTTCAACCACCTCGACGCCGACATCCCCGGACAGACCTTCCAGTTCCCCACCTCCACCGAAGGCGTCCTCGGCTACAACAACGCGATCGCACTCACCCAGCCCATGCACATCGACGACCTCAAGTACCTGCGCGACCCGTCCTACGCGTACGGCGACTGGCTGAGCGTCGGCCAGACCTCCAAGGGCGGCCGGTTCCTCGACAACCCGGGCGACCCGGAGAACTGGTCCAACAGCTACACGCAGTACATCGCCGAGGCGGCCTGGAAGAGCTACCAGATCCACGGCGGCCAGCCGGGCATCGCCGCCAACCTCGCCCGCTACGCGGAGGGCGACGTCAAGGGCCAGCTCGCCCACTACGACCACGACGACAACAAGCTCATCGAGTACGACTGGGGCGCCCTGACCGGCAACGACGCCGACGCGGTCTCCTTCCACTGGAAGCCCGGCAACATGGACCGCGCCGAGTCGGCCTACCAGTACAGCGGCGCGCTCGCCGCCGCTCAGGCCTACGAGGCGATCGGCAACGCGGCCAAGGCGAGTGAGATGCGCACGCTCGCGAACCAGATCAAGGACGCCATCGTCGACGTGCTCTGGAACCCGGGCCGGCAGTTGTTCGAGCACCGGTTGAAGTCGACGAACGAGTGGGTGCCCTGGAAGGAGATCAACAACTACTATCCGTTCTCGGTCGGAGCCGTCCCCAACACCGCGACGTACCGGCAGGCCCTGCGCCTGTACGACGACCCGGCCCAGTACCCGGTCTTCCCCTTCTACACGGCCAACCAGGTCGACAAGAAGGCGGCGGCCGAGGCCGGGGAGCCCGGCTCCAACAACTTCTCCACGATCAACTCGACCGTCCAGTTCCGGCTGTACTCCTCGGTGCTGCGCAACTATCCCAACTCCTGGATGAGCGCGACCGACTACAAGAAGCTCCTGTACTGGAACACCTGGGCGCAGTACGTCGGCGGCAACACGCAGTGGCCGGACGCCAACGAGTTCTGGGCCGACTGGGACGGCAGCTCCATCGACTACCGCTCCTGGATCCACCACAACATCCTGGGGAGCAGCAACTGGACGGTGATCGAGGACGTCGCGGGGCTCCGGCCGCGCAGCGACGCCAAGGTCGAGCTGTCCCCGATCGACATCGGCTGGTCCCACTTCACCGTCAACAACCTCCGCTACCGGGGCGCCGACCTGTCCGTCGTCTGGGACGACCCGGCCGACGGGGTGGTGCGCTATCCCGGCATCCCGGAGGGCTACTCGATCTACGTCAACGGCAACCGGGTCGCCACGGTGGGCTCGCTGGTGCCGTTCACCTGGGACCCGGCCACGGGTGACGTGACCACGAGCGGCACGGTCACCCACCACACGGCCGTCCCCGGGCTGAAGGCGCCCAACCAGGTCGTGCAGGACAGCCCGCGCATGGTCGACATGCTCGCCAAGGCCGGTGTCGACCTGACCGCCGATCTGACCAACCTCGCCGCCGGGGCCACCGTGTCCGCCTCGTCCACCGGGTCCGGGAGCACCGCCGCCGGAGCGGTCGACGGCTACCCCACCAACGAGCCGTTCTGGGGCGCCGGCGGATCGGCGGCCCAGGACTGGTACGAGCTGAACCTCGGGACCACACGCGCGCTCAACGAGGTGCGGCTGTACTTCAAGGACAGCCGTCCGGCGAGTACGACGTACCGGGCTCCTTCGGCGTACACCGTCCAGTACCACAACGGCAGTTCATGGGTGGACGCCCCGGGCCAGACGAAGAGTCCGGCCGCGCCGCGCGCCAACTACAACCTGGTGCGGTTCCCGGCGATCACTGCCCAGCGTGTCCGGGTCCTGGCCACCAACGCCTCCGGCGCCAGGACGGGCCTGACCGAGGTCAAGGTGTTCAACCGGGGCGGCGTCCAGTCCCCGGCCAACCAGGCCGCCTCCGCCACCGCGACCGCCTCGTACACCTCCCCCTGGGAGAACGTCACCGCGGTCAACGACGGCATCGACCCGCCCTCGTCCAACGACACGGTCAACCCGCGCTGGGGGACCTGGCCTCAGACGGGCCAGCAGTGGGCCGAGCTGACCTGGCCGTCGGCGAAGACCCTGAACAGGGCCGACGTGTACTTCTTCGACGACGACCAGGGCATCGACATGCCTGCCTCCTGGAAGCTCCAGTACTGGAACGGCAGCGCCTATGTCGATGTGCAGGGCGCGAGCGGATATCCCCTGGCCAGGAACCAGTACAACGGCGTCACCTTCACCGCCACGAACACCACACGGCTGCGTGTGCTGCTCACGAGCAACGGCACCAACTCCGTCGGCCTCCTCGAAGCAAAGGTGTACGGCCCGTGACCCGATCCCGGTATCTCGCCGCGCTGCTCGCCGCGCTGACCCTGGCGGTCGCCTTCCTGGTGGCGCCACCCGCCTCCGCCGCCGTCGCCTTCACCTCGACGGGCGTCAACCAGAACGGCGGCAACTGCCTGGACCTGCCGGGCGGTTCGACGACCACCGGCGCCCAGCTGCGCGCCTTCGCCTGCTCCTCCGGCGCCGCCGGCCAGAACTTCACCTACACGCCGGTCTCCGGTACGAGCGACACGTACACGATCACCACGCGGTCCGGTCAGTGCGTCGACGTGTACGGCGCCTCGACGGCGGACGACGCGGCGATCATCCAGTGGCCCTGCCACGGCGGGACGAACCAGCGGTGGCGGCTCGTCCCGGTTTCGGTCTCCGGTGTCGACAAGACCTTCAACCTGGTGTCGGTCGGCTCGGGCAAGTGCGTGGCCCCGAGCGGCGGTTCGTCGGCGTCCGACACCGATCTGGTCCAACTGCCGTGCTCCGCTGGGAACGGCAGGGTGTGGCGGCTGCCCGCCTTCACCGGCGGCGGCACGAGCTCGGGCACCTTCACCAACCCGCTCTCCCAGCACGGCCCCGACCCCTGGCTGACGTACCACGACGGGTACTACTACCTCGCCACGACGACCTGGAACTCGACGGTCACCATGCGCAAGTCCCCCACCCTGGCGGGACTGGCCACCGCCCCCGACCAGGTGATCTTCAACCTGACCCGGCCCAACGGGGCGGGCACGATGTGGGCGCCGGAGTTCCATCTGCTGGACGGCCCGAACGGCAGGCGCTGGTACTTCTACTACACGGCCGGGCGCGAGCCCTTCGACCTGGGCACCCAGCGCATCCATGTGCTGGAGAGCGCCGGCCTCGACCCGATGGGCCCCTACTCCTTCAAGGCCGACCTGCTCGACCCGGCCCAGGACAACACCTGGGAGCTGGACCCGGGCATCCTGCAGCTCAACGGCCGGCTCTATCTGCTGGGTACCTTCTACAACGGCTCCCAGCCGATGTTCATACGGCCGCTGTCGAACCCCTGGACGGCGAGCGGCACCCGGCGGATCCTTTCCACCCCGACGTACAGCTGGGAGACGGTGGGCGGCGCGGTCAACGAGGGCGCCGAGGTGCTCCAGCGGGGCGGGAAGACGTTCATCGTCTACTCCGCGAGCCACTGCTCCACGCCCGACTACAAGCTGGGCATGCTCACCCACAACGGCGGTGACCCGCTGGACTCCGCGTCCTGGGTCAAGTCGCCGAACCCGGTCTTCCAGCGGTCCAACGCGGGCGGGGTGTACGGCCCCGGCCACAACGGCTTCTTCAAGTCGCCCGACGGGACGGAGGACTGGATCGTCTACCACGCCAACAGCTCCGCGAGCGGTGGCTGCGACATGAACCGCAGCACCAGGGCGCAGAAGTTCACCTGGAACGCCGACGGCACTCCGAACTTCGGCACCCCGGTGGCCCTGGGCGTCCCGCTGGCCGCGCCGTCCGGCGAACGGGCCGACTAAGGGGTCCAGGCCGCCCCGAGGAGGGCGGCGATGCCGAGGACTCCGACGGTTCCGAGCAGCGTGCCGAGCGTGGCGGTCCACATCCGGCCGACGCCCTGGCGGGCGTAGTGCATGCCCGCCGCGCCGAGGGTGACGGCCAGGCCGCCGGCGATCAGCGCGAACGGGGAGAAGACGAAGGACGCCAGAGCGGCGATGACGCCGAAGACGAGCGCGGTGGGTCCCAAGGCGGCGGCGGGCGAGTCGTGCCGGGCCGCGACGATCGGATCACGCATTACCAGTACCCCCAGTTTCTGAACACGTTCAAAGTATCACGGGGTACTGAGATCGTCCCCCCGTTCCCCCTCGGCCTGGGAGGGCTCGGTCCTGGGGACGTCCGGGTGCTGCTCCATGCCCGCGCGCTCCGCGGGTTCGTCGCGTTCGCCCTCGGCCTGGGAGGGGGTGTGCGAGTACAGCCAGCGGTCGTAGTCCGAGGCTCCGGTCTTCATGGCTGACCTCCCTGGGTCGCTCCTCTTCCATGCTGCTCCCGGGGCCTCGCGCCGACCAGTCGTCCTCACTCGGTGAGGCCGATGTCGTCGCAGGCCGAGCGGAGCGCCGGGGTGCAGATCTGGTCGACGGTGTAGCGGCCGGCGTCGACGAGGGTCTGCTTCAGGTTGTCGGCCGTCACCAGGTTGGGGGTGAGCAGGATGGACGGGATGTCCTCGGTGGTCGGGCTGTCGGTCGTCGTCGTGGAGACGTCACGGGCTCCCTCGCCGCGCCCCACGGCGACGGCCATGGCGGCGGCCGCCGCGGCCTCCTTCTCGAACGGTTTGTAGACCGTCATGTACTGCTCGCCCTCCACGATGCGCCGTACGGCCTCCAGGTCCGCGTCCTGGCCGGTGATCGGCGGGAGGTCCTTGACACCGGCGTTCTTGAACGCGGAGATCACACCGGCGGCGATGGCGTCGTTGGCCGCCACGACGCCGTCGATGCGGTCCGCGCCGAGGGCGGAGATCGCGGCGGTCATGTTGGCGTGCGCGTTCTCCGGGCTCCAGCCCGCCGTCTCGTACGACCGGGCGATCTTCGCCTTGCCCGAGATGACGGACATCGCGCCGTTGCGGAACCACGCCGCGTTGGCGCTGCTCGGATCGCCGTTCATCATCACGACGGTGCTGCCCCTCCCCCGCTCCGCCATGGCCTTCATCAGCGCCTCGCCCTGGAGCCGGCCGACCTGTGCGCCGTCGAAGCTGACGAAACCCGAGATCGGGCCTTCGGCGAGGCGGTCGTAGGCGATGACCGGGACTCCGGAGCTCCGTGCCTCCTGGATCGAGGAGCGCATCGCCCTGCTGTCGGCGGGGTCGAGGATGAGGACCTTCGCGCCGTTGGTGATCATCGAGATCATCTGCTGCCGCTGCCGCGCGGCGTCGCTCTCGGCGTTGGCGTACACCATCGTGCAGTCGGGGCACAACTCCTTCAGCCGCTGTTGGATCAGGGGCTTGTCGGAGTGCTCCCAGCGCGGAGTGACCCGGTTCGGCAGGAGCAGGCCGACCGTGAAGCTGCCCGTGCCCGCTCCGTCGTCCTCGCCGCAGGCCGACAGGGAAACCGTCATGACTCCCGCGACGAGCGCCGCGATCACGTGCAGCGTACGGGTCCTCATCGCAGCTCGCCTCGTTCCGTTCAGAGCCTCGAGTCGGCGGGGTCGGGTGCGCCACGGTCCACGGTGACCTCGCTCCACACCTGCTTTCCGCCCGCCACCGGCACCGATCCGCAGGAGTCCGACACCGCCTCGACCAGGAGCAGCCCGCGGCCGCCGGTCGACTCCCAGTCCACGATCACGGGCTTGGCGGGGGCGCGCGGCGAGGAGTCGCTCACGCAGACCCGGACCCGGTCCCCGCGGAGCATCAGGTCGAGGCGTACGGACCCCTGGGTGTGCACCAGGGCGTTGGTGACCAGTTCGGACACGACGAGCAGCACCGCGTCGGCCGCGTCCTCGACGTCCCACCGGCGCAGGGTGCGCGCGGTGAAGCGCCGGGCGTGCATGACGGCGTCGGGCAGCCGCCACACCACCCAGCCGGCCCGGATCGGCCTGGTCGTCATGCCGTCGTAGCGCAGCAGCAACAGCGCCACGTCGTCCTCGCGCCGCCCGAGGTCGCCGAGCAGCGCGTCGGCCATCCGGGCCGGATCCGCGGGGTCGGCGGCGGCGAGCGCGGTTCGGGTGCGTTCCATGCCCACGTCCAGGGGCAGGTCGGCGGCCTCGACCAGACCGTCGGTGACCAGGGCGAGCACGGTGCCGGGGGTCAGGGCGACCGCGGTCATGGGGAACTCCGCCTCGGCGAGGACCCCCAGCGGGGGCCCGCCCTCGACCTCCACCTCCTCGGTACGGCCGTCCGGGTGGCGCAGCAGCGGGGAGAGGTGCCCGGCGCGGACGACCAGGGTGTTGCCCTCCTCCATGTCGAGTTCGACATAGCAGCAGGTGGCGAACAGGTCGGTCTCCATGCCGACGAGCAGCCGGTTGGCGTGGGAGACGACCACGTCGGGCGGGTGGCCCTCGACCGCGTACGCCCGGACCGCGGTGCGCATCTGGCCCATGATCGTCGCGGCTCCGGCGCTGTGCCCCTGGACATCGCCGATGACCAGCGCCACCCGGTCCTCGGACAGGGCGATGACGTCGTACCAGTCGCCGCCCACCTGAAGACCCCGTCTGGCGGGCAGGTAGCGGGCGACGGCGGTGCCGCCGGGGAGTTCGGGCAGGCGCCGGGGCAGCAGGCTGCGCTGGAGCATCGTCGCAAGTTCCTGCTCGGCGTCGTAGGCGTGTGCCCGCTTGAGGGCCTGGCCGATCAGGGCCGCGGTGGCGGTGAGCAGGGACCGCTCCTCGGGGATGAACTCGTGCGGCTGGTCCCAGCCGACCAGGCACACTCCGGCGACCCGGCCCTTGGCGGGGAGCGGCAGGACGGCCAGGCCTCCGGCACCGATGCCGGCGAGCCCCGGTTCGAGGGCGGTACCGGCGGGCCAGAGGTCCATCCGGCCGTCCCGCAGGGCCAGTTGCAGGGTCGGCAGGGCGCTGACCGGTGCGTCGGGCCATTCGGAACGCCACTGGGCGCGCCACAGCTCCGGCCAGGCGTCGGGCTGGGGCGGGTCGAGCAGGGTGACCACGAGCCGGTCGTCCCGGACGTCGGCGAGCGCCACCCGGTCGGCGCCCAGGGGCTCGCGCAGCGCGGCGACCGCCACCTGGCCGACGTCCCGGACCGTCAGGGCATCGTCGAGTACGGCGGTCAGCCACTGGATCCGGGAGACGTCGTCGGCGCTGCGGCTCTTGACCGAGGTGGCCGTCACCACGCCCAGCACCTGCTCGGGCTGCTCGTCGGTGTGCCCCAGCACCCGGCAGATCAGGCTCAGCCAGCGCATCTCACCGGTGGGGCAGCGGACCCGGAACTCCAGTTCCCGTCGGCCGGGCGCCTGGGCGGACGGCTCCAGCACCGACATCAGCGCGGGCATGTCCTCCGGGAGGGCGTGCGCGAGCAGGGTGTCGGCCTTGCCGTCGAAGTCGTCGGGCGTGGTGCCGACCAGTTCGAGCAGGGTGCCGTCGGCCTCGATCAGGCCGGTGTCCGGCACCAGGACGAAGGTGCCGACGCGCAGACCGCGCAGGGCCCGGCTCAGCAGGGACGGCTGCGTGGGCCGGCCGGACTCGGCCAGCAGCAGGCCGGCGACCGCGTCGGCGTACCGCTCCAGGAAGCGCTGCTGTCCAGCGTCGAAGCCGTCGGCGGAGGTGCCCACGACGACGAGGCAGCCCAGCCGGGTGCCCTCCCGCTCCAGGGGCAGCGCGCCGAGCGAGGCCGAGCGGGCGCGCGGGGGCGTGGGGGCGCCCACGGGGTAGGAGGCGAGGGCCGCGGCGTTCAGCCACAGGGGGCGGTCGGTGCCGAAGGCGTGGGTCGCGGCCGAGCCGCCCGACACCGACAGCCGGTCCGGCAGCCGGTACTCGGGGGTGGCACCGACCGTTTCGATCAGCTGAAGCTCCTCGTTCCCGGCGGTGGGCGCGTATACGGCGGCCAGCGCGGCTCCGGCGAAGGTCAGGGCGCGGTCACTCGTGACAGGCTCCGGCTCCGTAGGCGGTGAACCGGTGCCCGCGGTGCCGACCTCCCATGCCCCCGGCGCCGAAACTCCGGTCCGGGCACGGCCGTCATGAGGCATGTCCGCGCCTACCTCCCGTCCGTGCCGGAGGTGCCGAAGGGGATCGGGGCACCACCTCCCGCCGCCCCGGTCGCTTCCACACACCAGAATCGCATATATGGATGATCCCGACATATCAGCCTGCGGCTTCTCGGTGGTTCCCAGCTTGTTCCTCGCCGGTGGCCCGCTCCCCGGGACGCCTTCGCTGCGCTCGCAGATCACCGCGGCCGGTGTCAGACTGACCACGTGGTCGTCCTGCCACGTCCAAGAACCCGGCCCTTGTGCCTGGGCCGGCCCCGTACCCGCACACGCGTCCCCGACACCATGAGCGCCTCCTCGCCACGCCGGGCGAAGGACAAGGGAGGTCTCTCACATGAAGGCCCGCATCCGGAGCGCGGTTCTCGCCCTGACCGCCGTTTCCACGGCCGTGGCCCTCGGGGCCTGCGGAGCGGGCGGGGGGAGCGACTCCGCCGAGGGGGACGCGCCGATGATCGGGGTGCTGCTGCCGGACGCCACCACGGCGCGCTGGGAGACCCGGGACAAACCCCTGCTCGACGAGGAGATCAAGGAACGGTGCCGTGACTGCACGATCGAGCAGGCCAACGCCAAGGGCGATGTGGCCCTGCAGCAGGAGCAGATGAACTCGATGATCACCAAGGGCGTCGACACGATCCTGCTCGTGGCGGTGGACGCCAGGTCGCTCGCCGCATCGGTCAGGAAGGCGGTGGAAGCAGGCATCCCGGTCATCGCCTACGACCGCCTCGCCGAGGGCCCGATCTCCGGTCATGTCTCCTTCGACGGCGAGGAGGTCGGCCGGCTCCAGGGCAGGGCGCTGCTGGAGGCCATGGGCGAGGAGGTGCCGGGCGCCCAGATCGTGATGATGAACGGCGACCCCATCGACCCCAACGCGGTCCTCTTCAAGAGGGGCGCACTGTCCGTGCTCAATGGGAAGGTGAAGATCGGCAAGGAGTACGACACCCTCCAGTGGCGCACCGAGGCCGCCCACCTGAACATGTCGGCCGCCATCTCCGCCCTCGGTGTCGACAACATCCAGGGGGTCTACGCCGCCAACGACGGCCTCGCCGCCGGCAGCATCTCCGCCCTCAAGGCCAACAAGGTGGACCCGGTGCCGCCGGTCACGGGGCAGGACGCCGAACTCCGCGCCGTGCAGCGCATCGTCGACGGCGACCAGTACATGACCGTCTACAAGCCCTTCGAGCCCGAGGCGGCGGCCGGCGCCGCCATGGCCGTGGCCGCGGCCCGCGGGGAGAACCTCGACCGGGTGGGCAAGGACGAGGTGACGACGCGCGGTGGCCGGCGGGTCCCGGCCGTCATGCTCACCCCGGTCTCCGTGACCGTCGGCAACATCAAGGACACCCTGGTCAAGGACGGGGTGTACACGATCCGGCAGATCTGCACCCCCCAACTCGCAGCCGCGTGCGCCGCGGCCGGGCTGACCTGACATCCGGTACGCCCACGCCCGGAAGTCCGGATCCATGGGAAGGAGATCGTCTCCGTGTCCACTCCCCCACTGCTGGCCCTGCACGGCGTGTGCAAGCGTTACGGCGCCGTGGAGGTCCTCGTGGACATCGAGCTGGAGATCCACGCCGGCCAGGTCGTCGCCCTGCTCGGCGACAACGGAGCCGGCAAGTCCACGCTGATCAAGGTGATCTCCGGGGTCACTCCCGCGGACAAGGGCGTCATCGAGTGGGAGGGCCGTACGGTCCACATCAGGCGCCCCAACGACGCCCGCGATCTCGGCATCGCCACCGTCTTCCAGGACCTGGCGCTGTGCGGGAACCTCGATGTCGTCGGCAACCTGTTCCTCGGGCGGGAGATCCGCAGGTTCGGGTTCCTCGACGAGATGGAGATGGAGCGCCGCACCCTCCAGCTGCTGCAACAGCTGACCAGGGGGGTTCCGGAGCTGCGCGCCCCGGTCGTGTCGCTGTCCAGCGGTCAGCGGCAGACGGTCGCCATCGCCCGCTCGCTCCTCGGCGACCCCCGGCTGCTCCTCCTGGACGAGCCGACGGCGGCACTGGGCCTGCAGCAGACCACCGAGGTGATGGACCTCGTCGACCAGCTGCGCGACCGCGGCCTGGGCGTGCTGCTCATCAGCCACAACATGGGCGACGTCAAGGCGCTCGCGGACCGGGCCGCCGTGCTGCGGCTCGGGCGCAACAACGGCTTCTTCGACGTGAACACCGCCTCCCAGGAACAGATCATCTCCTCCATCACCGGGGCGACGGAGAACACGCCCCGCCGGCCGGCCCATCAGGAGGCGGGATGGTGAAAGGGACGCGCGACCGAGCGGACGATCCGCAGGCCGACGCCACCGCACCCACCGCCGAGGCCCGACCGGCGGATCGCGGACCGGCCGTCGCCCGTGCCATGGAGGGCTGCGCCCGTGCCCTGGAGAGCTCGGTCGCCTTCTCCCGGCGCAAGCTGCGGGCCGGCGAGGTGGGCTCCCTGCCCGTCGTCCTCGTCCTCGCCGTCGTCTGGATCACCTTCCAGTCCCTCAACTCGAACTTCCTCTCGCCCAGGAACCTGTCCAACCTCAGCGTGGACATCGTGGGCACCGGTCTGATCGCCGTCGGTATCGTCTTCGTGCTGCTGCTCGGCGAGCTCGACCTGTCGGTCGGGTCGATCAGCGGACTCGCGGCGGCCGTCTTCGCCGTACTGAACGTGAACAACGGCGTGCCCGAATGGCTCGCCCTCATCGTCGCGGTGCTGGCCGGCACGGCGGCGGGGACCGTGCAGGGCTATTCCTTCGCCAGAACCCGGGTGCCGGCCTTCGTCGTCACACTGGCGGGGCTGCTGACCTGGAACGGGCTCATGCTCTACATCCTGGGCACCAGCGGCACGATCAACCTCGACGAGACCGGACTCGTCGCCGACCTGACCAGCTACTACTTCACCAACGACGCCGTCGCCTACGGCCTGGCGGCGCTCTCCGTGGGCCTCGTCTTCCTGGTGTCCTACCAGGACCGGCGGCGCCGCACGGCGGCCGGCATGCCGCACCGCTCGCTCCAGATCATCGTGGTGCGCACCGGCGGGCTCGCGGTGATCGCGTTCGTCACCGCGTATCTCCTCAACCGCTTCCAGGGCCTGCCGCTCGCCCTGCTGATCTTCCTGGTGGTGGTCGCCGGCCTCGACGTCATCCTGCGCCGCACGCACTACGGACGGCAGGTCTACGCCCTCGGCGGCGGGATCGAGGCGGCCCGCCGCGCCAGCCTCCATGTGACGCGGGTACAGACCGCGGTGCTCGCGGTGTCGGGCACGATGGCCGCCGTCGGCGGGCTGTTCCTGGCCTCGCGCATCACCTCGGTGAGCCAGAGTTCGGGCACGGGCGTGCTGCTCCTCAACGCCATCGCGGCGGCCGTCATCGGCGGCACCAGTCTGTTCGGCGGGCGCGGCTCCACCTGGTCGGCGGTGCTCGGCATGCTCGTCATCCAGTCGATCGCCTCCGGCATGGCGATCACGGACACCCCCGCGGCCGTCCAGTTCATGATCACGGGCGGCGTGCTCTTCGCCGCCGTGGTCATCGACGCGCTGTCCCGCCGCTCGCAGGAGGCACATGGCCGGGCCTGACACGGCCGTGCCCGTCACCCGCCAAAGGGGCGGCGCGCACGCGATGCTCAAGGAGAGGGTGGCCGACGAGAGCGGTCGGGAGGTGAGGCCGGTGATCGCCGTCAACCCGATGGACAGCGACTCGGTGCTGGCGACCTTCGGGGCCCTCGGGGTCCTCGTGGTGATCTTCGCGGAGTCGGGTCTGCTCGTCGTCGGCTTCTTCCTGCCCGGGGACACCCTGCTCTTCCCGGCGGGCGTGCTGTGCGCGGCGAGCGCC
This sequence comes from uncultured Streptomyces sp., assembly GCA_965653385.1. Taxonomy (GTDB): domain Bacteria; phylum Actinomycetota; class Actinomycetes; order Streptomycetales; family Streptomycetaceae; genus Streptomyces. The sequence continues at coordinate 4,022 of CBFGZZ010000020.1, read as the reverse complement.
GACCAGGCGCCCCGGTTGCAGCTGTGGCAGGTGCTGCTGTGCGCGGCGGTCGGTGCGGTGCTCGGGGCCCAGGTCGGCTTCCTGCTCGGACGGCACGGCGGGCGGGCCCTGCTGGCCCGCACCTCCAAACGCCGGGTCCGGGAGGCAGCGGCCCGGGCGGAGAAGCTGCTGGCCCGCTACGGCTACGGAAAGGCCCTGGTGATCGGCCGTTTCATCCCGATGGTGCGGACCGTCCTGCACCCGGCGGCCGGTGCCCTCGGCGTGCCCACCCGGACCTTCACCGTCTGGCAGATCGTCGGCGGCCTGCTCTGGTCGACGAGCCTGGTCATGGCCGGATACGCCCTCGGCACCACCGTCCCCGACGCCGACGACTTCCTGCTGCCGCTGGTCGCGGTCGTCGTCGTGCTCTCCCTGCTGCCCCTGATTCCCGTGCTGACCGAGGCACGCCGGTCCAGGCGCGGCCGCTGACGCCCGCTCCCCGCGACTGGTCCGGCGCCGGCCCGGGTATGCATGCAAGGTGCCCGAACTCGCCCGTACCGTCGTGCGGTTGCCCGCACCGGAGCGCTGACACCGTGGCCGCACCAGCCCAGGCACCCGGGCTAGAGCCCGGCCGGGTCGCCGAGATCGTCGTCGCCCGGGGCGACGCGGGACCCGGCCGCCGCGCGTCCGGGTATCTGGTGGGCGACCGCTGGGTCCTCACCGCGGGGCACGCCGTGTCCGCGACCGACGCCGACGCCGTCACCGTACGATTCAACGCCGACCTGCCGACCCAGTGGTCCGCCCCCGCACGCGTCCCGCTCCTCGCCGGGTCCGCGGACGTCGCCCTGCTGGAGATCACCGGCCCCACACCCCACGCGCCCGTCGCACCACCCCGGTACGGCCCGGTGCCCGACGGCGACCTGGTCCTGCGATGCAGCGCCATGGGATTCCCGCGCTTCAAGCTCCGGGACGGCTCGGCGCTACGGCACCCGCGGCCCGAGTCCGTGGGCGGCCGGTACCGCGACTCGTGCCATGCCACGGGGACCATCTCCGTCCTGTCCAACCGCAGGGAGGGCACGCTCGAGTTCGTCGTGGCGCCGCCCGATCCCGATCCGGACCCCGCTCGCTCGCCGTGGGAGGGCATGTCCGGCGCGGCGGTCTGGCACAGCGGCGCTCTCATCGGTCTCGTCCGGGCCCACCACCGCTCGGACGGGCCGGGGCGGCTCGCCGTGGCCCGCGTGGACCAGTGGTTCGACCTCCTGACGGACGAGGAGCTGGATCTGCTGCGGCGTGCCGGTGGGTTCCCCGCCGGACGGGACGCGCTGGCCCGGCAACCGGTCCCGCCGCCGTCCGGCGAGGTGCGTCTCGCGGGCCTGCCCGACACCGTCTCGCTGCGCGAGCTGGACGGTCTGGTGACAGCGCTCACCGCCCTGCCCGTCGTCCGGGACAGGACCCGCCTCGACCTCGTCCTGCAGAACGTCAACCCGGCGGTCGCGGCGAACAGCCCCCGCGACGCCACCCTCCGCGTCGACGTCTTCGGTATCGTGCGCACCTGCCTGCGCTACCCCGGCGCACTGGACGAACTGCTCGATTCCGTAAGGCTGTTGGAGGGCGAGACCACCGCGAGAGCGCGACTGGACCGGGAGGCCGCCGAACTGGCACGGCGTCAGGGCCTGGACGGCGGACCGGCCGCCGTGTCGCCCACCCCCACTGGGGCCGACGGCTGATACATGGGCCATGATGTGGGGGTCGTGAAAGCTAGCACTGCGAAGAAGGGGCCGGGCCGTCATGGATCAGCCGATGGCCGCCGTCGAGTCCGATCTGGTCGATCTCACGGGGGTATCAATTGAGATGCTGCGCAGCCTCGACGACTCGGTTGTCGCTCCTTCCCTGCCCGGCGTCCTTCTCAGGATCGACAATCCGCAGGCGAGTGCCGGCGGCGACTTCAACCCCTCCTACGACGACTGACTCCCCTCACAGCAAGGGACACCGCTGATGCCGGGTAGCAGTCCCGCCCTGCCGCGCCACCGCGTTCCGGCGGAAAGCCTCGTCGCGCTCGCCGAGGGGGACGGCGACGACGGCGTCGTGGACCTCCTGGTCTCCGCGGAACGCAGCCGCAGACTTCTGCTGCTGCGCGTACTGGACGAGATGACGTCGCAGGACACCCCGGGGCAGTCCGACGGCCCGCTCCCCCTGACCGAGGCATGGCAGCTCCTGGACCGCGCCCAGCGTGCCGCGCCCGCCGCGGTGGACACGGTCCTGATGTACCCGCAGACCGGGATGTGGCTGTCGTCGGCCCTGCGCCGGCTGCGGGGGACGGAGGAGGAGGCGACCCCCCTGTGGGTCGTCCTCGGTCATCTGTCGGCCGTCGCCGCCGCGGCGGGGGTGCGGGCGGGCCTTGACTTCACGATCGCGGTGCCGGTGCGGCACGGGTACGCGCTGCTGCCCACGCTGGGCGCCGCCGAGGTCACCGCCGACGCCCCCTGGACGACGGTGCGGGTGCGGTCGGCGGCGGGCGAGGCCTGGATCACGACCCCCGACGGGCCCGTCCAGGTGGCCCCGGACCCCGATCGCGGCCGCCCGGGATGGTGCCCGCTGCGCTGGCTCAGGGCGGGACGCGGGGACAGTGAACTCGCCCTGGCCCTGGATGACTTGGACCCCTATCGCACCTACCCCAGGCCGACCGTGCCGGAGCGGCTGCCCGACGAGCGGGCCGAACGCTGGCAGGAACTCCTGGAGCGCACCTGGACGCTGCTCCTGCGGGACGAACCGCAGACCGCGACGGCCATGCGCCGGGGACTGATGTCCTTCAGCCCGGTCGACGCCGGCGAGCGATTCCGGCCACGCAGCGCTTCCACCGGGGACGCCTTCGGCGGCGTACTGGTCTCCGAACCGGACGACGCCGTACAGTTGGCCGCCACGATGGTGCACGAGTTCCAGCACTCGAAGCTGAGCGGGCTGCTCCACCTGGCCCCTCTGTACCAGGTGGACACACCTCAGAGCGGCGAACGTTTGTACGCGCCCTGGCGTGACGATCCCCGGCCGCTGGGCGGACTGCTCCAGGGCATCTACGCGTTCACGGGCGTGACCCGCTTCTGGCGGACCCATCGCCACTCCGCGGTCGGCCGGGCCGCTGCGCTCGGGCACTTCGAGTTCGCGCTCTGGCGCACGCAGCTGTGGTCGGTGCTCGACTCCGCGGACGACCACTGGCGGCTGACCCCGCTGGGCCGCCGGTTCCTCGACATTCTGCGGGGCCGGTGCGCGGCCTGGCTCGACGACCCGGTACCCGAGGAACCGGGGCGGCTGGCCCACATGTGCGCTGTCAACCACCGGGCCCGTTGGCGGGCGTATCACCTGCGTCCGGCCCAGGAGTGGGCGGAGGCGACGGCGCTGCGCTGGATCGACGGGGCGGACGGCCCGCGGCCGGCCGCGGAGACCGGCACCCGCCTGGCACCGGACCGCTCGGCGAACCGCTTGGACAGCCTCGCGACGCTGGTCAGGCACCGCCTGGAGGAAACCGCCGCGTGCGGTGGACTGTTGAGCGCCGATCCGGCCGGGGCCGTGACTCATGTCAAGGGGGCGCTCGAAGGCGACGCGCTGCTCGCGGCCGGTGAGCCGGGCGCCGCGAGGCGGTCCTACGTGGCCCGGCTGGCGCAGGATTCTGACGACGCCGCGGCCTGGGCGGGTCTCGGCGGCGCGCTGACCGCCGAGGGTGTCGAGCGGGACGCGGCCCGGTTGCTGACCCGGTATCCCGAACGGGCGCGGGCGGTGCAGCGGGCCGTGGTGGCGGGTTCCGGGCGGGCGGGTGACCCGGTGCGCCTGGCGGCCGCGCACAACCCGGCTCTGGACGACCTCGCCGACCACGGTGAGCGGCTGGCCCTCCTGGAGGTGCGCCACCTCGGTCAGCTCGCCGGTCTTGAGGTAGGTGCGCGGGAAGTGGCGGAGCAGCTCGCCGACCGTGGTCACCCCGAGGCCCTTGGCGAGCGCGTCGGCCTTCGCCTTGTCCCGCTTGGAGCGCGTGCCGAGGACGGCGGCGACGGGTG
>CBFGZZ010000019.1:0-46186 GCA_965653385.1 uncultured Streptomyces sp. | reverse complement strand
GGTCCGGGTCCGGCATGGCACGGACCGCCTCGCGCACTCGCCTGCCCAACGCCTCGCTCTCGGTCTCCAGTTCCGCGAAGAATCCCTCGTCCGCGTGGTTTGAAGCCTCCAGATAGGCCCGCAGACGCAGAATCGGGTCCTTCGCCTCCCAGGCCTGACGCTCCTCGTCACCCCGGTAACGGGTGGGGTCGTCGGAAGTGGTGTGGGCGCCCATGCGGTACGTGTACGCCTCCACCAGCGTCGGACCCTCACCCGCACGGGCCCGCTCCAACGCCCACTTCGTCACCGCCAGGCACGCCAGGACGTCATTGCCGTCGACCCGGACACCCGGGAAGCCATAGCCCTGCGCACGCTGGTACAGCGGCACCCGGGTCTGCTTCTCCGTCGGCTCCGAGATCGCCCACTGGTTGTTCTGACAGAAGAACACCACCGGCGCGTTGTAGACCGCGGAGAAGGTGAAGGACTCGGCGACATCGCCCTGGCTGCTCGCGCCGTCACCGAAGTAGGCGATGACCGCGCTGTCGGCGCCGTCCTTGGCGATGCCCATCGCATAGCCGGTGGCGTGCAGCGTCTGGGAGCCGATGACGATCGTGTAGAGCTGGAAGTTGTTGCTGTTGGGGTCCCAGCCGCCGTTGTTCACGCCGCGGAACATACCGAGCAGGTTGGTGGGGTCGACCCCGCGGCACCAGGCGACGCCGTGCTCGCGGTAGGTCGGGAAGACGTAGTCGTCCTCGCGGGTGGCCCGGCCGGAGCCGATCTGGGCGGCCTCCTGGCCGAGCAGTGAAGCCCACAGGCCCAGCTCGCCCTGGCGCTGCAGGGAGGTGGCCTCGGCGTCGAAGCGCCGGGTGAGCACCATGTCGCGGTAGAGGCCGCGGAGCTCTTCGGGGGTGATGCCGGCGACGTACTTGTCGAACTCGGCGTTCTTGACGCGCTTGCCCTCGGGCGTCAGCAGCTGCACGAGCTCGGGGTCCTTGCTCGGCGTTTTCCTTGCGGTTGTCTTGCCGGCCGTGCTCTTGGTACCGGCGCTGCGTCGCGGCTTTCGCGCGGCAGTGCTCTCCACGGTCACGTGTGCTCCTCCGTCGGTCCGGCTACCCGGGTTCGCCGGGTGCCAGTGCGGCTCACCTGCAGCCCTACGGACGCACAGGGTGGGTGCGGCTCGTTGGGGACAGGCGTGACAGGTGCCCCGGCGAGCGCCCTGCAAAAGGCACGTTACCCAGTGCTCCACATTTCTGTGAAACCCCTCCTGACCTGCGATTTTGCTTGGATATCCAAGTAAATCGCGAAAGGAGGGAACAACTCCTGGTCACAGCCTTGCAGGGGGCCGGAACAACGGCACGTTATATCGGTGACCCAGGTCACGGGAAGAGTCGCCGGGCGGAGATCGGCAAAAGGAAGATCAAAAGGGACAACACCGCCCCGGGGGGGGGGGGCCCGTTGCGGGGCCCCCCGCGCGCGTGGGTGGGTTCTTCCGGGTGAGACTTCAGCGGGACCGGGCCGGCGGGCCCGTCAGACGCCCGCCGATCAGACGCCGCCCCCGGTACCGCCGTCCGTCGGGGTAGGCAGCGTCGGCGGCGTGGACGGATCCTCCGTGGGCTCCTCCGTCGGATCCTCCGTGGGCTCGTCGGTGGGATCGGCCGTGGTCGGGTCCTCGGTCGGCTCGTACGTCGGGTCCTCGGTCGGCTCGTACGTCGGGTCCTGCGTCGGCTGGTAGGTCGGGTCGGTGCCCGTGCCGCTGCCGTCGTCGGTGACCTCGTCCGTCGGCTCCTCGGTCGCCTCGTCCGTGGCCTCGTCGGTCGGCTTGTTCTCGTCCTGGGTCTGCGAGGTCGTCGGCTTCTGCGTGGGGTCGGTGCCGGGGCTGTCTGAACCGGTGCCCTTGATCGCCAGCGCGACCCCGGCCGCGATGGCGATCACCGCGAAGACGGCCAGGATCCACAGCTTGCCGCGGCCGCCGCCCTTGTTGCCGTGCCCCTCGAAGCCGCCGTCGTCGCCGCCCCCGTACCGGTTGGGCAGGATCGGCTGCGGGATCTGGGTCGTGCCGGAGCCCGAGTCGCCGGGGTGCCCCATGACCGTGGTGTTCGCGAAGCCCGCGGCCGGGGTGTGCCGGCCGTCGTGCATGGTCACCGGGCCGGTGTTCCAGGTGCCGGTGTGGCCGCCCTGGTCGTACAGCATCTGCAGGCCGTACTGGACGAGCCCGCGCATCTCCTCGGCCGTCTGGAAGCGGTCGTCGGGCTCCTTGGCGAGCGAGCGCATGACCAGGCCGTCGAGCTCGGGCGGCGTGGCGTCGGAGACCTCGGACGGCGGGGTCGGGATGTCCTGTACGTGCTGGTAGACCACCGACAGCGGGGTCTCACCGGTGAACGGCGGGCGCAGCGCGAGGAGTTCGTAGAGCAGGCAGCCCGTCGCGTACAGGTCGGAGCGGTGGTCGACGGCCTTGCCGAGCGCCTGCTCGGGCGAGAGGTACTGCGGGGTGCCCATGACCATGCCGGTCTGGGTCATCGTCGACTGTGCGCCGTGCAGGGCGCGGGCGATGCCGAAGTCCATCACCTTCACGGCGCCGTTGTGCGTGATGATGACGTTGGCGGGCTTGATGTCGCGGTGCACGATGCCGTGCTGATGCGAGTAGGCGAGGGCCTCCAGGACGCCGGAGACGATGATCAGGGCCTGCTCGGGGCCGGGTGCCTCGGCGTTGAGGAGGAGGTCGCGGATGGTGCGGCCCTCGACGATCTCCATCACGATGTACGGCACGCTGTGGGCGCCGACGACGTCCTCGCCTGAGTCGTACACGGCGACGATCGCGTGGTGGTTGAGGCCGGCCACCGACTGGGCCTCGCGCGTGAAGCGCGCCTTGGACACCGGGTCCTCGGCGAGGTCGGCGCGCAGCAGCTTGACCGCCACGGTGCGGCCGAGGCGCACGTCCTCGGCCGCGAACACCTCGGCCATACCGCCCCGGCCGAGTCTGCGGGTCAGCCGATAACGGCCGTCCCCGACAAGTCCGCCATTACCCCACATTTCCGGCGCGTCTGACATACCGCCGCCAGCCGCCTCGGGGTCGGACGGGCCCTGAGCGCGCTGCTGCTGTGCCATCAGTCCTCGCCGTCGTTTCTGCCCGCGGTGCGCGCGGTGTTGTTACGGTCTCCGTCGGCCACGCTACAGCCTCCGCGCAAGCCGTCGGTCCGAGACGGCCACCCCTACCGGAAGGAGACGGACCGGTCATCAAACCGGTACCCCGTCCACTCGTGCAAATTCTGTGCACCGGCCGTACGACCCTTGTAACGCTTCCGCGACGCTCCCTTCGCGTACGGTCACGGAACGGGCACCGCGCTTGACCTGTCAGTGCCGTGGGGCAGACTTGGCCGGGAATAGCACATTGGATCACTCGGGATTGCCGGTTCGCGGCAATCGCAGGCGCCCGAGAGGCTACGGGGGACGCAGAACATGAGCCAGGACGGCGCACAGGGCCGATACGTGGGGCGGGCACTGGCCGGCGGCCGCTATCAGCTGCGCGACTTGCTCGGCGAGGGCGGCATGGCCTCGGTGCATCTCGCGTACGACTCCGTGCTCGACCGCCAGGTCGCGGTCAAGACCCTGCACACCGAACTCGGCCGCGAGCAGGCGTTCCGCGAGCGCTTCCGCCGCGAGGCCCAGGCCGTGGCGAAGCTCACGCACACCAACATCGTCTCGGTCTTCGACACCGGCGAGGACGATGTCGACGGCATGACGACGCCGTACATCGTCATGGAGTACATCGAGGGCCGCCCGCTCAGCTCGGTCTTCGACGAGGACGTACGGCAGTTGGGCGCGATGCCCGCCGACAAGGCGCTGAAGATCACCGCCGACGTGCTCGCGGCGCTGGAGATCAGCCACGAGATGGGCCTGGTCCACCGGGACATCAAGCCGGGCAACGTGATGCTGAACAAGCGCGGCGTCGTGAAGGTCATGGACTTCGGCATCGCGCGCGCCATGCAGTCCGGTGTGACGTCCATGACACAGACCGGCATGGTGGTCGGCACGCCGCAGTACCTCTCGCCGGAACAGGCCCTCGGCCGCGCCGTGGACGCCCGCTCCGACCTCTACTCGGTCGGCATCATGCTGTTCCAACTCGTCACCGGGCGGCTGCCGTTCGACGCCGACTCCCCGCTGGCCATCGCGTACGCGCATGTGCAGGAGGAGCCGGTGGCGCCGTCCTCCATCAACCGCGCCCTGCCGCCTGCCGTGGACGCGCTGGTCGCCCGCGCCCTGAAGAAGAACCCGAACGAGCGTTTCCCCAGCGCCGAGTCCATGCGTGACGAGTGCCTGCGGGTGACCGCGTCCTTCCAGGCCGCCCCGCCCAGCATCGTGCCGGGCGCGCAGACGCAGAACGGCCAGGGTGTCGGTGCCTCGGTGTTCCCGCCGGTCGGCCAGACGCCCCCGCCCGCGGGCCCCGTCCAGACGCCGTACCCGCAGACCCCGCAGACCCCGGCCCCGAACCCGTACGGCACCCCGCCGCCGTCGATGCCGTCGCCCGCGTACGGCTACCCGCAGCAGCCCGGCTTCCAGACGCCGCCCCCGGCCTCGTACTCCCCGCAGCCGGGTCACGCGACGCCGCCGCCGTACACCATGTCGCCCCAGCGGCAGCCCGGTTCGGGCAGCGGCAAGAACAACCGGCCCGTGATCATCGGCTCGATCGTCGTGTCCGTCGTCGCGGTGGGCGGCCTGATCGCGGCCCTGACGCTGACCGGCGGCGGCACCGAGGACGACGGCGGCAGCGGCGGCAGCGGCGGCTCGACCGCCACGGCGACGGAGTCGACGTCGAAGGCGCCCGGATACCGGGCGGGGGACAGCGGTGACACGGTCGAGACGAGCGAGTGCACCGAGCCGCGGGAGTCACTCCTCGATCCCGACAAGGTGCAGATGCCGGACTTCTCCTTCAAGTACTGGCCGTCCGTCGTCAAGTGCCTCGACGCCGCGGGATGGGGCTACAAGAAGGTCGACGTCAACGAGAACACCTTCGGCGAGGGCACCATCATGCGGCAGTCGCCCTCGGCGCGTACGGACATGGATCCGGACGACCCGCCGGAGCTGGAGTTCCAGGTCTCCACGGGCAATCCGGAGTGATCCCGACAGCAGTGATCGCGACAACAGTGATCGCAGCGAACTGAAAGGGCCCGGCAGCCTCGGCTGCCGGGCCCTTCGCGTACACGTCGGACGTCTTGTGTCGTACAGGTGTCTTACAGGTATGGCCCACCCTGGCGGTGTTCGCCACCCTCCTCGTGGCCGCCGACGCCCGGCGGAAGAGCGCGGCGCATCTGCTCCAGCTGGGCGCGGGCGGCCATCTGCTGGGCGAAGAGCGTGGTCTGGATGCCGTGGAAGAGGCCCTCCAGCCAGCCGACCAACTGGGCCTGCGCGATCCGCAGTTCCGCGTCGCTCGGGGTCGCCTCGTCCGTGAACGGCAGGGAGAGCCGCTCCAGCTCCTCGACGAGCTCCGGGGCCAGGCCGTCCTCCAGCTCCTTCACGGAGCTGGCGTGGATCTCCTTCAGCCGGACCCGGCTCGCCTCGTCCAGGGGAGCGACGCGCACCTCTTCGAGCAGCTGCTTGATCATGCTGCCGATCCGCATGACCTTCGCCGGCTGCTCGACCTGCTCCGTCACCGGGATCTCGCGGGAGTCCTCGTCTCCGTTGCCGCCGCTGAGCGCCATCCCGTCCTGGCCCACGACCAGGATCTGGGGGTTCTCGGACGACCTTTCGTTCCTCGGCATCTCCATGCCGCCATTCTCTCGCACCCGTACAGCTCATCATCGTGGTGCCCCCTGTGTGGGGTGATCCACCGTTTACGCCGGCGGAGATTCCGTTGGGCGCCGTGTCCGCATGCCCGGGTCGTGCGCCCGGTTCGGTCGGGTGGCGCAGTTCGGAATGCCGCGTATGCACCATGCTGTGACGCTTGTTCCATGACTTCATGGCTGGCGGTGGTACGCGGGGGGCGGGGGCGGCCGCGCGCCGCTCACGGTGACCGGTGCGGCTCGCCGACGGGGGTGCTGCGGACGGCCGGGACGCTGGGTGTGCTGGTGGCGGGGCTGGTCGTCGGGCCGTACGGGGCGGCCGGGGCGGCGTACTGCTTCGAGGGCCCGCGGGGGCCGACCGCGTCCGGGGCCTCCTCCGGCTCCCCAGCTGCTTCGCGGACGCCCTCCGCGCCTTCCGTGCCCGCGGCTCTCCCCAGGGCTGACTCCGAGAACCCCTCCAACGCCCGCCCGAGCAGCCCCGGCCCCACGGCCGAGTCCCGGCCCTCCTCCAGCGCCACGGGCCCGTCCGGGTCCCCTTCGGCCTCGTCTGGCGGGTCGGGGGAGTCGGGGAGGCCTGGAAAACCCGGGAAGCCCGGGCAGCCCGGCAGGTCCGAGCAATCCCGGCAGGACGCGAAGGACACGAACGAAAGGAACGACAAGAACGACAGGAACGACAGACAGGGCAGGCAGGGCAGGCAGGACAGGCACGAAACGCATTCCGGGGAGACCCCCACCCCGAGCGCTCACGGGCCCGGCGCCTTCCGTCCCGCCCCGTCCGACGAGCCCTCCCGGGCCGGGAGCCGGGCTGGAGAGGGGCGGGAACGGCCGGGTCGGGAGAAGGGGCCGCTGGAGGACGAGGAAGCGGCGGCGCGGCACGAGCCGTACGGCCGGGAAGGCGACCGGGAGCGGGATCAGGAGGAAGACGGCGACGCGGGGAGGCCGCCGGCCGAGAACCCGGACGGTGCTGACGAGACCTCCACGGACCCCCTCGCCCCGGCCGACCCGCCCGCCCGGCAGCCCGTCGCGCACACCGCCGACCCCGCCGAGCCCGTGCTGCAGGTCCTGCCGCTCGGTACCGGCCTGGTCCTCATCGGGCTCGGTCTGGGCCTCGCCTTCGTCGGTCTCCGGCTGCGGCGCGGCTAAAGGCTGTTGCACAACGGGATCAGCGCTGGCTTTCCGCCATGATCGGATCTGCCGAGACCTTCGGTTTGCCCGGTTTCCTGGTGACTGGCTACGCCTGTTGATATCGCGCGCGAGGCGCTGCGCGATCTTCCAGGAGCGTTGTCCAACAGCCTTTAGGGCCGTCCGGTGGATCAGGCCCCAGGGCCGCCCGGCCGGTCGGGGCGGCCGAATCGGTGCTACGGCGCCACCAGGAGCACCTTGCCGACGTGACCGCTCTCCTCCAGCACGCGGTGTCCCTCGGCCGCGTCGTTCATCGGAACCTCGCGGTCGACCACCGGGCGGACATGGCCGGCGTCCAGGAGGGGCCAGACATGCTCGCGTACGGCCGCGACGATCGCCGCCTTCTCGCCGAGGGGACGGGCCCGCAGCGAGGTCGCGCTGATGGCGCCGCGCTTGGCCAGGAGCGCGCCGATGTTGAGCTCGCCCTTGACGCCGCCCTGCATGCCGATGATGGCGAGACGGCCGCTGACGGCGAGGGCCTGGACGTTGCGGTCGAGGTACTTGGCGCCCATGTTGTCGAGGATGACGTCGGCGCCGGCCCCGTCGGTGGCCTTCTTGACCTCGGCGACGAAGTCCTGTTCCTGGTAGTTGACGAGGATGTCGGCGCCCAGCTCGGCGCACCGGTCGAGCTTCTCCTCGCTGCCCGCCGTGACGGCGACCTTGGCGCCGACGGCCTTGGCGAGCTGGATGGCCATCGTGCCGATGCCGCTGGAGCCGCCGTGCACGAGCAGGGTCTCGCCGGGGCGCAGGTGGGCCACCATGAAGACGTTCGACCAGACCGTGCACACCACCTCGGGCAGGGCGGCGGCCTGAATGAGGCTCACGCCCTTGGGCACGGGCAGCAGTTGGCCGGCCGGTACGGCGACCTTCTCGGCGTAACCGCCGCCCGAGAGCAGCGCGCACACCTCGTCGCCGACCGCCCAGCCGGAGACGCCGGGGCCGAGCCCGGCGATCCGGCCGGAGCACTCCAGGCCCGGGTAGGGGGAGGCACCGGGCGGCGGGTTGTAGAAGCCCTGCCGTTGCAGGATGTCGGCGCGGTTGACGGCCCCGGCCACCACCTCGACCAGTACCTCGCCCTCACCGGGCACGGGATCGGGGACCTCGTCCCACACCAGCGCCTCGGGCCCACCAGGTTCGGGAATCGTGATCGCATGCATGGGACGGACGCTACTCCCCGGGGCCCGCGACCCGGTGCCCAGTCCCTCGGACCCTCATCCCCTCGGTCTCCCGTCCCCCGGCTCCTCAGCCCTCGGTCCCCCAGCCCCTCGGTCCTTGGGCGGGTCCGGTCGAAAATCCCTGGGCGGCACCGATGAGTTTGCGGGACCGTAAAGGTCTCCCCATGCGTAGCCCAAGAACGCGGAAGGCCACTCGGAAGGACCCCGAAGCATGAGCACGCAGACGACGTCCGGTCTCGCGATCGAGACCGCGGGCCTGGTGAAGACGTTCGGTGAGACACGGGCTGTCGACGGCGTGGACCTCGCGGTTCCGGCCGGCACGGTCTACGGCGTCCTCGGCCCGAACGGCGCCGGCAAGACGACCACGGTGAAGATGCTCGCCACCCTGCTACGACCCGACGGCGGTGAGGCCCATGTCTTCGGCCACGACGTCGTCCGCGAGGCCGACGAGGTGCGCGGCCGGGTGAGCCTGACCGGCCAGTACGCCTCCGTCGACGAGGACCTGACCGGCACCGAGAACCTGGTCCTGCTGGGCCGCCTCCTCGGGCACGGCAAGCATGCCGCGCGGGAGCGGGCCGGGCAGCTGCTGGAGGCCTTCGGGCTGTCGGAAGCGGCCGGGAAGCAGGTCAAGAACTACTCCGGTGGCATGCGGCGCCGTATCGACATCGCCGCGTCCATCCTGAACACCCCCGACCTGCTGTTCCTCGACGAGCCGACGACCGGCCTCGACCCGCGCAGCCGCAACCAGGTCTGGGACATCGTGCGCGCGGTCGTCGCCCAGGGCACCACCGTGCTGCTGACCACGCAGTATCTGGACGAGGCCGATCAGCTGGCGTCCCGGATCGCAGTCATCGACCGCGGCAAGGTGATCGCCGAGGGGACCAAGGGCGAGCTGAAGGCGTCCGTGGGCGCCGGTTCCGTGCATCTGCGGCTGCGTGACGCGGCGCAGCGGCCGGTGGCCGAGCGGGTGCTGCGGCTGATCCGGGCCGCGGACGGGCAGCTGGCGCCCGATCCCGTGGCCGTGACCGCCCGGGTCGGCACCGCCGCGGGGGGCGGCCAGGGCGCCGCGGAGCAGGCGGGCCGCGTGCTCGCCGAGCTGGCCCGCACCGGCATCACCGTCGACAACTTCTCGCTTGGCCAGCCCAGCCTGGACGAGGTGTTCCTCGCCCTCACCGGCCACGACACGCACGACGGCCAGAACGCCAGGAACGACAACAACGACAAGGACGACAAGGACGAGGTGGCGGCATGAGCACCGCGACGCAGACCGAGAGCAAGGAACTCGCCCCCGTCAGCGCCGAGTCGCTCGCCGCGCTGCTGGTCTCCGGGGAACGGCCCCCGCGGCCCAGCGCCTGGTCGGCCTCGATGACCTTCGGCTGGCGGGCGATCCTGAAGATCAAGCATGTGCCGGAGCAGCTCTTCGACGTCACCGCGTTCCCGATCATGATGGTGCTGATGTACACGTACCTGTTCGGGGGCGCCCTGGCCGGGTCCCCGAAGGAGTACATCCAGTTCCTGCTGCCGGGCATCCTGGTGATGTCGGTCGTGATGATCACGATGTACACCGGTGTCTCGGTGAACACCGACATCGAGAAGGGCGTCTTCGACCGGTTCCGTTCGCTGCCCATCTGGCGGCCGTCGACCATGGTCGGCTATCTGCTGGGCGACGCCCTGCGCTACACCATCGCGTCCATCGTGATGCTCACCGTCGGCATCATCCTGGGTTACCGCCCGGACGGCGGCGTCGGCGGGGTGCTCGCCGGGATCGCGCTGCTGGTCGCCTTTTCGTTCGCGTTCTCGTGGATCTGGACGATGTTCGGGCTGATGCTGCGCTCCGAGAAGTCCGTCATGGGCGTCAGCATGATGGTGATCTTCCCGCTGACCTTCCTGTCCAACGTGTTCGTCGACCCGAAGACCATGCCGGGCTGGCTTCAGGCCTTCGTCAACAACAGCCCGATCACCCATCTGTCGTCGGCCGTCCGCGGATTGATGGGCGGCGACTGGCCGGCGGACGAGGTCGCCTGGTCACTGGGCTGGGCAGGGTTGTTCCTGGCGGTCTTCGGGCCGATCACGATGCGGCTGTACAACCGGAAGTAGCCGGGCGGGCGCCGGAAGGCGCCACATCCCCCGGGGCGTCATGGCGTCATGGGCTTGACCCCCGGGGGCAGACGCCGCTCATCAGGTGCGACCTGACTGCCCGGCGTCGCCCGCACGATCGTGATGAGCCGGTCCGTCAACTCCAGTGTCCCGACGGCCGGATCGTCGTATCCGAGCACCCGGTGTCCGCGTACGACGCTCACCACCAGGTCGTCCATCTCCCGTGGGCTCTTGCCCACTTCGGCCTTTATGACCGGCCGTTCGACGATGTCGAGCCCGCTGCCCTGCTGGATGAGGTCTTCCAGGACCATGCCGGCGGCAGGGCTGAGCACCGAGAGGCCGAGCAGTCGACCGGCCGCGCTGGCGCTGGTGATGACCGCGTCGGCACCGGACTGCTTGAGCAGCGGGGCGTTCTCCTCCTCACGGACCGCGGCCACGATCTTCGCGCCACGGTTGAGCTGCCGGGCCGTCAGGGTCACCAGGACGGCCGTGTCGTCCCGCTGGGTGGCGATGATGATCTTCCGCGCCTTGTGCACCTCGGCCCGCTTCAGCACCTCGCTGCGCGTCGCGTCCCCCGTGACCCCGGCGTATCCGTCGGCGACGGCCGCCTCGATCACCTTGGAACTGGGGTCGACCACGACGACTTGGTCCTTACTCAGCCCGGTCGCGCAGACGGTCTGGATCGCCGATCGCCCCTTCGTCCCGAAACCGACGACGACGGTGTGGTCACGCAAGGTGGACCTCCAGCGGTTCAGACGCCATTCCTCCCGGGTCCGTTCGGTGAGGACCTCAAGTGTGGTGCCGACCAGGATGATCAGGAACAGCACTCGCATGGGCGTGATGACGAAGATGTTCGTGAACCGGGCAGCATCGCTGACCGGGGTGATGTCGCCGTATCCGGTGGTGGAGAGGGTGACGGTCGCGTAGTAGAAGGCGTCGAGGAGATCGACGGAGCCGTCGGAATTGTCGGTGTAGCCCTCGTGGTCGGCGTAGACGATCAAGGCCGTCATCACGAGCAGCATCATGGCCAGCGACACCCGCTTGGCGACCTGACGGAACGGATGCTCCACGATCTTCTTCGGGAGTTTCACACGATAGGTCGCGACCCTCTCGTCCGCCTCGCGGGCGATCGCGTCCTGGCCCGGAAGTTTCACGTGAAACACACCTCGATACCGGCGAGCGCCCAGGGCAGGTCGAGCAGTTCGGCCTCCTGACCGGCACGGACACCGCCCGGCGGCACGACGGCCACGGCATCGGCCGCCGCCATGCCCCGCAGCATGGCCGGCCCGTGGTAGTGCAGCGGCACGGCATGGTCACCGCGCAGCACGACGGGGATGAGCCGGGTGTCGTACGGATGCCCGTGCGCCGCCTCCCGCAGAGGCAGCGTGTAGGGCTCCGGAGCGGGGCGCGCGGCCAGCGTGCGCAGCAGGGGTTCGGCGAGCGTGAGCAGGCCGGAGACGGCGGCGAGGGGGTTGCCGGGCAGGCCGACGAGGTGCTGGTGCTCCTTGATGCGGGCCAGCAGCATGGGGTGGCCGGGGCGCACCTTGACGCTGTCCACCAGCAGTTCGGCGCCGATGCGGTGCAGCGTGGGGTGGACATGGTCGACGGGGCCGGCCGCGGTGCCGCCGGTGGTGACGACGAGGTCGGCACGGGAGGTCGTGAGGGCCTTGTGCAGGGCCTTGGCGTCGTCGCCGAGTCGGCGTACGGCGGTGACCTCGGCGCCGAGTGCGCGCAGCCAGGGCGGCAGCATCGGGCCGAGGGCGTCACGGATCAGCCCGTCGTGCGGGAGCCCTTTGGTGAGCAACTCGTCGCCGAGGACGAGGACTTCGACGCGGGGCCGGGGCACGGCGGTGAGGCTGTCGTATCCGGCCGCGGCTGCCAGGCCGAGCACGGCCGGGGTCACGAGGGTGCCCACGGCGAGCAGGTGATCTCCGTTACGGCACTCCTGGCCGCGTGGGCGGATGTCCTGGCCCTGCTGGACCTCCCGGGTGGCGTGCAGCTGGCCCTTGGTGTCGGTGCGGCCGTGCTCGCTGCGCAGGACCGCGGTGGTGTCCGGCGGGATACGGGCACCGGTCGCGATCCGGACGGCCTCGCCGTCGGTGAGCGGCTCGGGTTCGGCGTGTCCGGCCAGGACGCCCTCTTCCCGTACGGCCCAGGGGCCGGGGCCCGCGATGGCCCAGCCGTCCATGGCCGAGGTGTCGAAGGAGGGCAGGTCGGTGAGGGCGGTGAGTGGGGCGGCCAGGGCGAGGCCGAGGGCGGCGTCGAGCGGGACGGAGACGGGAGCGCGGCCGGCGGCCCGGCTGGCGGCCACGGCGGCACGGGCGGCGATCTCGCGGGCCTCGGGCCAGGGGGTGGCCTTGTGGTGGCGGTCCGACGTGGGCTGATCCGGCTTGGGCCAGTCAGTCCGGTGCCGGTCCGACGCGTGCCGGTCCGAGGTGTGCCGGTCCGAGGTGTGCCGGTCCGGCTGGTCGGGGCCGGTGGTGTGCGGGGCGGGTGCGGGCACGGGGTCGCCAGGGGTGTGGTGGCCGTTGTCTTCGTTCACGAGGGCGAGCACCTCCTCGACGTCGAAGTCCTCGGCGTCCTCGTCCGCCCGGGTGCCGCGGGGGGTCATCCGGCGTCCGGGCGGGTGTCGGGGGTGGCGTCGGGGGCCGCGTCGGACTGGGCGGCGGCCTCTTCCGCCCAGCGCAGGGCGAGCGCGGCGGCCTTGCGGGAAGCCTCGGCGACGGCCTCGGGGCCGCCTTCGCCGCCCTTGGCCCGCGCTGCCGCGTACCCGACGAGGAAGGTGGTCAGCGGGGCCGCGGGCCTGGCCACGCCGTGGGCGGCGTCGCGGGCGAGGTCCAGCAGCAGCTTGGTGTCGACGTCGAGGTCCAGGCCCAGTTCGTCCTTGACTGCGGAAATCCATTCATCCAACACGTGCCCATGCTCCCTGATGCGTGCCCTGGCGGTGGCGATGTCGTCCCAGGTGTCGCAGTCGAACGACGCGACGGGGTCGGGGACGCGGGTGAGACCGAGCGCGCCGGTCAGCCGGCGCAGGGGAAGGCCGGTGAGGCCGTCGTCATCCCGTGTGAGCGCGGCCAGTTCGCGGCGCAGTACGGGCGCGCGGTAGGCGGCGACGAGGGGTTGGTCGCGGCCGTCGGCGTCGGTGAGCAGCGCGCCGTCGGCGCCGCTGGTGAGCAGCGCGGCAAGCAGCCGTCGTACCGTGCGCTCGTCGAGGAAGGGCAGGTCGGCCGAGAGGACGACGACCTGCTCCGCGGTGGTGTGCCGGAGCCCGGCGTCCAGGGCGGCGAGCGGACCGCCGCCGGGCGGGTCCTCTCGGGCCCAGGTCACCGCTCGCGCGGTCGACCGGGGCTCGGCTACGACGACGGTGCTCCGCGCGTCGGCGCAGGCGGCGAGCACCCGGTCGAGCAGCGGGCGCCCGCCCACCCGCACACCGGGCTTGTCCACACCGCCGAGCCGCCGCGCGCCGCCCCCGGCGAGCACGACGGCGTCGTACGCGATGTCGTGTCCGGCAGCGGCGGCGTCCTGTGCGCCCATCGGTTCGTACGCGGTCACCCCCCGAGTATGCGTGCCTCAGCGATCACAGGGAACGCAAGGGAGGCGGCGGCCCCGGGGGGATCCCTCACAGCGTGCGCAGCAGCACCGCCGGGTGTTCGACGCAGTCCGCCACATAGCGCAGGAAGCCGCCCGCCGTGCCGCCGTCGCAGACCCGGTGGTCGAAGGTGAGCGCGAGCTCGACGACCTGCCGGACCGCGAGCTCGCCCTCGTGCACCCACGGCTTGGGGATGATGCGGCCGACGCCGAGCATCGCGGCCTCGGGGTGGTTGATGATAGGCGTGGAGCCGTCGACGCCGAACACACCGTAGTTGTTCAGCGTGAAGGTGCCGCCGGTGAGTTCCGCCGGGCTGAGGGTGCCGGTGCGGGCTGCCTCGGTCAGCCGGGCGAACTCCGCGGTCAGCGACTCGGCGTCACGCGCGTGCGCGTCCCGTACGACCGGGACGACGAGTCCGCGGTCGGTCTGCGCGGCGAATCCGAGGTGCACCTGGTCGAGTTGGACGACCTCCCTGGCCTCCATGTCGACCGTGGAGTTCAGCTCGGGGAACCGGGCCAGGGCGGCGGTGCAGATCCGGGCCAGCAGGGCGATCAGGGAGATCTTCGGCCCGCCCGCGGCGTTCATCGCGGTGCGCGCCCGCATGAGTTCCGTCGCGTCGGCGTCCACCCAGCAGGTGGCGTCCGGGATCTCCCGCCGGCTGCGGGAGAGCTTGTCGGCGACGGCGCCGCGGATGCCCTTGAGGGGGACGCGCAGGCCGGCCGGGGCGGCGGAGGAGCGGACAGGGGGCTGCGCGGGCGGCACGGCCGAGGTGGGCGTCGACGGCACGCGCGGGTGCGGCTCGGCGGCGGGCGGCGCGGTGCGGCCATGCGCCTCGGCGGCGCGCAGCGCGTACTCGACGTCGGCCCGAAGGATGAGCCCGTCCGGCCCGGAGCCGTGCAACTCCCGCAGATCCAGGCCGTGCTCGCGGGCGAGGCGGCGCACGAGCGGGGAGATCACGGGCACGGGGCCCTCGCCCCGGGTCTCCTCGTCGGCGCCCGGTGCGGTGTCCCTGCCATGCCCTTCAGGGCCGTGCCCCGCCGCCGTGCCGAGGGGGCGCGCCACACTCTCGGCGGGCGGGGTGGCCTCGCGCGTGGCGGCGCCGTTCGCCGGCTGGGCGGCGGGCGGCGTCGGGGTGGCCGGCCGCACCCTGCGGCGCCGGGCCGGTGCCTCGGAGGTGCCGTAGCCCACCAGCACGTTCCCTGAGCCCTCGGTCTCGCCCTCGGCGGCGGGCGCGCCCACCGCGACCGTGATCAGCGGCGCCCCGACGGGCAGCTCCGTGCCCTCCTCGCCGAACCGGGCCGTGACCACTCCGGCGTAGGGGCAGGGAATGTCGACCATCGCCTTGGCCGTCTCCACCTCGACGACCGGCTGGTCGACGGCGACGACGTCACCGACCTCGACCAGCCAGCGGACGATCTCCGCCTCGGTGAGTCCCTCCCCGAGATCGGGGAGCTTGAACTCCAGCACCTGTGCCATCAGCTCTCCGCCTCCCACTGCAGACGCCCCACGGCGTCCAGGATCCGGTCCACGCCGGGCAGGTGGTGACGCTCCAGCATCGGCGGCGGATAGGGGATGTCGAACCCGGCCACGCGCAGCACCGGCGCCTCCAGGTGGTGGAAGCAGCGCTCCGTGACCCGGGCCGCGATCTCCCCTCCCGGTCCGCCGAACCCGCCCGACTCGTGTACGACGACCGCCCGTCCGGTCCGCCGTACCGAGGCGGCGACCGTCTCGTCGTCGAACGGCACCAGCGAGCGCAGGTCGACGACCTCCAGGTCCCAGCCCTCGTCCCGGGCCGCCTCGGCGGCTTCGAGGCAGACGGGCACGGACGGTCCGTACGTGATGAGCGTGGCGCTCCTCCCCGAGCGCCGCACCACCGCGCGGCCGATCGGTTCAACGCTCGGCGGGTCCTCCGGGTTCCAGGTGTCCTTCGACCAGTACAGCCGCTTGGGCTCCAGGAAGACCACCGGGTCGTCGGAGGCGATGGCGGCGCGCAGCAGTCCGTAGGCGTCGGCGACGGTCGCGGGCGTGACGACATGGAGCCCCGGAGTCGCCATGTAGTACGCCTCGGAGGAGTCGCTGTGGTGCTCGACGCCGCCGATGCCGCCGCCGTAGGGGACGCGGATCGTGATCGGGAGCGGCATCTTGCCGCGCGTGCGGTTGCGGGTGCGGGAGACGTGCGAGATGAGCTGTTCGAACGCCGGGTAGGCGAACGCGTCGAACTGCATCTCCACGACCGGGCGCAGTCCGTACATGGCCATGCCCACCGCGGTGCCCAGGATCCCCGCCTCGGCCAGCGGGGTGTCCGTGCAGCGGTCCTCGCCGAACTCCTTGGCGAGTCCGTCGGTGACGCGGAAGACGCCGCCGAGGGTGCCGACGTCCTCGCCCATGACGTGCACGGACGGGTCGGCCGCCATGGCGTCGCGCATCGCGCGTGTGAGGGCCTGCGCCATGGTGGCCGGCTTGACGGCGACGGTGGTCATCGGTGCGCACCCCCGTGGGAGTCGTGCTCGGCGTCGAGCTCGGCCTTCAACTGGGCCTGCTGTTCGAGCAGTTGCGGGGTGGGCTCGGCGTATACGTGGGTGAACAGGTCCATCGGGTCGAGCACCGGGTCCTGGTTCATGCGTTCACGCAGGTCGGCGGCCATGGTCTCGGCGGCTTCCCGGGCGGCCTGGATGCCGGCCTCGTCGAGGAGGCCGCGCCCGGTCAGCTCGTGCTCCAGGAGGGCGATCGGGTCGTGCCCGCGCCAGGTCTCGACCTCGGAGTCGCCGCGGTAGCGGGTCGCGTCGTCTGCGTTGGTGTGGGCGTCGATGCGGTAGGTGACGGCCTCGATCAGCGTGGGGCCGCCGCCCGCGCGGGCGTGCCGTACGGCGTCGCTCAGCACCTCGTGCACGGCGGCCGCGTCGTTGCCGTCGACCAGGCGGCCGGGCATGCCGTAGCCGACGGCCTTGTGGGCCAGCGACGGGGCCGCGGTCTGCTTGGCGAGCGGGACGGAGATCGCGAAGCCGTTGTTCTGGACGAGGAAGACGACCGGCGCCTGCCATACGGCGGCGAAGTTCAGCGCCTCGTGGAAGTCGCCCTCGCTGGTGCCGCCGTCACCGACCATGGCGAGCGCGACCACGTCGTCGCCCTTGAGGCGGGCGGCGTGCGCGAGGCCGACGGCGTGCGGGAGCTGGGTGGCGAGCGGCGTGCACAGGGGGGCCACGCGGTGCTCGTACGGGTCGTAGCCGGTGTGCCAGTCGCCGCGCAGCAGGGTCAGGGCCTGCACGGGGTCCAGTCCGCGGGCCACGGCCGCGAGGGTGTCGCGGTAGCTGGGGAACAGCCAGTCGCGGTCCTCGAGCGCCAGCGCGGCGGCGACCTCGCAGGCCTCCTGGCCGGTGCTCGACGGATACACCGCGAGGCGGCCCTGCTTCGTGAGCGCGGTCGCCTGCGCGTTGTACCGGCGCCCGCGCACCAGCTCGGCGTACAGCCGGCGCAGCAGGTCCGGGTCGGCCTTCGTGGCCGCCTCGGTGCCGAGGACGCGGTAGGGCTCGGCGTCGGGCAGCAGCGGCGCGGGGTCCATACGGGGCTGCCAGGCGGGCGGCGGCGAGGGCCGGTAGGCACCTCGCTGCTCCATGACCGTCATGACGGCACCTCCTCGTGGGAGCGGCTACGGGAGGCGCGGCTTCGGTGACGCGCCTCACCTACCGATTGTTCGGTCGTCGGCACATTTTGGCTACAGGCACCCTCAGGCTGTGGACAAACGGTTCTCCACAGCCTCCAATGAACGCAGTACGTCCACGGCAGGAAGGTGGGGGGACATGGCGCCTGAACAAATGGCCGACAGCATGCCCGAGAGCCCGGACGGCAGCGTCCCCCTGCCACCGGCGCGCCCGCTCGACGCCATCGATCAGGACATCCTCCAGATGCTCCAGGCGGACGGCCGCGCGTCGATACGGTCGGTCGCCGAGCGGGTCCACGTCTCCCGCGCCAACGCCTACGCACGCATCAACCGTCTCGTCGAGGACGGCGTCATCCGCGGTTTCGGCGCCCGCGTCAACCACGAGCGCGCGGGTCACGGGACGTCGGCGTACATCACCCTCAAGATCGTCCAGAACACCTGGCGCACGGTCCGCGAGCAGCTCCGCCAGCTGCCCGGCGCCTCGCACATCGCCCTGGTGGGCGGCGACTTCGACGTACTGCTCCTGGTGCACACCCCCGACAACCGGGCGCTGCGCGAGCTGGTCCTCACCCGGCTCCAGGCGATCCCGGAGGTCCTCAGCACCCGCACGTTGCTGGTGTTCGAGGAGGAGGACCTGGAGCCACAGGGCTGACCACCCGCCCCGGGTCAGCCCGAGGCCATCGCCATAGCCATGAGCACCACGGCCGGCAGGGGCAGGAGCGCACGCTTTCCGCCGTCATTCGTCTGCGGCACCGTCGTGGCTGGTCGCGCAGTTCCCCGCGGCCCTGAGGAAGCTGGGCTCACCGGGAACGCGCGCGTACTCGGGCCTCCGCACCGGCAGCGCTGGTCAGTCGGCCTGCCGCAGGCCCCCGAAGACCAGCCGCACCACCGTGTCGGCGACCTCGCGCTCGTTCATGCCGCGGCCGTCCGGGCGGTACCACTCCACGATGGAATTGATCATTCCGAAGACGAGCCGGGTCGCGAGGCGTACCTCCACGTCGGCGCGCACCTCGCCGTCCGCGGCGGCGGCCTTCAGCAGTTCGGCGACCTGGTGGTCGAAGTCGCGGCGCCGCTCCAGGGCCCACCGCTCGGTGTCGGTGTTGCCGCGGACGCGCAGCAGCAGCGTGACGTACGGCAGGTCGGTTATGAGCACCTCGACCATGCGCCGGACGACGTACTCCAGGCGGTCGGCGGCGTGGCCCACGCGCGCGTGTTCCTCGTCGAGGATTCCGAAGAGCCCGTCCAGCGCCCGGCTGACGGCGCGGCGCAGCAGCTCCTCCTTGCCCGTGACGTGGTGGTAGATCGACGACTTGGAGATGCCGGCCGCCTTGGAGAGGTGCTCCATGGAGGTGCCGTCGTAGCCGCGTTCGTTGAAGACCTGCACGGCGACGGAGAGCAACGTCTCCGGGGTGTACGTGTCGCGCTTGGCGGTGGTCATGAGGTGTTGCCCTCCCGCTTGTCGGAGGCGTACGCGTGGCGGTACAGCGCGAGGGACGGCGCGTAGCGCCCCGAGGGGTCGCGCAGGTGCAGGTCGTCCAGGAGGGCGTACGCCCAGTTGCGGCCGAGCCTGCGGCTCCACTCGAAGGGGCCGAGCGGGTAGTTCACACCCAGGCGCATCGCGGTGTCGATGTCCTCCTCGGTGGCCACGCCCTTGGCGACGGCGTCGTGCGCGAGGTCGACGATCCGGGCGACCGTACGGGCGACGATCATGCCGGGGACGTCGCCGATGACGCTGACCCGCTTGCCGAGCGCCTGGAAGAGGCCGATGGCCTCGGCGAGGGTCTGCGGCGAGGTGTCCTGGGAGGCGGACAGGGCGATCCGGGTGGCCCTGCGGTAGTCGAGGGCGAGGTCGAAGTAGACGACGTCCCGGAACTCCACCGACGTCTGGCCGTCGGCGAGCGCGAGCTGGCCGCCGCCGGGCAGCACCAGGCGGGTGCCGTGGTCCTCTTCCTCCTCGCGCACCGGAATGCCCGCCTCGCGGATCAGGGACAGCAGCTCGGCGGCGGGGCCCAGGTCGCCCTCGGCGACGACGTAGGCGGGTGGGGATGCCTTCTCCGCGGTGTGCGGCTCGTCGGGCTCGGCGTCCTCGGCGTAGTCGTACCAGCCCTGCCCGCTCTTGCGGCCGAGCCGGCCGGACTCGACCAGGCGGCGCTGGGCGAGCGAGGGCGTGAAGCGGACGTCCTGGAAGAAGGCCTGCCACACGGAGTGCGTGACGGATTCGTTGACGTCCTGCCCGATGAGGTCGGTCAGCTCGAACGCGCCCATCTTGAAACCGCCGCACTCGCGCAGCACGGCGTCGATGGTGGCCGGGTCCGCTCCTTGCGCCTCGTGGACGGCGAAGGCCTCGGCGTAGAAGGGCCGGGCGATGCGGTTGACGATGAAGCCGGGGGTGTCGGCGCAGGCGACCGGCGTCTTGCCCCAGGCCCGTGCCGTCTCGTACGCGCGCGTGGCGTACGTGACGTCCGTGGCGAACCCGGAGACGACCTCGACGAGGGGGAGCAGCGGGGCCGGGTTGAAGAAGTGCAGGCCCACGAAGCGGCCGGGCAGGCGCAGGGCGCCGCCGATGGCCGTGACGGACAGGGACGAGGTGTTCGTGGCGAGCAGACAGTCCTCGCCGACGATGCCCTCCAGCTCCCGGAACAGCTCCTGCTTGACGTCCAGGCGCTCCAGGACCGCCTCGACGACCAGGGCGCAGTCCGCGAGATCGGCGAGCGACTCGGCGGGCAGCAGCCGGGCACGGGCGGCGTCGCGGTCGGCGCCGGTGAGTCGGTCCTTCTCGACGAGCCGGTCGAGCCGGGCGCCGATCGCGTCGGCCGCGGCACGGGCGCGCCCGGGTGCGGCGTCGTACAGCCGTACGGGATGGCCCGCGACCAACGCGACCTGGGCGATGCCCTGGCCCATGGTGCCGGTGCCGACAACGGCCACGGGGCTGCTGAGGTCGAGTGCTGTCATGTGCGCGATCCTCCCGCACGGGGTTTTCCACAGATGCGGCGGACCCCCTTGAACCGACCGATCGTTCGGTTACTCTAACTCTGACTGGCTGTTCCTGCCCATGTTTCTGCCCAGGTCATGAGCTCGACGGAGAGCTCTGGAAACGAGGAGTTGGTCCCGCATGGCCGCCGAACTGACCGCCCACGAGCTGATCGCCAAGCACCGGCCGACCCTCGACCAGGCGCTGGAGGCGATCCGCACCCGCGCCTACTGGTCCCCGCACCCCGAGCACCCCAAGGCCTACGGCGAGAACGGCAGCCTGGACATGGCGGCGGGCAAGGCCGCCTTCGACGCCCTCCTCGGCACCCGCCTCGACCTCGGCCAGCCCGGCACGGACGGCTTCGTGGGCGGCGAGGTCTCCCCGTACGGCATCGAGCTGGGCGTCGAGTACCCGCACGCGAACGTCGACGAGCTGCTGCCGGCCATGAAGTCCGGCATGCGCGCGTGGCGGGACGCGGGCGCGGAGATCCGCGCGGTGGTCTGTGTGGAGATTCTCAAGCGGATCAGCGACCGGACGCACGAGTTCGCGCACGCGGTCATGCACACCTCCGGCCAGGCCTTCATGATGGCGTTCCAGGCGGGCGGCCCGCACGCGCAGGACCGCGGCCTGGAGGCGGTGGCGTACGCGTACGTCGAGCAGGTCCGCACGCCCGACACCGCGGAGTGGACCAAGCCGCAGGGCAAGCGTGACCCGCTCGCGCTGAACAAGCGGTTCACGCCGGTCCCGCGCGGGATCGCGCTGGTCATCGGCTGCAACACCTTCCCGACGTGGAACGGCTACCCCGGTCTGTTCGCGTCCCTCGCCACCGGCAACGCGGTCCTGGTCAAGCCCCACCCGCGCGCGGTGCTGCCGCTCGCGCTGACCGTGCAGGTCGCGCGGCAGGTGCTCGCCGAGGCGGGCTTCGACCCGAACCTGGTCGCGCTGGCCGCCGAGCGGCCCGGCGAGGGCATCGCCAAGACCCTCGCCACCCGCCCCGAGATCCGGATCATCGACTACACCGGCTCCACGTCCTTCGGCGACTGGCTGGAGTCCAACGCCCGCCAGGCACAGGTCTACACGGAGAAGGCCGGGGTCAACTCGGTCCTCGTCGACTCGACGGACGACTACAAGGGAATGCTGTCCAACCTGGCCTTCTCGCTGTCCCTGTACAGCGGCCAGATGTGCACCACCCCGCAGAACCTGCTCGTCCCCCGCGACGGCATCCGCACCGACGAGGGCCCCAAGACCTACGACGAGGTCGTCGCCGACCTGGCCCGCTCGGTCGACGGCCTCCTCGGCGACGACGCCCGCGCGAACGCGCTGCTCGGCGCGATCGTCAACCCGGACGTCAAGGCCCGTCTGGAGGCCGCCGTCGGCCTCGGTGAGGTCGCGCTCGCCTCCCGGGAGATCGCCAACCCGGAGTTCCCCGACGCGGTGGTCCGTACACCGGTGATCGTCAAGCTGGACGGGGCGAAGCCGGACGACGAGGCCGCGTACATGAGCGAGTGCTTCGGCCCGGTGTCGTTCGCCGTGGCCGTCGACTCGGCGTCGGACGCGGTGGAGCTGCTGCGGCGGACCGTGCGCGAGAAGGGGGCGATGACGGTCGGGGCGTACACGACCGACGACGAGGTCGAGGGCGCGGTCCAGGAGGTCTGCCTGGAGGAGGCGGCGCAGCTCTCACTGAACCTCACGGGCGGGGTGTACGTGAACCAGACCGCGGCGTTCTCCGACTTCCACGGGTCGGGCGGCAACCCTGCCGCCAACTCGGCGCTGTGCGACGGGGCGTTCGTGGCGAACCGGTTCCGGGTCGTCGAGGTGCGCCGGGAGGCCTAGGGACTGTCCGGGGTCCGGAAAGCGCCCCCGGTGAGACTCCAGTGGTACAGGGTCATCGCCACGCTGGTGGCCAGGTTGTAGCTGGAGACCTGGGGGCGCATCGGCAGGGACAGCAAGTGGTCGGCACGCGCGCGCAGTTCGGTCGACAAGCCGCTGCGCTCGGAGCCGAAGGCGAGGACGGCGTCGTCCGGGAGCTTGATGCCCCGGATGTCGTCGCCCTCGGGGTCCAGGGCGAAGAGGGGCCCGGGTGGCAGCTCCTCAACCGTCAACCGTTCCACGGCCGTAGCGAAGTGCAGGCCCGCCCCGCCGCGCACGACCGTGGGATGCCAGGGGTCCAGCGTGCCGGTGGTGACCACGCCGGTCGCGCCGAAGCCGGCGGCCAAGCGGATCACCGCGCCCGCGTTGCCGAGGTTGCGAGGGTGGTCGAGGACCACGACAGGCGCGGTGCGCGGGATGTGCGCCAGCCTCTCGAGGTTGGCGGCTCGGGACGGACGTACCGCCAGGGCGGCCACGGCCGTGGGGTGCGGGCGCGGCACCAGGGACGTGTACGTCGACTCCGGGACCTCGGTCAGGAGCGCGTCGAGGGCGCCGCGTACGTCCGGCGCCAGTTCGTCGGCGAGGGCGAGTGAGGCCTCCCGGTCGACGGCGACCGCCACCGGGACCTCGGCGCCGAAGCGCACGGCGTGCTTGAGGGCGTGGAAGCCGTCGAGCAGCACCGAGTTTCCGGCGAGCCGGTTCCAGGAGGTCACGGTCATGCCGTGAAGCCTACGTGCGCGTGCTCGGGGTTCTTTGGGGTGCGCGGTCCGGGAAGCTCCGTACGGTCGTCGCCGCGCCGCAGCAGCCGCGACAGGCCGCCGCGCGCGCGTGCCGCCCAGCCGCCGAGCCGGCGCAGGAACGTCGTCGGCAGGAAGACCGCGTCCGCGGCGATCATCGCCAGGGAGAAGAACGGCAGTCCGAGGACGACCGCGATCACGGCGTGCTCGGTGATCATCGCGGCGAGCAGGACGTTCTTGACCCGCCGGTTGAACAGGGTGAACGGGAAGGCGACCTGCACGATGACCGTGCCGTAGGTGATGAGCATCACCATCAGGCCACTGGACGACAGCAGCTCGGCGAGGGCGGGCCAGGGCGAGAAGTAGTCGAGGTGGAGCGGGTAGTGGACGGCGGTGCCGTCCTGCCAGCGGGAGCCCTGGATCTTGTACCAGCCGGCGGTCGCGTAGATCAGACACGCCTCGGCCATGATCACCAGCAGGGCGCCGTTGTGCACGATGTTGCCGACGACGTCGAGCAGGATGCGGGGCTCGGCGGTCGACGCACGGCGGCCCACGAACCACCACACGGCCTGCGCCAGCCAGACACCCCACAGGATCACCGGCACGGTCAGGTCGCCGTCCAGGCGGCCCGTCGCGGTGACCGCGACCAGCGCCAACCCGAGCACGCCCCACAGGATCGGACCGATCCGGTCGGGCCTGTCCCGCTCGCCACGCGCGTGTGCCTCACGCGCGAGCCGGGCCCGGCGCTCGTCCAGCGACCAGACCTGGCCGCAGCGTGTGAACACGAGGTAGACGCACATCAGGTGCAGGACGTTGTCGCCGCCGTCGCCCATGAAGATGGAGCGGTTCTGCAGCGAGAGCACGCCCACCATGAACAGCACGGACATCGTGCGGGTGCGCCAGCCGAGCAGCAGCAGCACGCTGGTCAGCACGGCGAGGGCGTAGACGCTCTCGAACCAGAACTGGCTGCTCGACCAGATCAGGGCGGTGAAGGAGCCGTTCGTGCCGATCAGCTGCTGGGCGAGGTCGAAGTCCCAGGGGCCGTCGGGTCCGTACAGCTCCTGGCGGTGGGGGAACTCGCGCAGCAGGAACAGCAGCCAGGTGGCGGTGAAGCCGATGCGGATGACGGCCGTCTGGTAGGGGCCGAGGGCGGATTCGGTGACCCGGGCGATGGCCGCGGAGATCGCGAGGGCGAAGCGGTTCACCGGACGCCCTCCTCGGCCTCGCGCAGGGCACCCGCCCCGCCCGCACCATCGGCCTTCTCCGCCGGTACGGACCACCAGGGCAGGATCCGGTCGGTCGGCTTGTCCGAGACCTGCTCGTCGCTCCACTTCGGCGGCCGCACATTGGTGGTGCGGGAACGGACCTGGACACGTTCGACGACGCCGCCGTCGCCGGCCGCGTTCGCCCGGTCCAGGCGCAGCTCCACTATGTGCCGCAGATATGTCTCGGACAGGGCGCCGCGCAGGCCCACGGGGCGGTTCTGGGCGTCGTGCGTGGCGACGAAGAAGTCCCAGGCCCGGCGCAGCTCGTTCTGCTGGGTGTGGCTGGGCAGCAGATTGCCGTCGATGGCCCGGCCGTCCTGGGCCGACAGGTCGTACCAGCCGGTGGTGCGGGTGCCGCCGTCGGCCGTGCCCACCTCGGCGCGGACCTGAACGGCGATGTTCTGCTGGAGCGGGTTGGGAGCGAACAGCTTCCAGTTCTGTTCGAACTCCGGGTATATCCAGTCGTCGATGGCCTTGCCGTGCTGCTTGGTGACCGTGTTCGGCGGCGCGACGTGCAGGAAGACCATGCCTATGTGGACGCAGACGGCTATGGCCACGACCGCGAGGGCGAGCGCGGCGCCGATCTGGTACCGCAGGGAGAGGGCGGCCACGCCGGTGCGTGGTTCGGGGAGCTGCGGGACGGGAGCGGCGGCGACGGCAGGAGGAGCGGGCGGGGACGCGAGGGCGGTCGGGGCGTCCTGCGGCTCCTCGTCCGGCCCGTGCCGGGCGGCCGAGCCTGCGTCGTGCGCGTCTGCCATTTCCGCTTGTTCCCCGATTCCGGTTCCGGTCCGTCTGCCCTCAGCTCTCGCACGGGAACGGTACTCAGGCCCACCCGCCGGGCACAGCCCCTTCCGGGCCCACGTTGCCCACACCTTACGGGGGTCCTACGAGCCCGTACGCGGAGCATTCCCTTCGTCTAGACCCTGTTCTATCTTGACGCTCCGTCAGATCTGCACCTCAGATCTACACCGTCGGATCGATACCTTCAGATCGCCGTGCGTGTGGAAGGGCAGGGACCGTGGACTTCACCTTCACCGAGGAGCAGCAGGCGGCGGCCGAGGCGGCGCGCGGGGTGTTCGCCGGGGTCGCGCCGGACGCGGTGCCCTCCCCGGCGCTCACGCCGGGTGCCGTCGCCGAGGACTTCGACCGCCCGCTGTGGAGCCGACTCGCGGACGCGGACCTGCTGAGCCTGCTGCTCGCGGAGGAGTACGGCGGGGCCGGCCTGGACGCCGTCGCACTCTGCCTCGTGCTGCGGGAGTCGGCGAAGGTGCTGGCCCGGGTGCCGCTACTGGAGAACAGCGCCGCAGTGGCCGCCGTCCAGGCGTACGGCGGCCCCGAACTGAAGTCCGAGCTGCTCTCCCGGGCGGGGCGCGGCGAGGTCGTGCTGACGGTCGCCGCGCACGGCCGCACCGGCCACGACCCGGCCGAGCTCGCGGTGACCGCCCGGCAGGACGGCGGCCGGTGGCTGCTGGACGGCGTGCAGACCGCCGTGGCCTGGGCGTACGACGCCGATCTCGTCGTCGTCCCGGCCCGTACGGCCGCCGACCGGACCGTCCTCGCGCTGGTGCCGCGCGGCGCGCCGGGGGTGTCGCTCGGTGAGCAGTTCTCGACCAGCGGAGAGCGGCTGGGGGAGCTGCGGCTGGACTCGGTGGGGCTCGCGGCGCGGGACGTCATCGACGCCGAGGGCGCCTGGGAGTGGCTGCGGGAGCTGCTGGCCACGGGGACGTGTGCGCTGGCGCTCGGGCTGGGTGAGCGGGTGCTGGGGATGACCTCGGACTACGCGGGCAAGCGGGAGCAGTTCGGGCATCCGATCGCCACGTTCCAGGCCGTCGCCGTGCAGGCCGCCGACCGGTTCATCGACCTGCGCGCGATGGAGGCCACCCTGTGGCAGGCCGCCTGGCGGATCGCCTCGGGAGCACCGGGTTCGCTGCCCGCATCCGCGGACGTGGCCGTGGCCAAGATCTGGGCCTCGGAGGGCGTACGGCGGGTGGTGCAGACGGCCCAGCATCTGCACGGCGGCTTCGGCGCCGACGTCGACTACCCGCTGCACCGCTACCACGCCTGGGCCAAGCACCTGGAACTGGCGCTCGGCCCCGCGGCGGCCCACGAGGAGGCGCTGGGGGAACTGCTGGCGGCGCATCCGCTCGGCTGACCCGCGGACAGCAGGCGAGCGGTGGATGCCCCTACAGCACGTACCCGGACTGCCCCTCGTCGTTCACCACGGGACGTCCCACCGCCGCCCACACCTGCATGCCGCCGTCGACGTTCACGGCGTCGACGCCCTGCTGGACGAGGTACATCGCCACCTGCGCCGAACGGCCACCGGAGCGACAGATGACATGGACGCGGCCGTCCTGCGGGGCGGCCTCGGTCAGCTCGCCGTAGCGGGCGACGAACTCGCTGATCGGGATGTGCAGGGCGCCTTCGGCGTGGCCCGCCTGCCACTCGTCGTCCTCGCGGACGTCCAGGAGGAAGTCGTCGTCCTTGAGGTCGGTGACCTCGACCGTCGGCACGGCAGATCCGAAATTCATGGCTACGACGCTACCTGAACACTGCGCCGGCTGACCGGGGCTCCTAGGGGGAGGGTGGTGTCCGCCGTCTGGAGAGTGCGGGCCTCGTTGTGGCCGGTCACGCGGTTCCCCGCGCCCCTGGGGGCGTTTGCCGCCCCCTATCCGAGCAGGGCCGCCAGTTCTGCTTCCCTCTCCGCCACCTGGGCCAGGAGTTGCTCGGCGATCTCATCCAGCAGACGGTCGGGGTCGTGCGGGGCGAGGCGGAGCATCGCGCCGATCGCGCCGTCCTCCAGCTCCTTCGCGACCAGGGTGAGCAGTTCCTTGCGCTGGGCGAGCCATTCGAGGCGGGCGTAGAGCTCCTCGGCTGGGGTGGGGCCCTGCTCCGCGGGCACGGGGCCCGCGGCCCACTCCTCGGCCAGCTCCCGCAGCAGCGCCTCGTCGCCTCGGGAGTACGCCGCGTTGACCCGGGTGATGAACTCCTCGCGCCGGGAACGCTCGGCCGCTTCCTGGGCGAGATCGGGGTGGGCCTTGCGGGCCAGCTCGCGGTAGAGCTTGCGGGCCTCGTCACTGGGGCGCACCCGCTGCGGCGGCCGTACCGGCTGCTCCGTGAGCATCGCGGCGGCCTCCGGGGACAGCCCCTCGCTGTCCATCCAGCCGTGGAACAGCTCCTCGACGCCGGGCATGGGCAGCACCCGGGCGCGGGCCTCGTCGGCCTTGCGGATGTCCTCGGGGTCACCGGTGCGGGCGGCCGTGACCTCGGCGATCCGGGCGTCCAGCTCGTCGAGGCGGGCGTACATCGGGCCGAGCTTCTGGTGGTGCAGTCGGGAGAAGTTCTCCACCTCGACGCGGAAGGTCTCCACGGCGATCTCGTACTCGATCAACGCCTGCTCGGCGGCCCGCACGGCCCGCTCCAGCCGCTCCTCGGGCCGCTCGGCCCCGTCCTCGGCCGTCACCTGCGCCTCACCACCCTGATCGGCTCCGCCTGCGGGCACCTCGGCACCACCGTGCGTGCCCGCACCAGCGGGCTCGGCCTGGGACTGCTCAGCTTCGGGCGTCGTCACCCGACCAGCGTAGGGGACTGCGTCAGCTGAGCCGAGGCGCGGGCACCGCCCGCACGGACAGCACCGGCGTTGTCGCTGGCCTGCTGGGGCTCGCTGGCCTGCTGGGGCTCCCGCGCCGACCCCGCTTCGGCCCTGAAGGGGCCTCCTCCACGAGCGCCGCACGGGCTGAATGGTGCGACCGGCATCGAGAGGCGCGGCCCCCTATCGTCGGCCAGTCACCGCACGCACCCCGACCGCACGTCCGCACCAGGTCACACCCCGACCTCCGCCGCGACCCGCCCCGCCCGAACCGCCGTGACCAGCGCGCTGTGGTCGGCCTCCGTGCGGTCGGCGTAGCTGACGGCGAACGTGGCGATCGCCTCGTCCAGTTCCTCGTTCTTGCCGCAGTAGCCGGAGACCAGTCGGGGGTCGGCGCTGTGGGAGTGGGCCCGGGCCAGGAGGGCGCCGGTCATGCGGGCGTAGTCGTCTATCTGGTCGGCGGCCAGGGCTGCCGGGTCGACGCTGCCCTTGCGGTTGCGGAACTGGCGGACCTGGAAGGGGAGTCCGTCGACCGTCGTCCAGCCCAGCAGGACGTCGCTGACCACCTGCATGCGCTTCTGGCCGAGGACCACGCGCCGCCCCTCGTGCTCCGCCTTCGGCACCTCGAAACCGGCCGTCACCAGGTGCGGGAGCAGGGCCGACGGGCGGGCCTCCTTGACCTGGAGGATCAGCGACTCTCCCCGGTGGTCCAGGAGCAGGACGACGTAGGAGCGGGTGCCCACGCTGCCCGTACCCACCACGCGGAACGCCACGTCGTGCACCGAGTGCCGGGACAGGAGGGGGTGGCGGTCCTCGGAGAGCGTGGCGACGTAGCTCTCCAGCGACGCCGCCACCGCGGCCGCCTCCGCGTCCGGAACCCGGCGCAGCACGGGCGGAGCGTCGACGAACCGGCGGCCGCCGTCCTCGGTCGGCTCCGTCGACTTCGCCGCGAAGCGACCGCTGGTGTTGGCCCGCGCCTTCTCCGCGACCCGCTCCAGCGTGCCGAGCAGATCATGGGCGTCGGTGTGGGAGACGAGCTCCTCGTCCGCGATCGCGTTCCACGCGTCCAGCACCGAGAGCTTGGCCAGCAGTCGCATGGTGCGCCGGTAGGCGCCGACCGTGTCGTGCGCCGCCTTGCGGCACGCGTCCTCGTCGGCGCCCGCCTCCCGGCCCGCCAGCACGAGCGAGGTGGCGAGCCGCTTGAGGTCCCACTCCCAGGGGCCGTACAGCGTCTCGTCGAAGTCGTTCAGATCGATGATCAGGCCGCCGCGCGGATCGCCGTACAGGCCGAAGTTGGCCGCGTGCGCGTCACCGCAGATCTGGGCGCGGATCCGGGTCATGGGGGTGCGGGCGAGGTCGTACGCCATGAGTCCCGCCGAGCCCCGCAGAAACGCGAAGGGGGTCGCCGCCATCCGGCCGACCCTGATGGGGGTGAGGTCGGCAAGCCGGCCCAGGTTGGACTCCTCGACGGCGGCCACGGCGTCGGGGCGGGCGGCGTCGAGATCGAGAAGGGCGTGATCGCCGCGCGGCACCCGCCCGCGCAGCGCCTTGCCCTCCTCCTTGGGTGAGCCACCGCCGGGCCACTCGGCGAAACCGCGCACCCGGGGCAGCCGACGCGCCGCGGATGCCGACGGCGCCTCCGAAGGCGACTCCGACACCACCGAGGCCGCCTCCGTCGCAGCACCCGCACCGACCTCGGTCATCTCGACCGCCTCCCCCGCTCACGCACTACCGCCAACACGAACATCAACTCGTGCCGACGTTACAGCCGGTGGCCGAAACGCGTCAGACCCTGTGGACAACTCCACGGCGCCGACCGAGCAGGCTGTGGAAAACCCAGGTGGAAACGCGGCTGGGAACCCGGCTGGAAACGCGGCTGGAAGCCCTGCTGCAGAGGCCTGAAGCAGCGGGCGGCTGCGGAACGTCCTCCCGGAGGACCGACCTCAGCGGCTCCCCGCGCCGTCCCCCAGGTACGTCTTCGCCCACCCGCCCAGCTCGATCAGCGCGGGTTCCAGCGCGGCGCCCGCCTCCGTCAGCCGGTAGACCACCCGCAGCGGCGGCCCCTCATAGACCTCGCGCACCACCAGTCCCGCGGCGGCGAGTTCGGTGAGCCGGTCGGAGAGCATGCGTTCGCTGATGCCGGGGATCGCCCGGCGCAGGGCGACGAAGTACGCGGGCCCCGCGGTCAGGACGGACACGATCGGGCCCGTCCAACGCTTGCCGAGCAGCTGGAAGACCTGGGTGATCCCCTCGTCGACCCGCTTGCACGCCCCTACGTCGTGACTCTGCTCACCCGTCATGTCACCCGCCATGCCCTCCAGGGTACTGCCCTCCCGTACGGGGATGAAAAAAAGTAAGTACCTGTGTTATCCATAGTCGAGTACAAATTTTCAGTCGCTTCCCTTCCTCGTTTCCTTTGGAGACCCTCATGGCCACGCTGCTGCACATCGACTCCTCCGTCTTCCCGGCCGACGCCTCGTCCTCCCGGGCCGTCGCCGACGCCTTCCGCAACGCCTGGCAGGAACAGCACCCCGAGAGCACGGTGATCCACCGCGACCTCGCCACGAACCCCGTGCCGCACATCACCGCCCACGCCCACACCGCCGGTTTCTCCGATCCGGCCACGCACAGCGCCGAGCAGGCCGCCGCCTTCGCGGAACGCGTGAAGCTGATCGAGGAGCTGGAGCGTGCGGACGCGGTGCTGATCGGCGCCCCGATGTACAACCTGACGATCCCCTCGACGTTGAAGGCCTGGCTGGACAACGTGGTCCTGTTCGGCCGTACGGCGGGCGCCGCCCAGTCGGTCAAGGGCACCCCGATCACGGTCGTCGCCAGCCGCGGCGGCGCCTACGGGCCGGGCACCCCGCGCGCGGGCTACGAGTACGTGCAGAACTACCTGTCGGCGGTGCTGGCCGACTTCCTCGGCGCCGACCTCGACTTCATCGTCCCGGAGCTCACGATGGCCCCGGCCGACCCGGCGATGGCCGATCTGGTCCCGCTCTTCGAGGCCTCCCGTGAGCGCGCCCTCGACGAGGCCGCCGCGAAGGCGAAGCAACTGGCCCAGCGGCTCGCGGCGTAGTCGCGCCGACGAGCACGCGCGCGTAGGGCCCCGGTCGAGCGCTGCGGGCCGCTACGCGTACGCGTGCCGCGAACCCACCCACGACTCGGGCGGCGTCGACATCACCCCGAGCCGCCGCTGGGGCGAGGGCAGGGCCGCCGGGCCTGACCCCGGCGACGAAGGAGAGCGACTCGGGGGGCATCGGTGGGCTCCCGGGGAAGGGGAGCCCCAATCTCGCGCCGAGGCGAAGGCCGCCACCTCCGGTGAACGGTCACCGTTCACCGGCCGGGAAGCGAGCCGCTCGGCCGAAAGTCCGACCGCCCCGACCGGCCCGGACGACCCACCGGCACAATCACCGCATGCATACGCTCTCTGTTGTCCTCGTCGCCCTGATGGCGCTGCTGCACGCCTACATCCTCGTGCTGGAGATGTTCCTGTGGCAGCGCGGCCCTGGCCGCCGCTTCTCCGGCTTCGACGCCGACATGGCCCGCTCCACCGCACCCCTGGCAGCCAACCAGGGCCTCTACAACGGCTTCCTGGCCGCGGGCCTGGTCTGGGGTCTGATCGCCGACGACCCGACCGGCTACCGCGTCCAGATCTTCTTCCTGTCCTGCATCGTCGTCGCGGGCGTGTACGGCGCGGCCACCGCCAACCGCCGCATCCTCTTCGCCCAGGCACTCCCCGCGGCCGTGAGCCTCGCCGCGGTCATCGCCGCCGGCTGAGTCCGGCCCCCGGGCTCTGCCGGAGGAGCAGGACCGTCATCGCGTGCTGCACGGCCGTACCGATGACCATCGACAGCCACACCCCGCGCACCCCCGGGGCCGGCAGCGAGCTCAGCCCGTAGGCTTCTGTCCGGCGATCAACCGGCCGCGCCAGGCCGGGCACGTGGAACGCCGGGCGGAGCCGGGTGACAGCGCGCCGACCCGGCAGGTCCTGCGGATCACGTCCGCCGGCCGGGTCGAGCGAGGTGCCGCGTGCCACCGCCGTGAGCCCACTGATTCACGAAGGTGCGCGGCCCGTACGTCCGGCCGGCGGGACGCGCGTCGAGGGCCAGGAATCGGCCGGAGGCGGGCCCGGGCCCGGGAGTTGTCGGCCATCCCTCCTCTCATCAGGGAAACAAACTCGGCACCGCTGGTACGAACAGCTTCTCCGCGAACATCACAGGCGGAAAGGGTTCACGCCCGAGGAGGACGAAACGTACCTTGTGCTGCTGATCAGCATGTTCTTCTTGTATGCGAAAGAGGCTTCGCCATGGGGCGCCCCGAACTACCGGTCGACCCGGCGGCCGGTCCCGTGCAGCGACTCGCCCACGATCTTCGGGAGCTGCGCCGTTCGGCGGGTGGCGTGTCGTACCGGACCATGGCGAAGAAGGCCGGCTTCTCGGTGACGACCCTGGCGAAGGCGGCGAGCGGCGAGCGGCTGCCGTCGTTGGCCGTGCTCCAGGCATACGTCCAGGCCTGCGGCGCCGACCCCGGTCCGTGGGAGGCACGGTGGGCGGAGGCCGAGGCGCTGGCCGGGGAGGAGAGGGAGGAGGATGCCGACGCCGCACCGCCCTACCGTGGCCTCGCGCGCTTCGAGCCGGATGACCGTGAGTTGTTCTTCGGCCGGGACCGGCTGATCGACGAGCTGAGCGAGCTGGGGTGCGGGTCCGCGTTCGCCGTGGTGTTCGGGGCGTCCGGCAGCGGCAAGTCCTCTCTGCTGCGGGCCGGTCTGATACCCCTGCTGCGGGAGAAGATCGCCCAGCAGGGGCGTACGGCGGTCCTTCGGATACTCACTCCGGGAGACCGGCCCGCCACCACCTACGGACATCTGCTGACGCCGGCGGCCGACGATCCGGAGAGCTGGGTGGTGGTGGATCAGTTCGAGGAGGTCTTCACCCTCTGCCGCGAGCGCGCCGAGCGGGACCGGTTCCTCGACCTTCTGCTCGCCGCGCGCGCCCCGGGAAGCCGACTGCGCGTGCTCATAGCCGTACGGTCCGACTTCTACGCACGGTGCGCCGAGCACCCGCGACTGGCTGAGGCGCTGCACGGGAGCGGGCTCCTGGTCAGGCCCATGACCGCCGACGAGCTGCGCGAGGCGGTGATCGG
This sequence comes from uncultured Streptomyces sp., assembly GCA_965653385.1. Classification (GTDB taxonomy): domain Bacteria; phylum Actinomycetota; class Actinomycetes; order Streptomycetales; family Streptomycetaceae; genus Streptomyces. The sequence continues at coordinate 13,153 of CBFGZZ010000019.1, read as the reverse complement.
TCCCGCGCAGGCGGCCGGGCTCATCGTGGAGCGGACCCTGACCGCACGGATCGTCGAGGACGTGCTCGACGAGCCCGGCGGACTGCCGATGCTGTCCCACGCCCTGCTGGAGACCTGGCGGCGGCGCAAGGGGCGGATGCTGACCCTGGCCGCGTACGAAGCGGCCGGCGGAGTGCGCGGCGCGATCGCGGCCAGCGCCGAGGAGGCGTACGGGGAGCTCTCACCGGCGCAGGCGCACGCCGCCCGGCACCTGCTCCTGCGGATGGTCGAGCCCGGCCAGGGCAACGCCGACACGCGCCGCCCGCTCAGCTGGGAGGAAATGGCCGGGTGGGAGGACCCCGAGGTGCGGGCCGTCGCCGGGCGGCTGACCCGGGCCCGGCTGCTGACCACCGACGACGACGGGGTGCAGCTGGCCCATGAGGCGCTCATCAGCTGCTGGCCGCGGCTGCGCGAGTGGATCGACGCGGACCGGGAGCGGCTGCGCCACCACCGGCAGCTGACCGACGCCGCCCGCACCTGGCTGGAGCACGACCGCGATCCGGGCACGCTCTACCGGGGCACCCGCCTGGCGCGGGCCGAGGAACTGTTCGCGGGCGACGACCGCGGCTACGACGGCCTGACGTCCGAGGAGACCGCCTTCCTGGTCGCCGCGGCGGAGCAGCGGGCGGCGGAGGAGCGGGCCGCCACCCGGGCCCGGCGCCGCAGCCGCACGCTCACGGCCTCGCTCTGCGCCGTGCTGGCGGTGGCCCTGGTCGTCGGCCTGACCGCCGTACGACTGCGTCAGGACAGCGAGAAGAAGACCACCGACACGGCGGCCCGCCGGGTGGCCGCGGTCGCCGAGGCGCTGCGGACCACCGACCCGCGCACGGCGATGCTGCTCGGCGTCGCCGCATGGCGCATGTCCCCGCTGCCGGAGTCCCGCCGAGCCCTGCTGGGCGCGCTGGCCCAGCCCGAACTGGGCACCTTCACCGACCCGGCGCCCGGTGACGAACCGACGCGTGTCCTCGACAGCTCCGGGCGCACTCTGCTCAGCCTCGGCGACAACACCTGGCGGACGTGGGACGTGGACACCCACCGCCGTATCGCCTCGGGGTCGGTGCCTCATGGCGCGATACTCGGCGCGGGGCCGGGCGGCCGGGTGCTCGTCATCCAGACCGCCCAGCAGACCCAGCGGCTGTGGGACACCCGGACGAAGCGCTGGATCGGGGACCCCCTGCCGTTCAGGGACAACGTGAGCTTCGGGGCGAGCGGCCGCAATTACCTGGTGACGAGCATGTTCGACGACCGGGCTCGGCTCTACTCCCTCACCGACGGCCATCTGGTCTTCCAGACCCCGGCGGCCGGCAGCGGGGAGCGCGCCGCCGCGGCAGCCGACGACGACCGGCTGTTGGCCGTCTGCCCGCGCGGCCGGGGCCCGCAGGTCTGGGACACCTCCGCGCGCAGGGTCCGGTCCGGTGCCTGGACGAGCGCTCGCGGCGTCTGTGATGGTGACCGCACCTTCCTCGGCCTCACCGGCGGCCGGCTCCTCACCCTCACCGGGGACCGGGTGCGTGTATGGGACACCACGTCGGGACGAGAGCTCGCCGACGTCGCCCACCCAGGTGCCAACGGCGCCGTCGTGAGCGCTGACGGCTCGTTCCTGGCGACCGGCGGCGGCCAGGAGATCAGAGTGTGGCGTCTGTCCAAGGGCGGCGCCCCCGTTTTCCGGCACTCCCTGGACAACGCGTCGCTCTCCGGTCTCGCCTGGGACTCCTCGCGGCCCCTGCTGCGGTACCTCGAAGGTGGCACGGTCCACACCCTCGACCTCACCACGACGCTCACCCGGGCCTGGCGCAAGAATCCGCTCGCCGGGGTCCGGCTCAGCCCCGACGGCAGGACGCTCGCCACCGCCGAACGCATCGGTGAACGCTACGTCTTCCAGCTGCGGAACACGCGCGACGGCCGTCTGCTGCGCACCCTGCCGACCCCGTCACGTCCCGTCTTCCGCACCGGCAACCCGACGGTCTCCGGGGACCTCACCGAGCCTTTGCTGTCCTTCAGCCCCGACGGAGGCACGTTCGCGTACGGAATCTCCGTCTCTATCGGGGACACGGCGCCTCAGCGTCTGACGGTGTGGGACGTGGCCGCCGGACACGCGAAGACCACGGTGGACCTGGCGACGGCGTCCACGACGCCTACGGACGCGATCGCCCTGGGACCGGGCGGTCGTACGCTCCTCACCGCACGTTTGACCGAAGACGGCTACTTCAACGAGACATGGGACACCACGCGGCAGCGGAGGACGGCGCTCCTTCCCGACCCGGGCGGCCGTGGTCTGGCCGTCAGCCCGGACGGCCGGCTCCTCGTGACCGACAACCGCGTCGTCCGAGCGGGCCGGTCCCACGCCCATGACCTCGTCCAGCACGACGGCATCGGAGCCATCGCCTTCGCTCCCGACGGCTCCAGCCTGGCGGCGGGCGACTGGACAGGGCGGGTGGCCGTCTGGGACGGCGACCTCCGGCACCGGGCGGGCATCCTGAGGAACGTCTTTCTGGCGCCCGTCGATCCGTCCTCCGACTCAGCCGAGGCGATCAGGGCTCTCGCGTTCAGTCCGGACGGCAGCACGCTTGCCGTGGGCGGCGACTCGGGGACCGTCCAACTCTGGGACATCGCAACCCAGCAACCTCTCGGTCCTTCTCTGCCCACCCCCGGTGAGAGCGTCGACACGCTCGCCTTCAGCCCGGACAGCACCATGCTGTACGCGGGCGGCAAGCACGCCCCGCTCCAGCGGTACGTCGTGGATCCTGACCGAGCGGCATCCCTTGTCTGCTCCCGCGCCGGGAACGCGGAGCTGACCCGGGCGCAATGGCGCACCTATGTTCCGGACCGGCCGTACCGGCGTGTCTGCCCCTGACCGTCTCCGTGGATCATGAAAGTGGCCGGGTCAGCAGTGCGATCCAGCCTCGGGACTCGCGCCAGTACGGCGCGAACGCCTCCCACTTCTCGGTCTGCGACATGCCGTGGAGAGAGGATCAGCGCGCGGGACAGGGCCGATGTCAGCACGGCCGTTCGGCGGCAGCCGGTCTTCCGGATCTTCATGGACAGCTCTCCCGCCGGATTTCTCGACCCATTGATCAGGGCGGGCTGCTGCCCCGGCCAAGGGGGAAGTCCGGACCGGGGCAGCGACGGGTCGATCGTCAAGGGCCCGGGAGTTGTCCCCCCACCCCCATCCCGCCGTCAAACAGTCCCCCTCGCCCGCGACCCACCGCCGACGGCCGGCGTGATCCCGCCTCGCCGAAGTCCTCAGGGCCGGGTCCGGTGTCGTACGGCCTTGGCCTTCGGCGCCGTCCCAGAGCGTGAGGCGACTGCGGACGCCTGGTCGCCGGAGCCGAGAACCGTACGCGGGCGCCGGGCAAGCAATCTCCAGGGGCGTCCCGGCAGAGGCAGAAGCCTCTGACGCCGGCCAGTCCGCGACCGCCCACCGAATTGTCTGACCTGGCAAAAGGGACGTGCCAAACAACATTCCGGTTGCGAGCGTCGGTGCAGCAAGGCCGGATCCCGGCACCCTGAGTCACCCGGAGAAGAGCACATGTCCTCCACCGGCGCGATGACGCTCCCCGAATCGGAAGCGCCTCAACAGCCGCCGCGACGCCGCACCCGCAAGATCACCGTCGGCTCGGTCGTCACCACCCTGGCGCTGTCGGTCCTCACGGGGCCTTCGCAGAACGCGGGCGGCAGGGCCCGCCCGTAGCTCCGCGGGCTCTGGCCGACACGGGTGCGGTCGCCTCGCCGAAGGCGAACACAGTGACACTGACCAGCCATATCACCGGAACCGGGGGACGCCGCACGTGCGCATCGCCTTCCTGCTGCACAACGCCTACGCGATGGGCGGCACCGTACGGACCACAATGACACTCGCCGACACGCTCGCCGGGCGACACCAGGTGGAACTCGTGTCGGTCTTCCGGCACCGCGAGAAACCACACCTGGGGCGGTCGCCGAACGTGCCGCTGCGGGCCCTGGTGGACCGGCGCGAGGGATCCGCGGACGCGGCGGACCCTCTCGCCCGGCGGGCCGGAGAGGTCTTCCCGAAGGGGGACAGCCGCTCGCACCAGTACCACCGGCTCGCCGAGCAGCGGGTCATCGACTGGCTGCGGGAGACGGACGCCGATGTCGTCGTGGGCACCAGGGCCGGACTCAACGCGCTGCTGGCCCGGTTCGGGCCACGACATGCCGTACGCGTCGGCCAGGAGCACGTCACCCACTACAACCACCCGCACCGACTGCGGACGGAACTCCAGCGCTGGTACGGCGGTCTCGACGCGCTGGTCACCATGACCGGGGCGGACGCGCGCGACCACCGGCACGGCATGCGGCTGCCGCGCACCCGGGTGCTGGCCATCCCCAACAGCGTCCCCGAACCCGCGGTGCCGCCGGCCGACGCGGCGGCCAAGGTGGTCGTCGCGGCGGGACGGTTGGCCCGCGTCAAGCGGTACGAGATGCTGGTCGACGCCTTCGCCCTGGCCCGTGCGGTCTGCCCCGACTGGTCCCTGCGCATCTACGGGGACGGCCCGGAGCGCGCCCGGATAGCCGACCGGATAGCCCACCACGGGCTGGGAGACCGGGTCTTCCTGATGGGTTCGGTCACGCCCATCGAGGCCGAGTGGGTCAAGGGCTCCATCGCCGCGGTGACCTCCGCGCACGAGTCGTTCGGAATGACGATCGTGGAGGCCATGCGCTGCGGCCTGCCCGTGGTGAGCACCGACATCCCCCACGGGCCCGGCGAGATCATCCGCCACGGTGTGGACGGCTTCCTCGTCCCGCGCGACAGCACCCGGGGCGTGGCCGACGCGCTGCTGGCACTGATGCGGGACGACGGACGGCGTGCGGAGATGGGCAGGGCCGCCCGGGCCGGCGCGGCAAAACGATTCACCCCGGACGGCGTCGCCGACCGCTACGAGCGCCTGTTCAGCGCACTGGTGGAGGAGCGGGCCGGGCGTTCCGCTCCTGAACCGCCCGGCCCGGCCGACTGGCGCGACCGTGCCACCGTGCTCGCCGCCACGGCAGGCATCCTCGCCCGCGGAGCGGTGCGCCGCGGACGGCGCAAGCTGGGGTGGGTCGGATGAACGCGGATCGCACAGCGGCCTCGGCACAGCGGATGCTGTGGATCGTGGCCGCCGGGTTCTGTCTGCTGTCGGCCGTCCTCGTACCGCTCACGCTGCCGCTCGGCTGGGACGAGATCGTGTACGCCAGCCGCTTCGGATCGTACGGTCCCGCAACCCCGTTCAGCGCCCCGCGTACCCGCGGGGTCCCCCTGCTGCTTGCTCCGATCGCCTCCTGGAGCGACTCGACGGTGCTGCTCAGGGTGTGGCTGCTCCTGCTGGCCGGCGGTGCGCTCTGGCTGGGATTCCGACCCTGGCTGCGGATCCTGCGCCGCCCGGCGGCGGTGTGGGTGGCGGCCGGGCTGTACGGCAGCCTGTGGATCACTCTGTTCTACGCCAATTCCGCGATGCCGAACCACTACACCGCGATGGGTGCCACCGGCGCGGTGGGCTGCTTCCTCGCGCCGCGTCCCCGGTACGCGGGTGTCGCCGCAGGCCTGGCGGTGGTGACACTGATGCGGCCCAACGACGGTGTGGCCGTCGCCGTGCCGCTGCTCCTGGCCGCCGTACTGATGCCCACACTGCGCGGCCACGGCCACCTGAGAGGGCGTCTGTCGGCCGTGGTGGCCGGACTCGTGGCGGGTGCGCTGCCCTGGGTCGTCGAGGCCGAGGTGCGGTTCGGCGGGGTGCGGAACCGGCTCGCGGAGGCCGACGAGGTCCAGGGCGGCCTGCGGGCCGTCTTCTCCCTGGGCGCCCATCTCACCTCGCTGGACGGCCCGCTGCTGTGCCGTCCCTGTACGGGCGACAGCGTACGGCTGCCCGTGACGGAGTGGTGGGTGCTGCTACCGCTGCTGGTCGGCCTGGGACTGTGGGCGGAGCGCCGGGCGCGCCGGTCCGCCGCACCGCTGTGGCTGGCGGTGGCGGTGGCGGTGGCCGCGGCGGCGCCGTACTTCTTCCTCGTCCCCTACGCCGCGCCGCGGTTCCTGCTGCCGGCCTACGCCCTGCTGGCGCTCCCTGCTGCTATCGGGCTCCTCGCCGTCGTCCACCGGGCCCGCACCCGCCGTTCGCTGCCGACAGCCGCGGTGCTCGCCCTGGTACTCCTCGGGCACTTGGGCATCCAGGCCGTGCTCGTCCACCATCATGCGGGCAACCATCAGCGGGCCCGCGGAGACTGGGTCCGGATCGCCTCCGTGCTGCGCGAGCACGGGGTGCACCCGCCGTGTGTCCTCGCGGGGAACACTGCGACGATTCCCATCGCCCACACCGCGGGCTGCACTGTCTCGGAGACGGATCCCCCGGCGCACCCCAGTGCGCTGGTCCTTCGCGAGCGGAAGCCACCGCACTGGGCGCGTGACTGGCATCGATTCCCGGTGCCGGACACCTACCACCCCGGATGGACCGTCGTCGTGCGTCCATGACGGCCGGCCGCGCGCCTCGGGGCCGGTAGGGCGAGGCCGCCCCAAGGTCCACTGCGGCGCCGGCGGCTCCCGAGGTGCCACCGCCCCGGCCGTGTCCTTTGGCCGGCTGATCCCGCTGGGACGGTTTCCGCCCCGACGGCAGCGACGCTGTCCACGTGGTCACGGAACTGCGGGTCCCCTACGAGGTGCCGGTCACCGGTCCCGGTTCGTACGCCGTCCATCTGTGGCTGGAGCGGCCGGCACCGCCAGTCTGACCTGTGATTGCGCTGCTGCGGGGCTGACGGTGGGCCCACCCATGCCCAAAGTGCGCGGGACGAGCGCGCGGGCGAGGGCTTCGGCCCCGAGGGGCGGGCGGGGCGTCGAGCAGGTTGCCGGGCAGTTGTCGTACGCCGGTCGCGTCCTGCACCAGCATCGCCCGCAAGGCAGAGGCGTGGAGCGACGACCGCGTTACGTCCGGACAAGTAATGTGGAACTCAATCCTCCGGAATTGTATGCGGCGGCAAAAGGGGCCTGCCAAACAACCTCCCGGCTGTGAGCGTCGGTCGTGACATCGCTGCACGTCGAACAACCGGAGCACACCATGCCCACCAGCGTCCTGATCGCGGTCGCCTTGTCCGTCCTTCTCGGGATCCTGGTGTTCTTCACAGTGCCCAGGGACACCGAGACATCCGGCAAGAAACACGTCGACTTCCCACAGGTCCCCTGGAACATCAACCGCGGCTCGGGCGCCTATCTGACAGTGCTCGACCAGCTGCGCAACCTCGCCGAGACCTCGGCCAACGGCCGCGTCGTGCCCAACGTCGACACCGAGGTGAACGTCGCCAGCACCGGCGACACGGAGAGCCAGAGTTTCGCCGACATCGTGATCAGCAGCGGCAACCACATCCCCGCGGTGCATGCGATCGTACGGCTCAGCGACTTCTGCGTCGTGCGGTTCTTCTCCAGCGACACCCCGCACAACTTCGTCCTGAACCTCGCCTCCGACGTCCCCAACCATGAGGACTCCGACGACAACTGGTTCCTCGGCAAGGAGGGCTACGACGCCCTCGCCCGCGTCGCGAACCAGTCGCTGACCGGCGTCAACCTGAACGAGTTCAGCCTTGAGAACAGCCTCAGGGACCTCGGCATCCGCGGCACCGACCGCACCGCCCAGGCGCGCGGCATGCTGCGCTACATCATCGCCATCACCGAGGCCTCCCGGTTCCGCCCCATTGCCGACCGCATCGCGAACGGCATGGACAACGGGTCCGACGTCTTCGTCACCGCACAGCAGGTCGGCCTGATACGCAACTAGGCCGGCATCAGCGATGTCGTCATCGGCCACACCAACCGCACCGACCTCTCCGCCAGCACCAGCGAAGCCCATGATCTGGCCGTCGCGGCGGACATGGACGACCTGGCGGAGCGCGAACGTCGTTCACCGAGTTCGTGCTGGACGTCTCCGTACGCCCTCTCCATAGCCTGCTGGCGGAGCTGGCGGAAGTCTCCCCGGGCGTGGACGCCACCCCCGTCCGAACGTTCTCCCGCGGCCGCCGCACAAACGGCGTGGGTCCGATTGATCGCCGCCCGTCGCAGCTACCGCCACACGATGCGGCGCGGCATCCACCTGCCCCTCATCGACCCGGAACCGAGCCCGACGGGTCCACTCAAGGTCTGCCGCCAGCGCACGATCACCGTCAGCCCCGAAGCCGGCGCCAAGGGCATCGAGTCAGCGGGCTCCCGCCGCGTCCGCGGCATCGCGGCATCGCGGCACAAACGATCCTGCTCGCCTTCCAGCTGGCCCACGCGAACCGCCGCAAGATCAAAAAGTGGCTGGACACCCTGTCGCTCGGCGGCGAGCGTCCCCGTCGGCGCACCCACCACCGCCGACCGAAGAAAGAGCCGAGGAGCTGGACCCCGACCGGCCACCTGGCCCCGGCGGCGTAGATCAATCCGACCCGCGGTGCAGCACAGACAAAGACAGGCCCCACCCGTGAGATAGCTCACGCGTCGGGGCCTGTGGTGTGACCTGACCAGGCTGTGTGATGCCTCACAGCGATCATGGGAACGAGAAACGGGCCTCTCCGGTGACTTCCGTCACCTGGAGAGACCCGTTTCGTCGGTTTCTCACTGTGCGCGAGGGGGGAGTTGAACCCCCACGCCCTTGCGGGCACTGGAACCTGAATCCAGCGCGTCTGCCTATTCCGCCACCCGCGCATTGGGTGTGTCCTCGGGCTCTTCCCTTGCGGTCCGGCGCCTTCCGACACGCAGAACATTAGCACGCCGTCCAGGGTGGATTCACATCCCTTAACCCCAGGCAGCCGCCGTGCGAGCGGCCTGCGGGCGCCCACCAGCACAGTCGGCACATCCCGCCCGACCACGACCGACCCACGGCGCCCTCCGCTCCGTATCAACGAGTACCTGTTCACGTATCAACCTCGTACCGGTACCACGCATCTCCCCAGGAGCCGGTCGGGGTCCACAGTCAGGTGCGGGACACTGGTCTTCGGCCGCCTCTACGATCCATGGCAAGACTGTGCCCCTGAGGAGTTCGAAGGGGAGCTCCACAGGGAACTTCGAGGGCGTCGACACCCGTCGACCGGGCCGACAGGGGGAACCAGCCGATTGACCGGCGCGTGGATACGATCAGTAAGCAGTACCAGGTAAGGCAGTACCCGCCCGGCGGGATGCAGGACGAAGCAGGCTACGGAGGAGGTGCCCCATGGGAGTCCTGAAGAAGTTCGAGCAGCGTCTCGAAGGTCTGGTCAACGGCACCTTCGCCAAGGTGTTCAAGTCCGAGGTCCAGCCCGTGGAGATCGCGGGAGCGCTCCAGCGCGAGTGCGACAACAACGCGACCATCTGGAACCGCGACCGCACGGTCGTCCCCAACGACTTCATCGTGGAGCTCAGCGCCCCGGACCACGAGCGGCTGAGCCCCTACTCCGGCCAGCTCGGCGACGAGCTCGCCGGCATGGTCCGCGACTACGCCAAACAGCAGCGCTACACCTTCATGGGCCCGATCAAGGTCAACCTGGAGAAGGCCGACGACCTCGACACCGGCCTGTACCGCGTGCGCAGCCGCACCCTCGCCGGCTCCACCGACCAGCAGAGCGGCGGCCGGCAGGCCCCCGCACCCGCCGCCCCGGCCGGGCGGCCCGGTGGCGCCCAGGGCCAGGGCGGCTACGGCTATCCGCCGGCCGCCGCACCCGCGGGCGCCCCGCCCATGCCGGCCGCGCCGCCGCCCGGCGGCCGCCCCGGCGGTTACGGCTACCCGCAGCCCGCGGGCGGCCAGCGACCCCCCGCCGCACCCGCGGCCGGCGGCCGCACCCGCTACTGGATCGAGATCAACGGCACCCGCCATCAGATCTCCCGCGCCACGCTCGTGCTGGGCCGCAGCACCGACGCCGACGTGCGGATCGACGACCCCGGCGTCTCCCGCCGGCACTGCGAGATCCGGACCGGAACGCCCTCGACGATCCAGGATCTCGGGTCCACCAACGGCATCGTGGTGGACGGGCAGCACACCACCCGCGCTACGCTCCGCGACGGCTCGCGGATCGTCGTGGGCAGCACCACCGTTATCTATAGGCAAGCCGAAGGGTGAAGCGGGGGCAATGTCAGAGCTGACCCTCACGGTCATGCGGCTGGGTTTCCTGGCCGTACTGTGGCTGTTCGTGATCGTGGCCGTGCAGGTCATCCGCAGCGACCTGTTCGGTACGCGTGTCACGCAGCGCGGATCGCGCCGCGAGGCCGCCCGGCCGCAGCAGGCCGCCAGGCAGGCGGCGCCGCCGCCGCAGCGCGGCCAGCAGGGCGGCGGCCGCCAGCGCCGTAACGCCCCCACCAAGCTGGTCGTGTCCGAAGGCACCCTCACCGGCACCACCGTCGCGCTCCAGGGCCAGACCATCACCCTGGGCCGGGCGCACGACAGCACGATCGTGCTGGACGACGACTACGCCTCCAGCCGGCATGCCAGGATCTACCCGGACCGCGACGGCCAGTGGATCGTCGAGGACCTGGGCTCCACCAACGGCACGTACCTCGACCGAACGCGGCTCACGACCCCCACACCGATTCCGCTGGGCGCGCCGATCCGCATCGGCAAGACCGTCATCGAGCTGCGGAAGTAGTACGACAATGAGCGAGCGGAGCGAGCACGCAGCGGCGGCCCCCAGCAGGGGTCCCGGCGCGCTCCCGACCGGAGGGTGGGCACCGTGCGGATGTACCCGGAGCCGACGGGCGAGGTGCGCATGAGTCTGTCACTGCGCTTCGCCGCCGGATCGCACAAAGGCATGATCCGGGAGGGCAACGAGGACTCCGGATACGCCGGACCCCGCCTGCTCGCCATCGCCGACGGCATGGGCGGCGCCGCGGCCGGCGAGGTCGCCTCCTCCGAGGCCATCTCCACGATCGTCGCCCTCGACGACGACGTCCCCGGCTCCGACATCCTCACCTCGCTCGGCACCGCCGTACAGCGCGCCAACGACCAACTGCGCTCCATGGTCGAGGAGGACCCGCAACTGGAGGGCATGGGCACCACGCTCACCGCCCTCCTGTGGACCGGACAGCGCCTCGGCCTCGTCCACGTCGGCGACTCCCGCGCCTACCTGCTGCGCGACGGCGTCCTCACCCAGATCACGCAGGACCACACCTGGGTGCAGCGCCTCGTCGACGAAGGCCGTATCACCGAGGAAGAGGCGACCACACACCCGCAGCGGTCCCTCCTGATGCGCGCGCTGGGCAGCGGCGACCACGTCGAACCCGACCTCTCCATCCGCGAGGTCCGCGCCGGCGACCGGTACCTGATCTGCTCCGACGGCCTCTCCGGCGTCGTGTCCCACCAGACCCTCGAGGACACCCTCGCCAGCTACCAGGGCCCCCAGGAGACCGTGCAGCAGCTGATCGAGCTCGCGCTGCGCGGCGGCGGCCCCGACAACATCACCGTGATCATCGCCGACGTCCTCGACCTGGACACCGGCGACACCCTCGCCGGGCAGCTGTCCGACACCCCGGTCGTGGTCGGCGCCGTCGCCGAGAACCAGAACCACCTGCACGACAACGGCATCATGCAGACCCCCGCCGGCCGCGCCTCCGGACTCGGCCGCCACGTACCCGGACAGGGCGGCGGAGGCGGCGAGTTCGGCCCGCCCGGCTCCGGCGACACCACCGGCTACGTCCCCACGGGCAGCTACGGCGACTACACCGACGACGACTTCGTCAAACCCCGCAAGGGCCGCTGGCTGAAGAGATCCCTCTACATCGCCCTCGCGCTCGGCGTGATCGGCGGCGGTCTCTACGGCGGCTGGCGCTGGACACAGACCCAGTACTACGTGGGCGCCAACAACGAACACGTCGCCCTGTACCGGGGGATCAGCCAGGACCTGGCCTGGGTCTCGTTGTCGAAGGTGGAGAAGGACCACCCCGAGATCGAACTCAAGTACCTGCCGCCCTACCAGCAGAAGCTCGTCAAGGACACCATCACCGAGGGCGGCCTGAAGGACGCCCAGACGAAAATCGACGAGCTCGCCCTGCAGGCCTCCGCGTGCAAGAAGCGGTCCGAGCAGCAGGCCGCCGAGAGCGAGAAGAACGCCCGGACCGGCGAGGGCGAGGCCGGAGGCACCATGGGAACCACCCGTACCTCCCTCACGTCCAAGGCGACACCGACACCGACCCCCTCGGCGTCCAAGCCCTCGACCCCGCCCAACACCACCTCCCCGACACCGACTGCGACGCCAAGCCCCGGCCCCACTCTCTCGGAGGAAGAGCAGAAGGTCGTCTCGAACTGCGGTACGCAGTAGGCAAGCCGTGAGAGGCCCCGTCACACGATGAGCAGTACTACGAACTCGCCGACGCATCACACATCCACGATCGGCGCGATCGGCGCGCCGAGCAGGCGCAACACCGAGCTCGCGCTGCTGGTGTTCGCGGTCGTCATTCCGGTATTCGCCTACGCCAATGTGGGGTTGGCGATCCATGACGAGGTACCGGCCGGGCTGCTGAGCTACGGAATCGGCCTCGGCCTGCTGGCCGGCGTCGGCCACCTCGCCGTACGCAAGTTCGCGCCGTACGCGGACCCGCTGCTGCTGCCCCTGGCCACTCTGCTGAACGGCCTCGGGCTGGTGGCGATCTGGCGGCTGGACCAGTCGAAGCTGCTGCAGTCGCTGCCCACCTACGTCACGGCCGCGCCCCGACAACTGCTGTACACCGCGCTCGGCATCGCACTGTTCGTCGTCGTGCTGATCTTCCTCAAGGACCACCGCGTCCTGCAGCGCTACACGTACATCTCGATGTTCGCCGCTCTGGTGCTACTCCTGCTGCCGCTGGTGCCCGGACTCGGAGCCGACGTCTTCGGCGCCAAGATCTGGATCCGCGTCCCCGGCCTCGGCTCCGTCCAGCCCGGTGAGTTCGCAAAGATCGTCCTCGCGGTCTTCTTCGCCGGCTACCTGATGGTCAAGCGCGACGCCCTCGCCCTCGCCAGCCGCCGCTTCATGGGCCTGTACCTGCCGCGCGGCCGCGACCTCGGCCCGATCCTCGTCGTCTGGGCGATGTCGATCCTGATCCTGGTCTTCGAGACCGACCTCGGTACGTCGCTGCTGTTCTTCGGAATGTTCGTCATCATGCTGTACGTCGCCACCGAGCGGACCAGCTGGATCGTCTTCGGTCTGCTGATGTCCGCGG
>CBFGZZ010000018.1:0-47140 GCA_965653385.1 uncultured Streptomyces sp. | reverse complement strand
CGCGCCGGTCGACCGCGTCGCGCTCGCGCACGAGCAGCCCGTCGTTCTCCAGCCGGTCGAGACGCAGCGTCACCCCCGCGGACGAGGTGAGGCCCGAGGCGGCCGGCAGTCCGGCGGTGAGCCGGTACGGGGCGCCTGCCCGGCGCAGCGCGGTGAGGACGTCGAACCGAACAACAGCGGGCGTACTCCCACCGAGGTCAGGGCAGCTCGGCCTGTGCGGGGGTGTCGTCGAGGAAGCCGCCCGACTGGTGCTTCCACAGCTTGGCGTAGGCACCGTCCAACGCGAGGAGCCCGTCGTGCGTGCCCTGCTCGACGATCTGCCCACGGTCGAGGACGACGAGCCGGTCCATGCCGGCGACCGTGCTCAGCCGGTGCGCCACCACCAGCGCCGTCCGCCCGTCCATGAGCCGCCACAGCGCTTCCTGGACCAGGACCTCGCTCTCGGAGTCCAGGGCGCTGGTCGCCTCGTCGAGCAGCAGGATCGGCGCGTCGCGCAGGATCGCCCGGGCGAGGGCGACCCGCTGGCGCTGACCGCCCGACAGCTTGACGCCGCGTTCGCCCACCATGGTGTCGAAGCCGTCCGGCAGGGCGTCGGCGAACTCCGTGACATGGGCCGCCTCGGCCGCGCGGCGGATCTCGGCATCGGTGGCGTCCGGCCGGGCGAAGGCGATGTTGTCCCGCAGGGTGCGGTGGAACATCGCCGGGTCCTGCGGCACGTACGCCATCAGGCCGCGCAGGTCCGCCTGGCGCAGTCGGCTGATGTCCTGACCGCCGACCAGGATGCGCCCGCTCTCGATGTCCGTCATCCGCAGCAGCAGCCGGGTGAGCGTGGTCTTGCCACCGCCCGACCGGCCGACCAGACCGATCTTCGCCCCGTCGGGCACCTCCAGCTCAAGTCCCTGGAACAGTGGCCGGCCCCCGGCGTGCGCGAAGGTCACCTTCTCGAAGCGGACATCGGCCGCACCGGGCAGCAGCGGCTCCGGCGACGGCGGGTCGAGCACGGTCGGCGGCCTCAGCAGCAACTCGGTGAACTGCGCGGCCTCCGTCATCGAGCTCTCCAGCCGACGGTAGATCTGGTTGAACTCGAACATGATCCGCGTCGCGTTGGTGTAGTAGGTGAACGCGACCACGATCGCCTCCACGCCGTGCGCGCCGCCGCCGAGCGTGACCGCGAGCAGCAGGCCCAGCGCGTTGGTCAACACCGACATCGGCGCGACCAGTGTGTCGATGCGCAGATTGCCGTAGTCCCACGACCGCAGCGTGAGCCGGCGCGACGCCGCGACGCGGGAGCGGTGCTCGGCGGCCTCGCGGCCTTCGGCGGCGAACGCCCGCACCGTGTCCATGTTCATCAGGCTGTCGGCGACATGCCCGGCCACCCGGGCGATGGCCTCCTCCCGCAGGTCGACGAGCGCCTGACGGCGCCGGATCAGGGGTACCACGCACAGCGCGGTCACCGCGATCATCGTCAGCAGCCCGACGACCAGCAGCGGTTCGTAGCGCCACAGCACCACCGCGCCGAACACCAACGGCACGAAGCTGCCCACGATCTGGAACGTCAGGGTGTCGACGAACTGCTCGAAACGGGACGCGAAGCTCAGCACGCGCTTGGTGAGCGACCCGGCGAAGTTGTCGTGGAAGAACGCGGCGTCCTTGGCGAACAGCTCGTCCATCCCGATGACGTACAGATGCTCGATGCCCAGGGCGTCCAGCCGGTTCAGACAGTGCAGGGCGACGCGCCACAGCGCTTCCGCGAGCAGCAGCACCCCGACGAAGCCGAGGACGTACGGCAGGGTCGAGCCGAGGGTGACGTCCTTGTCGCTCGCGATGCCGCCGACCAGCTTGGCGACGATCAGCGGTGCGATGTAGTTGATCCCGATGTTGCCCACGGCCGACAACAGCATCGCCGGTACCGTCAGCCATCGCAGACGGGCCAACTCCCGTCCGTAGTAACGAAGTGCGAGAAGCACCGAGCGTTTGCCCGGTAGGACCCTGCGTGATTCAGGCGTTCCCATCCCACCCCTGACGGCTACTTGGAGTTACGGTTCGAGTACGCAGTGTCCCGTGTCGGCGGGCCGGGCGTCCAAGGGTTTTCCGGCCGGTGGCGGCGCGGCCGCGGCTTCCCCGTACCACGAGTAACATGATCAACTTCTCTCTCGAGTGCCCCGTCGCGGTCACTCTCGGCGCCCGTCGGGCCCGCCCCCCTCCATGTCGTAGAACCCCGAGGACATCGATGTCAGCTCCGAACGAAGCCCTTCAGCAAGCGCTTGCCGACTACGAGCACCACATGCGGGCCTGCCGGCAGTGCCATGCGGACGCGGCCCCGTGCGCGGTCGCCAAGCACCTGCTACGCCTGTACAACAACGCCCGCAGAGGCGGCGCCCGACGCTGAGGGGCCGAGCCGCCGAGGGTTCGACTCCCCTGACCCGTGGAGGACTTCGTGCGACTTCTGCCCCGATCGGTGTCCGGCTGGACCATGGCCGTGTTCGGCGTCCTCGCCGCCGTCATGGGGGGTGTGGGACTGGTCGCGCCGGACGCCCTGCTCACGGTCATGGGTTTCGCCCCGGCCGAGGGTGCCCGGCGGGCGGAGGGCGACCACACCCTGGTCTTCCTGACCGCATCCTCCATGGCGGCGCTCAACATGGGCGTGTACTACGTGCTGGCCGCGCTCTCCGACTGGACGGCCTTCTTCCGCTGGACCGTCCCCTTCCGCCTGCTGACCTGCACCGTCTTCACTCTCGCGGTGATCACCGGCCGGGCTCCCGCAGGCTTGCTCGGCGTGGGCCTGTGGGAGGGGACCGGCGCGGTCGTCACCGGGGTGGCGCTGCGCCACGAGCGGCGAGCCGGGATACGGCCTGCCCAGGAGCGCCCCAGAAGCCCCTCTCTTCCGTGATGTCCCGGGGGCTCCTACCATTCCGGACGCGTAGCCGCGCTCAGCCTGGGAACCAGCAGCGTTGGAAGTACCAGAACGAGTCACCGCGGCCAACGGCAGACGGGCCCGAGAAGGTGTGATGGCGACCGAATCGCGTGGAGGCGGCAAACCGTCTTCCGAAGGGACACAGGACTGCGAGGTCAGGTTTGACGGGGGATTCGGTGATGTGACGAGAGCCCGCCTCAGCGCGGAGAAGTACCTGACGACGCTCGCGCGGTCCGCACCACCGCAGACGCCCGAGTACCGGGACGACATCGTGCTGGTGGTCACCGAACTCGCCGCCAACGCGATCCAGTACGCGCCCGGGCCGTTCGGACTGACGCTGCGCAAGGCGTTCGACGGTGTCCATGTGACGCTCAGCGACACGAGCACCACACCGCCCGCCCCGCGGCCCTTCCACCCCGGCACCGGAAGTGGCGGCGGCATCGGCTGGTATCTGATCCACACGCTCTGCGACCAGGTGAGCGTGGTGGTGCGGGAGGACGGCAAGGACGTGCACGCGTTCCTGCCCTGGTGACCTGCTCCGGTGACGTTCCCGAGCGGGCTCGGGCGCGGACACTCAGGTCAGCGGCACCAGCACGGTGACCGTCTTGCCGCCCGTGCGGCGGCGCTCGATGTGGATCTCGCGGGACAGCCGGATGATCAGGGGCCATCCGTATCCGCTGCCCTCATGGGCGGGGGGGAGCGTGCCGGGTCCGTACGCGGCGGAGGGGACGGCGTCGCTGTAGTCGTGCACGCTCAGTCTCACCCCCTCCGGCAGCAGCGCCACCTCGAACCCCGCGAGGCCGCCGCCGTGCCGGATGGCGTTGGTGACCGCCTCCGACACGACGAGCAGCAGATCCATGACGGCTCGCTCACTCGCCGGGCCGGACGGAGCACCCCTGTGCTCTTCCACGACCGACCGCACGTAACTCCGTGCCGTCGCCGCGCTGGTGATCGGGACCGGCCGGGGACACACCGTGCGGCGGTCCCCGGCCGGACGGCGCTCGATCGGCTTCACGGTTGCTCGTGCGCCGCCCGCGAAGCGCTCATCACTCCCCGAGCGTCGCGGGCGGGCACCAAGATGTCTGCGGCTTCGGTCACTTCACCATTCCTCGCACGCTGTCGTCTCCGATCCTCGTTCGTCCGTCCGGGTTCCTGGGGCTGCGCCTACCCGTGCGCGGCCGAATCATGGGGCGCGGGTGCGCCACAGGTGCCGCCGGGGTCGTGCGCGGCGGCGGCGAGCAGCCGACGGGCCGCCTCCAGGGCCCGCCCCACCTCGCGTGTTCCGGTCGACACGCACAGTGTGTAGGCCAGATCCTGCGCGCGCGGGTCGCGCCGGCTCAGACCGTCCTGCGTGTCGCCCTGCTGGGCCATGAGAGTCTCGTACTCCTCGACGAGTCTGCGCAGCATCGTCGGATGGGGCATCAGCATGTGTGGGCTCCTGGGTGAGGCGAACTGGGGACGTCGGGCGTCGTGCGGCCCACCGCTACTCGAACCGGCCACTACGCGAACCGGCCACCACCGCTGCCGTTGCCGCCGCCGTCGTCGTCGCAGCAAGGTCCGTGGTGCGCCCCCTGGTCCAGCGCCTCGTCCCGGATCCGCGCGCAGCACCGGCTGATGAGACGGGAGACATGCATCTGGGAGATGCCAAGCTGCTCGGCGATGCGGCTCTGCGTCATGTCCTCGAAGAAGCGCATGTACAAAATGGCGCGTTCGCGCTCGGGCAGGCGCCGCAGCCCCGCCTTCGCCGCCTCCCGGTCGACGACGACGTCGTACGCCTCGTCGCAGCCGCCGATCGTGTCGGCGAGGCTGAAGCCGTCGTCGCTGGCGGACATCTCGGCGTCGAGGGACAGGGTGCTGAAGCTCTCCAGGGCCTCCAGCCCGGTGTTGACCTCGTCCTCGGTGAGCCCCGCGTGGGCGGCGATCTCGGCGACCGACGGGTTGGCGCCGCCGGCGTTGTCGGTCAGGTCGCGGCGCGCGATCCGTACCTTGTTGCGCAGCTCCTGGACGCGACGGGGGACCCTGAGGGCCCACATCCGGTCCCGGAAGTGGCGCTTGATCTCCCCGGTGATGGTGGGCACGGCGTAGCTCTCGAAGGCGCCTCGGCCGGGTTCGTAGCGGTCTATCGCCTTCACCAGTCCGAGGGCCGCGACCTGACGCAGATCCTCCAGCGACTCACCGCGGTTGCGGAATCGGCCGGCGATGCGGTGCGCCATGGGCAGCCACACCTTGGTCAGTTCGTCCCGCACCGCGTCTCGCTCGGCCCCCTCGGGCAGGTCGGCGAGGCGGGCGAAGTCGGACGCGGTGTCGGGGGCGTCGTCGTGGACGCGGCCACCGGACACGCGGGGACGGGCGGATCGGTCGGAACCGTGTGCGGACGTCTCAACCAGCATGCGGAACAGCTCCTGAACGGCTTCTCAGGGAATCTCCGTGGAAACGGTGCGGGTGCGGGTGCCCGGGCGGAACGGCCCTGGAGTGGTCACACCTGTCGCACCGGAGCGCCTCTGGTCCGAAGCACGAGATCCCGCATGCCCCGCAACTCCGTACGCAAACGAGTGCGGGTGGACGAAGGATGGGGGAAGGGGTGGTGGGCTGCGGTGTTGCGCAGCCGATGTGTCGGGGCCCATGGATCGGACTTCGCCAAAGGGTTGGCTTCACGCCAGAACTCGCCGTTGTGCCCTCGCGCGGCGAAGGAGGTCGTCGGAAGGCGCATGAGACGCGCGAGTTCGGGCACGCGGGGAAGGACAACTTGTTCCGGTGATGGGGAGGGCGGCATGGCAGCCGTGACGGTGGCGCAGGCAACGGCCACGGCAGAGGAGACGGTCACGACGGACGGGGCGGCGCTGCCGCAGATCGAGGACCCGACGAGGGTGAGCCCGCAGGACGCACGCGAGTTGTCGCGTCAGTTCTTCGACCGACTGGTCATGCTGGAAGAGGGCACGCACGACTACCAGTACGTGCGCAACACGCTGATCGAGATGAACCTGTCGCTCGTGCGGTACGCGGCGTCGCGGTTCCGCGCCCGCGGGGACTCGCTGGAGGACATCGTCCAGGTCGGAACCATCGGGCTGATCAAGGCCATCGACCGCTTCGAGGTGTCCCGGGAGGTCGAGTTCACGACCTTCGCGGTGCCGTACATCGTCGGCGAGATCAAGCGCTTCTTCCGCGACACGAGCTGGGCCGTCCATGTGCCGCGCCGGCTCCAGGAGGCGCGTGCGGAGCTGGCCAAGGCGACGGAGGAGCTCGGCTCCCGGCTGGGCCGGACCCCGACCACGCGTGAGCTCTCGGAGCTGATGTCGCTGTCGGAGGAAGAGGTCATCGAGGCCCGCAAGGCCGCCAACTGCTACCAGTCCGCCTCCCTGGACGCGGCCGTCACCTCCGACGCCGAGAACAGCGAGTCCGTACTGGCTGCGTTCCTCGGCGAGGAGGATCCGTCGCTGGAACTCGTCGAGGACTTCCACTCGTTGGCGCCCCTCATCGCCGAACTGGGCGAACGTGAGCGCCGCATCATCCACCTGCGCTTCGTCGAGGAACTCACCCAGGCCCAGATCGCCGACCGCATCGGCGTCTCCCAGATGCACGTCTCCCGCCTCATCAGCCGCATCATCAAGCAACTGCGCGCCGGACTGCTGGAGCCCGGGGTCGCCTGAGGGGACCTACGGGGTCGCTCTCGCGGAGGAACGGCAGCGGGGCGAGCGTGCCCTGTTCATTCCCGGGCTGCCCGAGTCCGAGCCCCTTGAGTTGCGGTCCAGGGGCCCAGGCCGTCTGGCCTCCGGCACACGCGTGTGCCGGGATGTTCGCCCACTGGCCTGTCCGGCTCCCGGCCCCGTTGCGGTCCCCTTGAGGCGCGGACCGCAGGGCGGCGCCGTCTGCGTATCGACGCGCGCGATGGCTAGGGCCAGGGCTGGCTGACGTTCCGGTTCAGCCGAGTTCACGGTCGCCGCGGCTGCTGGTGCGGAAAGTCCCGCCTGCCGGCCGAGGGCTGGCTCCTCCGCCCGTCGGCTTGTGCGCCCCCCGGCCTGGCGACCGTCGGCGTGGGCGACTTCCCGCTTTGCCCGCTTCCTGGTCTGTCCGAGGCCCAGCCTCACGGCCTGCGGACCTCACCGCTTCTGACCTGTCTGGCTCCCGGCCCCGCCGAGTCGGTCGCCGCGCCCGGGCCCCGCCCCCGAACATCGCCCGGTCCGGTGAGGTGACGCCGCCCCTCGACGCACTCGTCCAACCCCAATCGGCTCAGGGCCGAGCCCTCAGCCCTCCACCCCACACCCCGTCAAGCCCGATCAACAGCCCCCCTCCCCACCGCCCCCCTCAGGGGAATCACCGCAGTGACCCGCTTGCCCCCGGTCGGCAGGTCCGCGATCCGTACCGTGCGGGCGAGTCGGCACACGATCGGCCAGCCTCGGCCGCCGCAGCGGTGGCGACCGCGGGGGTCGGTCGGGTTGAGGGTGACCGGGTGGCGGCGTTCTCGGTCGCTGACGGACAGGTACAGGTTCTGGCCGACGACCTCGACGTCGAAGTCGGTGATGCCGCCGCCGTGCAGCATGGCGTTGGTCGTCAGTTCCGACGTCACCAGCAGTGCGTCCGAGAGCGTGTCCGGGGCGCAGATGGTGCCCTGGGCGCGGGTCTGTTCGGACAGGATCCGGCGTACGGTTCCGCGGGCCTCGGCCGGACTGCGCGGCCTGCCGTGCAGACGGCCCGTACCCGCCGAGGTGCTGGTGGGACCGGTCAGGTACTTCTCACTCATCCTTTCGCTCCCTGACTGACAGAGGCGGGAGGCGGACTCCGGCGCGTCGGCCCGAGGCCCCGTCCCTCCTCCACATCGCGTGATGCTTCTCTCCCATCGCGTGACCGTTCGATCGGCCACCAAACCGTTCAGGGCGCTGATGCACGCAAAAACAGCCAGAAAGGTGACGCGCACCGCTTGCTCGCACGAGCCCTGTGTGCTGCCGACATTCGGGGGTAGGCGGGCGAACGCATCGACGGACGGTCACCGCTCGCGCGGAACGCGATGCATCAAATCCGTTCGTCGGGGCACCCGTCCCGATCGTCAACGCCTGTGGGAGGTACTTGTGTCCGTTGCCCAGAATCCCCTGTCGATCAAGGTGGAAGTGCCCCGGGAAGACGCCGTACTGCTGACGGTCGAGGGCGACCTGGACATGGATACGGCCACCGAGTTGCAGCACCACCTCGCCAACCAGCTCCACCACGGTCGCCGGCACTTCCTGCTCGACATCGCCGGCGTCCCCTTCATGGACTCGTCCGGCATGAACATCGTCCTGAGGGCCTATCAGGAGGTGCGGGAGATCCCGGGAGGCGTGTACGTCATCTCCCCGACGCCCGCCGTCCGCCGGATCATGGATCTCACCGGTGTCAGCATCACCGTCCCGATCGTGGAGAGCGCCGAGGAAGCGCTAGCGACCGCTGACTCCCAGCCGGATCCAGGGCCCTCGTGCTCGACGGAGGAGTGAAGGCCGTTGCCCGGAAGGGCAGTTCAGCGAGCACGAGTGCACCCACACCCCTGACAGTTGCCGTTTGACAACTATGGCCATGAGGCAACAGAGTGAGCTAGTCAAGCGCGGGAGGGGTGTGGAACGTGCCGGTCAGCAACGAGGACGGACCGCGTCGCCGGGTTTCACGCGCTTCGCGCGTCTGTCGCGTCGGAGGCTTCGTCGCCCTCGTGGATCTCCGCGGACGCCGCCGCGCAGAACGCCTCCAGTCCCTCCAGCAGGGCGGTGCGCTTGGTGACGGGCATCTGCTCCAGCACGGACTGGAGCGCCGCCTCGCGCCGGGCGCGCAGCTCCGTCAGGAAGGTCCGTCCGTGCCGGCTCAGATGCAGGCGCAGTTCCCGGCGGCTGGCGGCGCTGGGCGCCCGCTCGACGAAGCCCACCGCCTGGAGGCGGTCGCAGAGCCGGCTGGTCGAGGGCGGCGTGGAGCCGAGGGCCTCGGCGAGCATGCGCAGGTTGATGCCGTCGCTGTGCTCCAGGATGAAGAGCACCCGGATCTGGGAGGCGGACACCGGCGCCGTCGAGGCCCGGCCCCACAGGACCTCCAGCAACTCGGCGGCCTCGGAGGTCACACGCGCCACCTCGTCCGGCCGCGGATGCGAGTAGGAGGAAGTCACGCCCCCACTCTTCCAGGCTTCACCGGCACTGTCAGCCCGCGGCTCCGGACAATACGTGCAGAACACTAGATACGGACAACAAGGACCGATGGGCGGCGTCCGCGGCAGCGCGGGTCCAGCGCCGTCACCGTGACAAGATTGGCGTATCCGACATCGTGAACAGATTCGTGGCAGCCGAGCGGGCACTTCGCTCCGCCGCCCCGCACCAACTGGTGGACGCGGTCCGCGAAGTACTGTGCGACGAGTACGCGGCGACGACCGTCCAGCTCTTCCTGGCCGACTACGGCCTCGCCACCCTCCAGCCCGTCCCCACCGGCCACGGCACCGACCCCGGCCGACCCGGCGCCCCGGCGGCCGGTCCGCCCGAACCGGTGTCGGCGCACGGGAGCCCCGCCGGACGGGCCTTCGGCTCCCAGGAGCCCTTCGCCGAGAAGCTGTCCGACGGCCGGGTACGCCTGCACCTGCCGGTGACCGTACGCGGCGACCGGCTCGGCGTCCTGGCCGTCACCATGCCGTCCGCCGAGCAGGCCGAGGAGTGCCTGGACGAACTGGCCGACGTGGCACAGGTACTCGGGCACGAGGTGGTCGTCGCCGACCGGGACACCGACCTGTACCTGCGGGTACGCCGCACCGACCGGCTCACCCTGGCCGCGGAGATGCAGTGGCAACTCCTGCCGGGCCGCTCCTGCACCCGCGCCGAGTACGCGATCGGCGCCCAGCTCGAACCCGCCTACGCGATCTTCGGCGACAACTTCGACTGGTCCGCCGACGCCGACCGCCTGATGCTCTACATCACCAACGGCATGGGCGAAGGGATCGAGGCCTCCCTCCTGACCAACCTGGGCATCAACGCGCTGCGCAACGCACGGCGAGCCGGCCTGTCCATCGCGGACCAGGCCGCCCTCGCCGACCAGGCCGTCCACGCCCAGTACCGGGGCGACGCCCATCTGTCCGTGCTGCTGCTCGACCTCGACCTGCGCACGGGCCGGCTCCAGGTCGTCGACGCCGGATCACCGCAGATGCTGCGGCTGCGCGGCCGCACCGTCACCGCCTTCGCACTCGACGAGCAGCTTCCCCTGGGCATGTTCGAGGAGACGGACTACGTCGCCCAGGAACTCGACCTGGACCTCGAACCCGGCGACCGGCTCGTCTTCGCCAGCGACGGGGTGTACGCCGTCGCCGCGCCCGGCGGCGAGCGGTACGGGGAGCGCGCGCTGGCCCGCGCCATCGTGTCCACCAGCCTGCTGCCCGCGGCGGAGGTCCCCCGCGCCGTGCTGAGAGAACTGGCCGGTCACCGCGGCACACCCGTGCCCGACGACGACGCGCTCGTGGTCTGTCTCGACTGGTTCGGGCCGCGGCGCTCGCCCTGACCGAACCGTCCGGCGCTCCCCGTACCGTCGGGGTGGCGCACACCGTATGAGGAGGGAAGTACGTGCCGGAGCAGCAAACGGCAGAAGAGCAGACCAAGCCGACGCAGGAGGTCGGTACCTTCCTGCGACGGCGCCGGGAGCAGATCGCCCAGCGCTGGGCCGACGCGGCGCTGTTCCGCACCGTGTTCACCGTCTCCCGGGACGAGGCGGTGGAAGCCGGCCGGGCCGTGGTGGAGGCCCTCGCCGCCGTTGCCGCCGCAGGACGCCTGGAGGACGCGGAGGCCGACGGGTTCGCGGTCGTGCGCGAGCAGTTGGCGCGTACGGCGCATTCCCGGGCCCGCACCGGCGCGACCCTCGCGCAGATCTCGGCCGAGATGGACGCGCTGCGCCCGCCCGTCAACGACCTGCTGCTGGACGAGCTCTCCGAGGCACCCACCGAGCACGTGCGCAAGTGCACGACGGCACTGGCCGTGCTGATGGGCACCCTGCGGCTGGTCATGATGGAGACGGCGATGAGCGCCGGGCAGGAACTCATCAACCGCCAGCGCCTCGAACTCCTCGAGGTCGCCACCCCCGTCATCAAGCTGTGGGAAGGCATCGTCGCCGTACCGCTGATCGGCACGCTCGACAGCGCCCGCAGCCAGGTGGTGATGGAGACCCTCCTGGACGCCGTCGTCGAGCAGCACGCCCGCATCGCGATCCTGGACATCACCGGAGTGCCCACGGTCGACTCCCTGGTCGCGCAGCATCTGATGAAGACCGTGGCGGCGGCGCGGCTGATGGGGGCGGAGTGCATAGTCTCCGGGATCCGGCCCGCCATCGCGCAGACCATCGTCCACCTCGGCATCGACCTCAGCTCGGTGCTCACCCGCGCCAGCCTCGCGGACGCGCTCGCCTACGCTCTTCAGCAGCAGGGCGCCCACATCGTCCCCGCCCCGGCCGGGGAGCACCAGTGACCGGTGCCGCCACCTTCCCGCACGAAGGCCACGTCCCCGTCCTCAGGCTCGGCGGGGTCCTTCTGGTCACCCTCCAGGGCGACCTGCACGACAGCACGGCGGAACGACTGCGGCAGGACATCGGCGAGACCGTCTCCGACAGCGCGGTCAGCGGTGTGGTCATCGACCTCTCCGGTGTCGAGATCGTCGACTCCTTCATGGGGCGGGTGCTCAGCGACGTCGCGGCCATGACCCGGCTGCTGGCGGCCCAGACCGTGGTCGCCGGGATGCGCCCGGCGGTGGCCATCACACTGGTGGAACTCGGTTTGACCCTGCCGGGCCTGCGTACCGCCCTGACCACCGAGGACGCCCTGCGGCTGCTCGGGGCCGAGGTGTCGGTGCCGCCCCGTGGCGGGCGAGCCCGCGGGGAGCGCCCGTGACCCACAGCACCGGCAGTGTCTCCGCCTGCCTGCCGATCCACTCGGACCTCGATCTGGTGCGGGTACGGCAGCATGTGCGGCAGCTGACCGCCCAACTCGGGTTCGGTCTGGTGGAGCAGACCAAACTCGTCACCGCGGCCAGTGAACTGGCCCGCAACGCCCTTGTCCACGGCGGCGGCGGCCAGATGGAGTGCACGGCCGTGACCAGCGGCGGGGTGCGGGGAGTGCGGCTCGTCTTCAGCGACCAGGGCCCCGGCATCGGGGATCTGGACCAGGCCCTGAGCGACGGCTACACCTCCGGTGACGGACTGGGGATGGGCCTGGGCGGTGCCCGGCGCCTGGTCCACGACTTCTCCATCGACACTCGTCGCGGCGGCGGCACCACCGTTACGGTGACGTCATGGATCTCCCGGCCGCCCGGCCCGCGCGAGGCGCCCTGATGCCGCGCGTCTGGGAGGTGCCCGTGCACGACTCGACCCGGGTGCGTGACGTACGCGTGGCGGCCGGGGCCGCGGCCCGGCACGCCGGCCTTGGCGAGGACCGGGTCGCCGCCGCCGAGCTCGTGACCACCGAACTCGCCACCAATCTGCTCAAGCACGCCGGTGGCGGCCGGATCCTGCTCGACCTCGTCGGACCGGGCGCTCCGGCCTACGGCGACGAGCGCGGCGCCCTGGTGCAGATCGTGGCCGTCGACCACGGGCCCGGCATGCCCGACACCGCCGCGGCCCTGCGCGACGGCTACTCGACCACCGCCACCCTGGGCGCCGGCCTCGGCACCTGTCTGCGTACGGCCGACGACTTCGGTCTGCACAGCGCGCCCGGGCGGGGCACGATCGTCATGGCCAGGATCGCCTCCCGCCCGCCCCGTGACACCACGGGTCCCCATTGCGCGCCGCTCCCGGTGCGGGCCGGCGGAGTCAACATCCCCCTCGCGGGCGGGGAGTTCTCCGGCGACGCCTGGGCCTGCGTGCGGACGGCCGACCGCGTGACGCTGCTGCTGGCCGACGGCCTCGGCCACGGCCCCCTCGCGGCCCGCGCCTCCTCCGCCGCGGTGGAGGAACTGCGCCGCGTCCCCCACCTGACGCCGGCGGATCTGCTGCGGCGCCTGAACAGCGCCCTGCGCGACACCAGGGGAGCGGCCGTCTCCGTGGCCCAACTCGACATCACCGCCGGGCAGTTGTCCTTCGCGGGGGTCGGCAATGTGGGCGCCCGGCTGCGGCGCGGCGACAGCTGGCAGGGGCTGGTCTCCCGGCCCGGCATCGTCGGCGCACACCTCCCCACGCACCTCCCGCAGCACCGGGCCGACTGGACGGACGACAGCCTCCTGATCCTGCACAGCGACGGCCTGCCGAGCCGCTGGAGTCCCGGCCCGGCCGCCGGCGCCCCGGCGCCCCTCGATCCAGCGGTGATCGCCGCGACGATCGTGCGGGACGCCAGCAGCCCCGCCCGGCCGGTCCGCGACGACACCGCCGTCGCCGTTCTGAGCCCCTGGCCCCCGGACGGCACCTCATGACCCGCACCTGGTACGTCCGCACCATCACCGACGCCGCCCGGGCACGCATCGCCACGGCGCGGCTGGCCGCCGCGTGCGCCGTGCCGCCCGTCGAACGCACGCGTCTGGTGGCCGCGCTCACCGCACAGCTGCGGCAGTGCCTCACCAAGGGCGGTGAGTGGCGGGTGGAAGCGGAGACGACCGTGTCGTCCGCCGGTGGCGTCCTCGGCGTCGAGGTGGTCTCGGCGAAGCGGCGCCCGGACGACCGGCAACCCCCGTGGCGTGCCTCCGTCCCCTGCGCCGAGGACGCGCACCTCGCCGCCGTCGAGCCCGCCGCTGACGACCCGGCGACACTGGCCGAGGCCCTGTTCGGCGCCGACGAGGACGCGGCCCTGCTGCTGGACCGGCTCGACGAACAGGAAGGGCTGGTCGCCTTCCACCGCGAGGAACTCCACCAGACCAACCAGGGCGTACTGGCACTCCACGCCGAGCTGGACGCCGCGGGACGTGCTTAGCGCGAGCTCTTCGACGCCGAGCAGCAGGCCCGCAGGGAGGCGGAGAACGCCCGCGGCCGGCTGACCTTCCTGGCCGACGCCAGCGCCGCGCTGACGGCCTCCCTCAACCACGAGGCCATCGTGCGGCTGCTGCCCGCCCTGCTGGTGCCGAGGTACGCGCGCAGCGTCGACGTCTGGCTGTTCGACGACGTGGACGACGCGCTGCGCGGCGGCCCGCACCCGGCCGCAGCCGTCCTCGCCGCCCGCCGCGGCCGGCCCCAGTACGCCGCCGACCACCCCGGCGGCCTGCCCGGCGTCGACGACCAGCCGCCCTCGGCCATCGCCCCCGGCCGGCCCCTGCTGTGCATCCCCCTGCTCTCCCGGCGGGCCTCGCAGGGCGTCCTCACCCTGTCGCCGCCCGACGAACGCTGGGACGCGGACGACGCCGTCATGCTGATCGAACTGACCCGACGGGCCAGCATCGCCCTGGAGAACGCCAGACGCTTCGAACACAACCGGGACATCGCCGAGACCCTGCAGCGCGCCCTGCTCACCGAACTGCCCACGACACCGGGCCTGACCCTGGCCGCCCGCTACCTCCCGGCCACCCGGGGTCTGAACATCGGCGGAGACTGGTACGACGCCTTCCGCCAGCCCGACGGCAGCCTGATCACCGTCATCGGGGACGTCACCGGACACGGGCTGCACGCCGCGGTGATGATGAGCCAACTGCGCACCGCCCTGCGCGCCTACGCCGTCGACGGCAGCAGCCCCGGCGAGCTCCTGACCCGACTGCATCTCTTCCTGCACCGGCTGCGTCTCGACCTCTACGCCACCGCCGTCATCGCGCGCTTCCACCCCCACGACCCCACGCTCACCTGGGCCGCCGCCGGCCATCCGCCGCCCGTGCTGCGCACCCCCGACGGCCAGGTGCACACCCTCGACGCCAAGCCCGGCGCCATGCTGGGCATCCCGCTGAAACAGGAGATCCGCGACCACACGGCGCCGCTCCCACCCGGATCGACACTGGCGCTCTACACCGACGGGCTGGTGGAACGCCGCGCCCAGGGGATCGACCCCGGTATCCACCGCCTCGCCGAGGAACTGGGCGGCTTTCGCCCGGCCGAACTCGCCGAGGAACTGGAGACGTCCGCCGACCGGCTCCTGCATCCGCTGCTGCACGACTCCGAACACGACGACGACGTGTGCCTGCTGCTGTGCCATGTGCACAGCAGCTACGGGTCGGCGGGAGGACCTCCCTCGTGAAAGGCGCGCAGCATCTGCGTCAGCCGCGCGCGTCGCGCGGGCGGCAGGTCGTCCAAGGCGACGGCCAGACGCAGGGAGACCCGCTCGGCGACGTCGGCCAGGCACCGCCGTCCCTCGGCCGTGACCTCCAGGTGCACCTCGCGCCGGTTGCCGGGGCGTGCACGGCGCCGTAGCAGTCCGGCGGCTTCGAGGCGGTCGCAGAGCCGGCTGGCGGTGGGCAGCCCGATGCGCAGCTGCTCGGCCAGGGCGGTCAGGTTGAGCGCGGGCCGACGGCTGACGGCACGCAAGGCGCGCAGCTGGCGCGGCGGCAGGCGCGGCCGGACCTCCTCGACTGCCGTGAACCAGAGCGTCACCAGGCTCTCCACGGCCTCGACGACCTGCGGGCCGACGTCGTCGGAGGCGAGGTCGGAGGGGATCTCGGGATCCGGTTCGCGGCACATGGCCCGACACTTCTCTCTCGGTCGACTCCGGCCTGGGGCCCATCAGTGCAAGGGCCTACCCGAAGCGACGGAGACTACACAGGCGCGACGAGCGCCGGCCCTTCCCCGGTCACTTCACGACCGTCTCCCAGGTGTCGACGGCGTAGTGGACCGTCATGCCGTGCCGGGCGTACAGGGCCGGAGCCCCCGTGGCGTTGGCGGTGTCCACCCCGAGTCCCACGGTGTCGCGTCCGCGCGCGGCGAAGGCGGCGAAGGCGTGCCGCAGCAGCAGACCACCGAGGCCCAGTCCGCGCCCCTCACGCACCACACCGATGCTGCGGATCCACCCCATCGCCTCCCGGTCGTCGCGGGCGAGCAGGAAACCGACGTCCCCCAGGTCCGCCGTGGCGGCGATCCACACCAGCGACCAGTCGAGCCGGTCCGCGTCGACGTCGTGCAGCCACTGCTCGTAGGTACGCGGCTGGAAGTCGAAGTGCTGGGCGAAGCTCGACTGGTACAGCGCGTGGACGCGCGCCCGGTCCGCCTCCTCGGTGCAGGGCCGCAGTCGTATGCCCGGCGGGACTGTCGGCGCGAGGTCCCGGGCGGCGTCCAGCGGCCGTCGCAGCACGTGATAGCGGCGTACGACGGACCAGCCGCGCTCCTCGATCAGCCGGGTGTCGAGCGTGGGCTCCGTGTTGAGGTGCAGATGCACCACCGCCCTGGACGCGCCGTTCGCACGGGCCTTGTCCAGGGCGCGGGCCTCGATCGCGTCGAAGACCAGCTCCCCGGCCCGCTGGTGGTCGGGCAGCACATAGTGGTCGACGTCGACGCGCTCACCGCCCGACTCGTCCCACAACAGGCCGTAGGCCACCAGCCGTTCGCCGTCGAAGGCCAGCCACGAGTCGAGGTCCAGCGCGATGTCGGGCCGCGACAGATCGGCCTCCACGGAGTGCAGGTCGGTCTCGGGCCGGCCGATCTCGATCCGGTCGACCTCGTTGAGCAGTTCGGTGACGGCGGCCGCGTCGGTGGGGCCGGCCGGGCGAAGGACGTAAGGCATGCGCCCAGGGTCCGGGGGAGGGCCACACGGCCGCAACGGGATTTCCGCTCAGCAGGTCAGGGCCACCGGGTCGGCGCCGGAGGCAACCGGGAGCGCCACGGGCTCGTCCTTGGGATCATGGTCACCGCAAGCATCCCCGGTCCCCTGGCGGCATCAGTGCGCCAGCTGTTCGATTTCGCGTGGACACAGACCCGGTCCTGCGCCTTCGCCATCGCCCTGATGGCCGGCGTGGCGGCCTCCACCCTGCTGCCCGGCCTGCCGGTGGCCCGCTATGACCTGCTCGTCGTCTACGGGGTCCTGCTGACGCTGCTGTTCTGGATGCGCGGCTGGGAGAACGGGCGGGACATAGCCGTCATCGCGGTCTGTCACGTCATCGGCCTGGCCTTCGAACTGGTGAAGGTGTCCCTCGGCTCGTGGAGCTATCCGGAACCCGCCGTACTGAAGTTCGCGGGCGTCCCGCTGTACGGCGGGTTCCTGTACGCCGCTGTCGGCAGCTACGTCTGCCGCGCCTGGCGCCTGTTCGACCTTGAGCTGGTCCGGTACCGGCCGCGGTCGACGGCCGTGGTCGCCGCCGCCATCTACGTGAACTTCTTCAGCCACCACTGGCTGCCCGACGCACGCTGGCTCCTGGCCGCAGTGCTCCTCGCCGTCACGGCGGGCTCGTCCGTGCGCTTCACGGTGCGCGGCGTGCGTCGGCGGATGCCCCTGGCGCTGTCGTTCGTCCTGATCGGCTTCTTCCTCTGGATCGCGGAGAACCTCGCCACCTATGTCGGCGCCTGGCGCTACCCCTACCAGCTCGACGGCTGGCAGCCCGTCGGCGTGGAGAAGTTCGGCGCCTGGTCCCTGCTGATCAGCGTCACGTTCGTCCTGGCGGCCGTCGCCCGGTCGCGTCGCACCGGGACCGAGTGAGCGGCGGGGGACGGGCCCCCGCCGCTCACCGCTACGCGCTCTTCGGTCCCGCCGACTGCACGACCTCGAACGACCACAGGGTCGACCCGCTCGCCGCCGGCTTGGGACGCTCGCCGGCGCCCTCGCCACCGCCCTGGTGGGCCGACTTCATCGGACCCTCCATCCAGGCCTGGAACGACTCCTCGTCACGCCACCGCGTGTACACGAGGTAGGTGTCGGTGCCCTCGACCGGACGCAGGAGTTCGAACCACTCGAACCCGTCGGAGCCCTCCACGGCGTGCGCACGCGAGGCGAAGCGCTTCTCCAGCGTCTCGCGCTGCTCGGCGGGCACGGTCAGTACGTTGATCTTGACTACGCTCATGGTGCTCATCCTGCCGCACGTCCGCCGGCCCACGCGCGGCGGCTCGTGCGAGGGAGCGGTCCGGCACCGGTCACCACCCGGACCGCCCCCGGTGCGCGGGTCAGGCCGTGTGCAGGGCCAGCCCGTAGCGGCCGAGGATCTCGTTGACGGGCTGGAACCACGTCTCGCCGCCGCCGGAGCAGTTGCCCCAGCCGCCCGAGGTGACCCCTTGCGCCTGGTCGCCGCTGATGAAGGAGCCCCCGGAGTCGCCGGGTTCGGCGCAGACGCTGGTCTTGGTCATCTGGTGCACCGCGCCCTGGCTGTAGTTGACCGTCTCGTTCTTGGCCAGCACGGTGCCGCAGTGCCAGTGCGTCGTGGAGCCGGACCGGCATATGGAGGCGCCGACTGGCGCCTCGGCAGAGCCGCGCACCAGGCGGTCGGGTACCGTGCCCCAGCCGAGGACCACCGGCACCGTCCACCAGCCGCTGCCGACGCTCACCCAGGCGTAGTCGTTGCCCGGGAACGAGGAGCCCTGGAACGTTCCGATGTGCGTGCCGTCCCAGCCCCGGACAGCGGCACCTTGCCCACCGCAGTGCCCGGCGGTGATGAAGCCGCCGTGCACCGAGAAGCCGATGGAGCAGCGGACGTTGCCGGTGTAGTAGGGGTCGCCGCCGACGGTTCCGGCGGCGAAGGTGCGCGGGGCGGCGGTGACCGTCCGTACGGTGACGGGACCGGCCGCTCGGGCGCCGGAGACGAAGCGTCGGACATCGTTGTCGGCGCGCCGGTCGTGGACGACGTTCACGACGACCGAGTTGGCCACCGGATCGACGTGCCAGCTGCTCACGCCCGACGGCGCGGGGAGCCGGTCGATGCGCGCCTTGGCCGTGTCCAGTTCACGCGCGCTGTGCTCGACGGTGCGCACGGTCGCTCCGGTGGCGCGGAGCTTTCGTACGGTCGCGGGCGGGGCGTCCGACGTGACCGCCACGGTGAGCCGCTCGCTGCGCGCGTCGAACCACGCGCCGCCGTAGGCGGATCCGGCGGCGTCGCGTGCCTGCGGGGCGAGTTCCGTGGCGGCGCGTTCCGCGGCCAGCCGTGCCTCGGCCTGCGGTTTCGTCAGGCCGAGGTCTCGCTGCATCGCGTGCAGCAGGCCGGCGGAGGCGGGTGGCGAGGCGGGGTCGCTGTCGCTCGCCGCGGCAGATCCGGTGCCGCCCGCGGTCCAGCCGCCGCACACGAGGAGCGCGGCGACAGCGGCGTACGTGAGTCTGATGCGCTTGCGTCTCAAGGGAGTTGCCCTTCGTCGTTCCAACAAGGTGGGGTGGAACAACCGCAATCTGAGAGCGCTCTCATTCGGGGTCGGGCAGAGCATAGCGACGACGGCGTGTCAGGTCCATACCAATACCGCGGGTGCCGTGGCTGTCGATCTCGGCGAGTCGACGGCAATGCCATGTTTCTTTAAATTAGTAATTAATATTGACAGGGTTCCGGCCTCACGCAACAGTCTTCGCCGTGACGTCGAGGGCCCCGCCCGAGCGGCCCGCGTCACTCCTGATGCTTCCCAACCCTCCGGGAGAGGCACGTGACTTCACTCGCTCTCACGACCGCGATCTCCGTGGTCCTGACCGCGTCCGCGACCCCGGCCGCCCCGGTCGGCACCGCCGTGGACCAGGGTGCGCCGGCCTACTACGACAGCGGGCTCGCGCCGACGCCGTACATGGGCTGGAACACCTACTACGGGCTCGGCGCGCCCACCGAGAAGGAGGTCCGCGCCGTCGCCGACAAGCTCGTCGGCAGCGGCCTGCGGGACAGCGGCTACGACATCGTCTGGCTGGACGGCGGCTGGCAGGCCGACAACCCCCGTGACGCACAAGGGCGGTTGACGGCCCATCCCGACCGCTTCCCGTCCGGCATCCCGGCCCTGGTCTCCTACCTCCACCGGCGCGGACTCAAGGCCGGCATCTACACGGACGCCGGCGCCTATGACGGCGGGAAGACCTGCGGGCTCGGCAGCCGGGGCCACTACGACGAGGACGCGCGGCAGTTCGCCGAGTGGAAGATCGACGCCATCAAGGTCGACTTCCTGTGCGGCATCGGCGCGAAGCTCGATCCGGGGCCCGCCTTCAAGGAGTTCAGTGATGCCGTCGCCAAGTCCGGCCGTCGGATGCTGCTCAACCTGTGCAACCCGCTCACCGACGACTGGGGCCTGCCGCACACGCCCGAGCAGGACGCGCACAACACCTACGCCTACGCCCCCACCATCGCGGACTCCTGGCGCACCGGGACCGACATCGCCTGGGGCACACCCAGCCCGGGCCAGTGGCCCAACGTACTGCGCAACATGGACGCCAACGCCTGGCACCCCGAGGCCCAGGGGCCCGGCCACTACAACGACCCCGACTACCTCATCCCCATGCGCCGCATGACCGACGGCGCGCTGGAGCTGACCGAGGAGGAGTCCACCACCCAGTTCGTGATGTGGGCCGAGATGGCCTCGCCGCTCGTCCTCGGCTCCGACCCCCGTACCCTGTCCGCGTCGATGATCAGGACCCTGCGCAACCCTGAGATCATCGCTGTCGACCAGGACCCGCTCGCCGTCCAGGGCGTCCGCGTGGCCACGGACTCCGAGGGCGACGTCTACAGCAAGGTCCTCTCGGGGCACGGCAGACGCGCGGTCGTCCTGCTCAACCGCTCCGACAAGCCGGTCCGGCGCACGGTGAACTTCGCCGACGCGGGCCTGGGCGGGCAGGTCGAGGTGCGCGACCTGCGGGCCCGCGCCGACCGGGGCACGCACACCGGGTCGTACACCGTCGAGGTCCCCGCCCACGGCACCGCGTTCCTGAAGCTCACCGGCGAGGACGCGTTGCCCGGCACGAGCCTGGGCGAGAGGGCCACCGCGAGCCCTGCCGTGGTGCGCGCCGGTGACACGCTCACCACGTTCTTCCGCGGCCCGCGCGGGAACCTTCTCCAGCACACGGCGGCCGCGGACGGCGGTGGCGCATCGCGTGCGAAGGACCTCGGCGGCCCGGTGGGGGGCCGGATCCTCGGCCAGCCCGCCGCCTACGCCTCCGACGGCGGCCGTATCGACGTCTTCGTGCGCGGCGCCGACTCCCGTGTCCACCGCCGGGTGTTCGCCGACGGGCGGTGGGGTCGCTGGCAGAGCCTGGGCGGGCAGGTCACCGACGCCCCGTCCGTGGCGTTCACGGACCCCGAGCACTGGACCCTCCTCGCGCGCGGGGCGGACGGACGGATCGTGCGGCGCGGGCCGGTGTCCGGCTGGACGTCGCTGGGGGCGCCGGGCGACCGGCCCACCTACGGCAGACCGTCCGCCGTCGTCGACGCGCAGGGGCGCGTGCATGTCGCCGTGCGCACCTCGGCGGACGACGTGTGGACGCGGGTGCGGGAGGCGTCGGGGGAGTGGTCGGGGTGGAGTTCGCTCGGCGGGACCGTGAGCGGCAGTCCGACGCTCGTCGCCGTGGGGGATGCCGTCGTGCTGTACGCGCGTGCCGGTGACTACACGCTCTGGCAGCAGCGCTACGAGGGCGGCGCCTGGCAGGGCTGGATGAAGCGGCATGAGTTCCCCGGTGCCGCCTTCGAGGGTGCGCTCGGGGCGGTCGCGGCGCACGGCGACGGGGTGGTCGATGTGGTGTTCCGCGGGGTTGACGGGGGCGTCCACCGGACCCAGTTCAAATAAATTAGTAATTAATCTTGACGTGGCGGGAGCGCCACGCGAACCTGGATCCGCCGCGCGGACCCACAGGGAGCCTCCATGACGAACCCTCAGCCCAGCCGACGGCGCTTCCTCGCGGGACTCGGCGCCGCCGGGACGACCGCGCTGCTCAGCGGCTGCGTCACCTCGACCTCCTCCTCGAAGACCTCCTCCGAGGGCGCGGTGACCCTCCAGTCCAACTTGTCCGCACCGCAGGCCAAGGCGGCGATGGAGGACATCGTCGCCGCCTACGGCAAGAAGGGCGGCGTCAGCCTCAACACGGTCGCCGCGGAGACCTTCCGCACCCAGCTGCCGACGTATCTGACCTCCGCCAACCCGCCGGACGTGTACACCTGGTACCCGGGCTCGGTCGCCGACGCCTACGCGAAGAAGGACCTGCTGCTCGACCTCGGCGAGCTCTGGGACGGGCCCGAACTGAAGGGCTACTCCAAGGCGCTGCACACGCTGTGCACCGCGAGCTCCGGCAAGAAGGTCTTCGTCCCCACCACCTACTACTGGTGGGGCATATTCTACCGGAAGTCCGACTTCGCCAAGTGGGGCGTGCGCGAGCCGAAGAGCTGGGACGACTTCCTCGACCTGTGCGACAAGCTCAAGAGCAAGGGTGTCGCCCCGATCGGGCTGGGCGCCGGCGGCAACACCGCCTGGGTGGCCTCCGCCTGGTTCGACTACCTCGACATCCGGATCAACGGGGCCGAGTACCACCGTCAACTGCTCGCCGGACAGCACCGTTTCGACGACCCCGAGGTCCGCAAGGTCTTCGACCGCTGGCAGGAGGTGCTGCCGTACTTCGACCCGAACGGCACCGCCGGCGCCTTCCAGGACGCCACGACCGCGCTGCTCAACGGCCGCAGCGGCATGA
This sequence comes from uncultured Streptomyces sp., assembly GCA_965653385.1. Lineage (GTDB taxonomy): Bacteria > Actinomycetota > Actinomycetes > Streptomycetales > Streptomycetaceae > Streptomyces. The sequence goes on along the minus strand of CBFGZZ010000018.1, from coordinate 24,806 downwards.
TGCTGATCGGCACCTTCTTCGCCGACGCCGCGCCCAAGGACGCCCTCGACGACATCGACTTCTTCCGCTTCCCGGTCATCGACGCCAAGGTGCCGCTCGCCGAGGAGGCCCCCACCGACGGCTACTTCGCCAGCGCCCGCACCGGGCGCCGTGACGGCGTGCTCGACCTGCTGGGCTACCTCGCCACCGCCGAGGCCCAGGAGATCTACATCAAGGGATCGTCCGGCACCGTCCTGCCCTGCCACCCGGACGCCGAGGACTCCGGCACCCCGCTGGTGAAGAAGGGCCGCCGGCACATCGAGGAGGCGGCCGAGATCACCCAGTTCTTCAACCGCGACTCCAGCGACGCCCTCCAGCCCACCGCCGACACCGCGCTGACCAAGTTCCTCGCCAGGCCCAAGGAGATCGGGAGCATCCTCACCGACTGGCAGCGCGACGCCGAGAAGATCTGGAAGGCCTGAGATGGCCGTCCTGACCACCACCCCGCACCGCAGGCTCCCGGTCCCGACGCCGTCCCGTGGCGGCCGGCGCCGGGGACGTGGCCGCACACCACCACTCGTGCTCGCCTTCGTCCTCGTCCCGCTGCTCGCCGAGACCGTATGGGTGTTCTGGCCGGCGCTCCAGGGCTTCTACCTCGCCCTGACCAGCTGGGACGGAGTCTCGGCCCCCAGGTTCGTCGGCCTGGACAACTTCCGGGAGATGGCGGGCGACGACGTCTTCCGCGGCGCGGTCGGCAACACGGTGGTGTGGCTGGTGCTGTTCGGCGGCCTGTCCGCCCTGCTCGGCCTCGCCACCGCGCTGCTGCTCCAGCAGGAGCGGCGCGGCGTCGGCATCTACCGCGCCGCGCTCTTCCTGCCCGTGGTGTTCTCCCTGGTCGCCACCGCCCTGGTCTGGCAGGCCGTCTACCAGCCCGACGGCGTCCTCAACCAACTCCTCGAATCGGTCGGCCTGGGCAGCCTGCGGCACGCCTGGCTGGCTGACCAGGACACCGCCCTGTACGCGGTCATCGTGCCCGCGCTGTGGCGGCAGATCGGCTATGTGATGGTCCTGTACCTCGCCGGACTGAAGGGCATCGACCCGGCCCTGTACGAGGCCGCCAAGGTCGACGGCGCGAGCGCCTGGCAACGCTTCCGGCATGTCACCCTGCCCCAACTCCGCAGCGTCAACGCGGTCGTCGTGTCGGTCATCGTCATCGACTCGCTGCGCTCCTTCGACGTCGTGTGGTCGCTGACCCGCGGCGGCCCCTACCACTCCTCCGAACTGCTGAGCACCTACATGTACTCGACCGCCTTCCAGTCCCTGCGGCTCGGATACGGCTCCGCCCTCGCCGTCGTCATCTTCCTGCTGGCGTTCGGCGTCATCGCCTCCTATCTGGTGCGTGCCTTCCGGGAGGCCGACTGATGTCGGCGAACTCCACGGCCGTGCGGCGCAGGCGGGCCGCGACCGCCGGATTCCATCTCGGCGCGGGCGCCCTGGCCGTGCTGTGGCTGCTGCCCATCGTCCTGGTCCTGGTGACCAGCCTGCGCTCCTTCGACGACATCGCCGCCAACGGGCTGGGCAGTCGGCCCCACTCCTTCACCCTCGACAACTTCCGGCTGGCCTGGGTCGACGGCGGCCAGCAGCGTGCCCTGATCAACAGTCTGATCGTCACCGTCCCGTGCGTCCTTGTCACCCTGGCCCTCGCCGCCATGGCCGCTTTCGCCCTCAGCCGCTACGAACTGCCCCTGCGCCGCTCCCTGTTGCTGCTCATGCTCGGCGGCAACCTGCTGCCGCCGCAGATCCTGCTCATCCCCGTCTCCAAGCTCAGCGAGCTCATGGGAGTCCACGACACCCTGCCCGCGCTGATCGGCGTACAGATCGGTTTCGGCGTCGGCTTCTACGTCTTCGTGCTCCACGGGTTCATGCGGGCCATCCCGGCGGAGATCCAGCAGGCGGCGGTCGTCGACGGCGCCGGACCGTGGCAGATCTTCCGGCGGATCATCCTGCCGCTGACCCGGCCCGCGCTCGCCGCGCTGAGCGCCCTGTCGTTCACCTGGATCTTCAACGACCTGCTGTGGGCGATCACCGTGCTGCGCAGCGACACCAAGATGCCGATCACGGCCGCGCTCATCGGACTTCAGGGGCAGTACGTGTCGATGTGGAACGTGATCGCCGCCGGATCGGTCATCGCCGCCGCCCCCACCGTGGCCGTGTTCCTCCGGTTCCAGCGGCACTTCGTGGCCGGGCTCAACCTGGGAGCGGTGAAATGACCCCGTACCGGCGCTGGACCCTGCGCACCGACCGCACCAGCTACACCGTCCGCCTCTCCCCGGACGGACCGTGGGCCGAACTCGACGCCTGGGGGCCGCTCGGCGTCGAGGACGGCCCCTCCGCCCTCGACTGGTCGCGGCGCACGCACTTCATCACGCCCGCGGACGCCGCGCCCGCCGAGTACCTGCCGTACGGGCTGCGGCCGTTCACCGGCTCCGAACTCGTCGTCTCGCGGCCGGGCGGCGAGCGGGGCGTGTGGTGGGAGTTCGACGGAGCCGAGGAGACAGCGGGCACCCTGCGGCTCGCCTTCACCGACGACGTGCTCGGCCTGCGCACGGTCCTCTGCTACGAGACGGTGCCGGGCACCGACGTGATCCTGCGCTGGACCGAGCACACCTCCACGGCGGAACTCCACCTGGAGCGGCTCGACTCGGCCGCCGTGAACGTTCCGGTCACCGGCGCCGCCCGGCTGACGTACCTGTGCGGACAGTGGTCGCAGGAGTTCCAGCGCACCCGGATCGACCTGGCCAGAGGCACGTTCGGCATCGGGAGCCTGCAAGGCGTCCCCGGACACGCCTACGTCCCCTGGCTCGCCGTGCAGGACGGCACGAGCGACGACGCCCCCGCCTACGGTGTCGCCCTGGAGTGGTCCGGCAACTGGCACATCACCGCCGAAGCGGAACCCGGCGGCGCGCTCCGGGTACGGGCCGGGCGGGTGCCGCACCAGGGCGCGGTGCTCCTGGCCCCCGGCACCACCCTGACCACGCCCCGTCTCGCCTGCGCGTTCAGCCCGGACGGACTCGACGGGCTCTCCCGCGTCTGGCACCGCTACGACCGCCACCTCGCCGGCGACCGCCTGCACCGCACCCGCAAGGTCCTCTACAACTCCTGGGAGGCCACCGGCTTCGACGTCGAGGCCTCCGCACAGCTCGAACTGGCCAAGGCGGCCGCGGAGATCGGCGCCGAGCTGTTCGTCGTCGACGACGGCTGGTTCACCGGGCGCGGCGACGACACCGGGGGGCTGGGTGACTGGTACCCGGATCCGGCGGCCTTCCCGCAGGGCTTCGACCGGTTCACAGCCGACGTACGCGGCCTGGGCCTGGACTTCGGGCTATGGGTCGAGCCCGAGGCGGTCAGCCCCGGCAGCCGCCTGCACGCCGAGCACCCCGACTGGGTCTACCGCGTCGACGGCCGGCCCGCCCGCCTCGTCCGCAACCAGCTCCTGCTCGACCTCGGCCGCCCCGACGTCCAGGACTTCGTGATCGGCACGCTGGACCGGCTCCTCGGGACGTACGACATCGGCTACCTCAAGTGGGACATGAACCGGCCGCCCACCGAACGCGGCCGCCCCGGTGCGGGGCCCGTCGACCTGGACGCGGAACACGTCGCCGGATACCTGCGCGTCCTGGACCACCTGCGCGCCGCCCACCCCGACGTCACCGTCGAGGGCTGCGCGGGCGGCGGCGCGCGCGTCGACCACGCCACGCTGGCCCGCACCGACGTCGTCTGGCCCAGCGACAACACCGCCCCGCTGGACCGGCTCACCGTCCAGTACGGCTTCCTGCACGCCCACGCGCCGCACGTCATGAGCTCCTGGGTCACCGACGCCCCCGGCGTCTTCGACCCACGCCCGCGCAGTCTGGCCTTCCGCTTCGTGAACGCCATGTGCGGGGTGCTCGGCATCGGCGCCGACCTGCGCGTCTGGACGCCGGAGCAGCGGGCCGAGGCCGCGCGGTGGATCGCCCGCTACAAGGAGGTGCGCGAGGTCGTCCACCACGGTGAGGCCCGGCTGCTCGGCTCCCCGGCCGACACCACCTGCGGGGTGCAGTACGACGCCGGAGACCGCACGGTCGTCACCGCGCTGAGTACCGGACGCCTCGACGGCGCACCGCTCCTGCCCGGACGGCCCGACCGGCTCCGGCTGCGCGGGCTGGACCCGGCGGCGCGCTACCGGGACACGGCCACCGGGACGACGTACGGCGGAGCCCATCTGCTGCACCACGGGCTGCCGTTCGCCTGGAGCGCCGATCATGATGCGGACCTGGTGGTGCTGACACGTCAGTGACCCGCATATGTTGCCCGCACGGCCTGTCCCCGTCCGAGAACGACGCTCACGAAGGAGTCGACCCCACGATGGACCGCTTCACCGGCCGCACGGCCGTGGTCACCGGCGCGGCCTCCGGCATCGGCGCCGCCACCGCCGTACGCCTGGCCGAGGAGGGAGCCGCCGTCGTGCTCGCCGACCTGGCACAGGAGCACGGCACGGCCGTCGCCGAGCGGATCACGGCGGGCGGCGGCCGGGCGCGGTTCGTGCGGGCCGACGTGGCGGCCGAGGACGACTGGCGCCGGATCCTGGCCGCCGCCCGCGACTTCGGGCCCGTGGACGTCCTCGTCAGCAACGCCTACACCGTCGAGGTGGCTCCGGCGCACGAGCTGAGCCTGGAGTCCTGGCAACGGCAGCTCTCCGTCAACGTCACCGCCGCGTTCCTCGGCTTCCGCGCGGCGCTGCCCGATCTGCGCGCCCGGCGCGGCGCAGCGGTGCTGACCTCGTCCGTCCACGCCCGCGCGGGCATCCCCGGACACCCCGCCTACGCCGCGTCCAAGGGCGCCCTGCTGTCCCTGTGCGGGCAGCTCGCCGTCGAGTACGGACCCAAGGTCCGCGTCAACGCCGTGCTGCCGGGCCCCGTCCTCACCGCCGCGTGGGACGGAGTGCCGCCCGAGGAACGCGAGCGCAGCGTCGCCGGGACCGCGGCCCGCCGGTTCGGCACCCCCCAGGAGGTGGCCGCGGCGATCGCGTTCCTGAGCGCGGACGAGGCCGCCTTCATCACCGGTACGAGCCTGGTCGTGGACGGGGGCTGGAGCGTCGTGAAGGCCTCGGCATGACCCGCACCCCGCAACACCACCCTCAGCAGAAAGGCTGTACGACATGACGCCCTACGCCCGCCGCGGCGTGCACGGCCAGACCGTGGAGGCCCTCGCCCGCCGCATCCTGGGCGGCCGGATCCCCGAGGGCGCCACGCTCGACCTGGTGGCGCTCCAGAGCGAGCTGGACGTCAGTCTCACCGCCCTGCGCGAGTCCCTGAAGGTGCTCGCCGCCAAGGGCATGGTCGACGCCCGTCAGAAACGCGGCACCTTCGTCAGAGCCCGCGCCGACTGGAACCTGCTCGACGCCGACGTACTGCGCTGGCAGTTCGAGGGCGCCGACCTCGCCACCGACGCGGACCGCACCCTGCTGCGCAACCTCGCCGAAGTACGCGCCATCGTCGAACCGGCCGCCGTACGCCTGGCCGCCGAGCGCCGCACCGACACCGACCTGGCGGCCCTGGAAGCGGCACTGGAGGCGATGGGGGAGCAGGGCACCGACCCGGGGCAGGCCGTGGCGGCCGACCTCGCCTTCCACCGCGCCCTGCTGTCCGCCACCCACAACGAGCTGCTCCAGCGCATGGAGATGGTCATCGAGCCGGGCCTCGCCCACCGCGACCGCATCGTCCACAGCCACCCGCACAGCGAGGACCCCGTACCGGCCCACCGCGCCGTCCTGGACGCCGTACGCGCGCAGGACCCGCAGGCCGCGGAGACGGCGATGCGCGCCCTGCTCGTCCAGGCCGGACGCGACCTGGACCGGATCGACGGTCCGGACGTCCCGGGTTCCGACGATCCGAGCTCCGACGATCCGGGTTCCGACGACGCGAAAGGCACCGGCGGCAAGTGAAGATCACTCGCATAGAAACCTTCCTGGTTCCGCCGCGCTGGCTGTTCTGCCGGGTCGAGACCGACGACGGCGTGGTCGGCTGGGGCGAACCCGTCGTCGAGGGACGGGCCGAGGTGGTCCGCGCCGCCGTGGACGTGCTCGCCGAGTACCTCGTCGGCCAGGACCCGCTGCGCATCCAGGACCACTGGCAGGTGCTCACCAAGGGCGGCTTCTACCGCGGCGGCCCCGTCCTCTCCAGCGCCGTCGCCGGCCTCGACCAGGCCCTGTGGGACATCGCGGGCAAGACCTACGGCGCCCCGGTGCACGCCCTGCTGGGCGGACCCGTACGCGAACGCGTCCGCGTCTACGCCTGGGTCGGCGGCGACGAACCCGCCGAGCTCACCGAACAGATCGCCGCCCAGGTGGAAGCTGGTTTCACCGCGGTGAAGATGAACGCCGCCGGAGCCACGTCACCGATCGCCACCGCGGCCGAGTCGGAAGCCGTCGTCGCCCGCGTGGCCGCCGCCCGTGAGGTGCTGGGCCCGCACCGCGACGTCGCCGTCGACTTCCACGGCCGCTTCACCGCCGCGAGCGCCCGCCGCGTCCTGGCCGAACTGGCCCCGCTGCACCCGCTGTTCGTGGAGGAACCCGTCGTTCCCGAACACGGCCATCTGCTGCCCGGCCTGGTCGCCGCGAGCCCGGTGCCCCTCGCGACCGGCGAACGGCTGTACTCGCGCGCCGAGTTCCTGCCCGTCCTCGCCGCCGGTGTCGCCGTCGCCCAGCCCGACCTGTCACACGCCGGCGGGATCTCCGAGGTCCACCGCATCGCCTCCCTCGCCGACACCTACGGCGCCCAGCTCGCCCCGCACTGCCCGCTCGGCCCGATCGCGCTGGCCGCCAGCCTCCAGATCGCGTTCGCCACCCCGAACTTCCTGATCCAGGAACAGAGCCGCGGCATCCACTACAACAAGGAAGCCGACCTGCTGTCCTACCTCGCCGACCCCGCCCCGTTCCGCTTCGTCGACGGCCACGCGCCTCGCAACGACGCCCCCGGCCTCGGCATCACCCTCGACGAGACGGCCGTACGCGCCGCCGACCGCGCCGGACACGCCTGGCGCAACCCGGTCTGGCGGCACACCGACGACTCCTTCGCCGAGTGGTGACGGCGGTGCCGCACATCACCACCGACCCCGCGCACGGCGGCCGTTGGACGTCCCTGCGCTCGGCGGGCCGCGAGTGGCTGTGGCACCGCCCGGCGCCGGAACGGGACACGGCCGTGCCGGGCGACGCGTTCGTGGACGCGGGCGGACTGGAGGAGTGCGTCCCCACCGTCCGCGGCCGCCCCGACCACGGAGAGGCCTGGGCCCGCCCCTGGACCCGGGGGACCGACGGAACGGAACACGTCCGGGGAGAGTCCTTCACTCTCGCACGGTCCATCCGCACCACGGCCGACGACGCCCAGGTCGACTACACCCTCACCGCACGGCCCGGCTTCCGCTTCGTCTGGGCCGCGCACGCCCTGCTCGACCTCTCCCGGCACGCCACCCTGCACATGACCCCGGGCGCACCCACCCGTCTGTTCCCCGAGGCCGCCCCGCTCCTCGGCACGACCTGGCCCACCGGAGCGCCCTGGATCACCGGCCCGTGGCCCACGCCCCACGGACTGCCCCTCGACCGGCTCGGCCCCGACGTCGGCACCGCGGTCGGCGCCGTCGTCGACACACCGCGGTGCTGCGTCCACGACGGCCGCGACCGACTGGCCCTGGAACTGAGGGCCGACGGACAACCTGTATCGACCGCCCTGTGGCGCAACCTCGGCGGCCACCCCCGCCCGCACCCCTACCGGAGCACGGGCGTGGAGCCCATGCTCGGCCGCGTCTTCGACCTCGCCGACGCGGGCCCCGACGACGCCGCGCGCGTACCGGCGTCCGGCGAGGTCCGCTGGCGGCTCGCCCTTACCGCGACCTGCCGCTGCCCCGCGCCCCCCGCACCGAAGGAGCACCGTCCGTGGACCTGACAGCCGCGCTGGCCACCCACCGCCTGGTCGCGATCGTGCGCGGCGACGACCCCGACGCCGCGCTGCGCACCGTGCTGGCCCTGGCCGAGGAGGGCATCGAACTGATCGAGGTGTCACTCGCCGCCCCCGACGCCCTCTCCGTCATCGAACGCGCCCGCCACGCCCTCGGCCCCGACCGCCCCCTCGGTGCCGGCACCGTACTTACCGCCGACGACGCCCGCGCCGCCCGGCGCGCCGGAGCCGACTTCGCGGTCACCCCGGGGCTCGGCGACGGCGTCACCATGGCGCAGGGGCTGGGCATGCCGGTCCTCGCCGGGGTGCTGACCCCGACCGAGATCATCGCGGCCCGCGCCCTGGGCGTCGCCGCGCTGAAGGTCTTCCCGATCGCCCAGGCCGGGGGAGCGGCCTACCTCAAGGCCCTGCGCGGCCCGTTCCCCGACGCCCCGTTCGTCCCGGTCGGCGGCATCGACGCCGACGCGGCCCGCGCCTGCCTCGCGGCCGGAGCGCTCGCGGTCGGCGTCGGGTCCCCCCTCGTCGGCGACGCCGCGGACGGCGGCAGTGTCGCCGCCCTCAGGGAACGCGCCCGCCTGTTCCGCACGGTCGTCGCGGAGGCGACCCCGTGACCGCCGACCTGCGCCCGGTCCACCCCGACCGTCTCGAACTGGGCGAGGGCGTCCGCTGGACCGGCTCCGGCGTCGTCCTCGTCGACATCCTCGCCGGCCGGCTCCTGTCGGTGCCGGACGCCCCGGACGCACCCCTGACTACCCTGGCCCGGCTCTCCGTCCCGCTGGGCGCCGTGGCACCCCTGGCCGGTCACGCCGGCACCTGGGTCGCGGCCGCGGGCACCGGCATCTGCCTGCTGCGCTCCGACGGCACGGTCGACTGGCTGGCCCGGCCCGAGGAGGACGCCCCGACCCGGATGCGCATGAACGACGCCGTCGCCGACCCGTTCGGCCGGTTCTGGGCCTGCAGCATGGCCTACGACGCCGACGAAGGCGCGGGTTCCCTGTACCGCCTCGACCGGGACGGCGGCGTCGTACGCGTACTGGAGGGCATCACCGTGCCCAACGGACCCGCGTTCACTCCCGACGGAGGCCACATGTATCTGGCCGACAGCGCCCGGGGCGTGGTCCGGCGCCATCCCGTCGACCCCGTGACCGCCGACCTCGGCGCACCCGAGGAGTTCGTGACGATCCGCGACGGCAGTCCCGACGGCATGGCGGTCGACGTCGAGGGCGCCGTGTGGATCGCCGTCTGGGGCACCGGCACCGTACGCCGCTACCGGGAGGACGGCACGCTCGACCGCACGCTGCGGCTGCCCGCACGGCAGCCCGCCGGGGTGTGCCTCGCCCACGACGTCCTGTACGTCACGAGCGCCCGCGTCGGGCAGGCCGTACCGGGCCCCGACGACGGCGCCCTGTTCACCGCCCGGGTGGACGTGCCGGGCACCCCGACGCCCGCCTGCCGGCTGGACGCCGCCCGGCGCTCCTCGTCCGTCGGAGCTCCGGCATGACCGGCCCCTGGCGCCCCGCGGCGGGCCCGGTCGTCTGCATCGGCGAGAGCATGGCGGCCCTGGCCCCCGACCCACCGAGCACCCTGCTGAACGCGGCCCACCTGCGGCTGGCGGTGGCGGGAGCCGAGTCGAACGTCGCCATGTACCTCGCCGACCACGGCGTCCCCGTCGCCTGGCTCTCCGCGCTCGGCGACGACCCCCTGGGTCACCGTGTCCGCACCGCCGTCGCCGCCGCCGGAGTCGACGTGTCCCACGTGCGCACGGACCCCGGCCGTCCGACCGGCCTGCTGGTGAAGGACCCGGGCCCGGCCGGGACCCGCGTGCACTACTACAGGAGCGGCTCGGCCGCCTCCGCACTCGGCCCCGAGGCACTCGACGGGGAGCCCGTGAGCACGGCCGCGCTGCTGCACCTGACCGGCATCACGCCCGCGCTGTCCGAGTCGTGCCGTCGGCTGGTGACCCGGGCCCTGACCGCCGAGACCGGCGCACGCCCGTACGCGGTGAGCTTCGACGTCAACCACCGTGCCGCGCTCTGGCCGGACGGATCGGCCCCGAGCGTGCTGCGGGAACTGGCGGACCGGGCCGACATCGCCTTCGTCGGCCTGGACGAGGCGCAGGCCCTGTGGGGCGGGAACCTGACGCCCGCGGACGTACGGGCACAGCTCCCCGGCCCACGCGTCCTCGTCGTCAAGGACGGGGCGAACGCCGCGACCGCGTTCAGCGACGAGGGCGTGCGCTCGGTGCCGGCTCCGCGCACGACCGTCGTGGAGCCCGTCGGCGCAGGCGACGCCTTCGCGGCCGGTTTCCTCGCCGGGCTGCTGCGGGGCGAACCCGCTGCCAGGGCCCTCCGTCTGGGCCACATCACCGCCGCCTCCGCCCTCCAAGTGACCGGAGACCACGGCCCGTTGCCGGGCCGACGGGAGCAGGAGGCACTGCTCGCGCTCCCGCCCCGGGAGTGGAGGGAGCGGGCTCGGTGAGGGCGGCCGTGCCGACATCGGCCCGAGCCCGCCGCCCACTCCGCGCGCGAGAGGGGATTTGCCCGCCTATGCTCCATTTGTGTGACGACTATCTTCGAAGAGCTGGTGCAGAAGGAGCGTGCCGCCGAACAGGCGCACACGCGCGTGGAGGATCTGCGACGCATGTACGGGTCGCCCACCCAGCGAGGCGGCTGGAGTGCGCGGCAGACCGAGACGTACAACACGGCCCTGCGCGCCTGGCGCGATCTCGCCCGGGAGGCACAGGTCGCGCTGGTCGAGTACGCGCGGACGCGGGGCGAGTCGCGCAGCGATGTCGAGGAGCAGGTGCGCAAGGCCGCCCGGCATGTCGAGACGGGTGGCGCCGGGGCGTAGCGGAGCGGACGGGAAGAGCCTGGTCCGGATCACCGGATCCGGTGCCGCTTCCAGAACGGACCGAGATCCTTCCCGGTCACGGACTGTGCGGCCTGCTTGAACGCGGCGGTGGTGGAGACGCCGTACCAGTGGTCCGCGGCGTACCGCTTCAGGAGCCGGGCCATGGTGCCCGCGCCGAGCGTGCGCTCCAGGTCCGCGAGGGCGCAGGGGCCGGCCGTGTAGATCAAGTGGTACTCGCCCGGGTGCGCGGCCCAGTAGGCCATGGAGGCGGTCAGCGCCGTACGGTCGCTCGGCCACTCGACCTCCGACCAGCACTCGCGGGTGTCCCAGCCGTAGAAGCGCGCGTTGGCGTACTGGGCGAAGCTCTCGTCCAGCCAGGGCGCGCCGTACTCGTCGTTGCCGACGATGCCGTACCACCACTGGTGGGCGACCTCGTGGACGACCGCACCGCCTTCCTCGGTGGTGCCGAGGAGGACCAGGCCGGGGTACTCCATGCCGCCGCCGAACCCGCTGGTCATCACCAGGTCGATCTCTCCGTACGGGTAGCGCCCGAACTCCTCGCCGAACCGGTCGACGGCGGCGGCGCCGTCCTGACGGGTGAGACGCACCCCGGCCGCGGACGTGTCCGGCGCCCAGTACGACCTCACCCGCACGCCGCCGGGCGTGGTCTCGGTGGCCGTTCGGAACGGACCCGCGGCCCAGGCGAAGTCCCTCACCCGGTGCGCGACGCTGAGCGTGCGGCTACGGCCGGGCGCGGCGGGCCGGGTCCAGGTGCGGCCGGTCGCCGGGACCTCGAGGGCGGCGGGGTGGTCGAGCGCCACCCGGAAGTCGCTCGCCAGCGCGTAGAAGCTCTCTCCGGTCGACACATACGGATCGAGGTGCCAGCCGGCGGCGTCGTGCACGGCGAGCACGGGCAGGGCGTTGCCCAGGAAGCGGAAGGCGCCCTCGCGGCCGAAGCGGCTGTTGCGCTGCGGCACCGTGAGGGACACGTCGAAGGCGACGGCGGACCGCTCACCCCGCGCGAGCGGCTTCGGCAGGGCGATCCGCAGCGCCGTGCAGTCGACGGTGAGCGGGCCAGCGGTGCCCCCGGCGACCTTGGACACCTTCACGGGCGGCGGCGTCCCGGGCGCGCCGCACTTGTCCGCACCGTTGCCCCACAGGCGTACGTACACCTCACGCAGCGGGTGATCGGAGGCGTTGCGGAACGACACACGCTGCCGGCCCGTCCAGCGAGAGCCGTCCGCGTTGCCGCGCAGCGTCACGTCGTAGCGCGGCCGGTCGGGTGTCGCGGCCGGGGCGGACGCGGCGCGGGCCGTCGGTGCCGAGACAGCGTCCGGACCGCCGGCGCTCTGCGCCAGGAGCACGGCGAGCAGGACAACCAGCAGACGCCTGACGGAACTTGACGACCATGCGGACAGTGACGGCATGACAGCGGATACTGCCACAACGGGTGGGGCGCGTTGGCAGAACGGCGGCCACGGCAAGGTACGGCGCCGGCGGAAAGCCACTGGAGCGGAACTACGCGGCCGGGTCAGGCGGGCAGTGGGGCCAGGGTCGCGGGGGTGGGTCCTGCGGGGCGGACCGTGATGCCGTACTCCGCCTTCGTGGGGGTGGCGGCGAACTCGGGGACGTGGAACGGCAGCAGGTGTTCCAGCAGGACGGTCGACTCGCGGAGCGCGAACTGGAGACCGAGGCAGGCGCGGGGGCCGATGCCGAAGGGGAAGTAGGCCCCCGGGTGTGCGGGCCGGCCGTCCGGGGCGGTGAAGCGCCGGGGGTCGAAGTGCTCGGGGTCCGGCCACAGTTCGGGGTCGCGATGCGTGAGGTACGGGCACACGAGGATGTCGGTGCCGGCCTCGACAAGGTACCCGGCGAGGGTGTCGTCCTCGGCGGCGTGGCGGGGCAGGATCCAGGCCGACGGGTAGAGGCGGAGCGTCTCGTGGATCAGTGCCTGGATCGCCTGGCGGCGTTCCGGTGAACCCTCGCCGCCGGCGGCGAGGGCCTGTTCGCGCGCGGTGGGATGCCGGTCGAGGAGCAGATGGAGCCAGGTCAGAGTGGTCGCACTGGTCTCGTGCCCGGCCGCGAGCAGCGTGACCAACTCGTCGCGGATCAGCCCGTCGGTGTACTCGGGGCGTTCGGTGGCGGCGTCGGTCAGGACATGCACCAGACCCGGGCCGTCCGGGCCGGCCACACCGCTGCGGGCCGCTTCGACGGCGCGCCGGGCGACCGCGTCGATCCGGGCGAGATCGGCGGCCACGGCGTCGCGGGCGTCGGCGACGTCGGCGGGCAGGGTCGGTACGGCCGCCGCCACGGCCTCCACAGCTGCCAGTTCATGCTCGGTCTCCTCGTCCAGGGGGTGCCCGGTCAGGGAGCGCCAGATGGCGTCGAGCGCGAAGCGGTGCATCTCCCGGCCGACGTCGAGAACCTGACCGGTGCGGGCGTACCCGTCCCAGCGCCCGGCGGTGGTGCTGGCGGCCGCCGTGATCCGCTGCTCGTAGCGACGCATCCCGGTACCGGTGAACTGCCCTTGCAGCAACCGGCGTTGCCGCTTCCACGCCGCACCGGTGGCCGCCATGACCCCGTCGCCGATCAGCAGCCGGGCACGGTGTGAGCGCTTGACGTACCGGTCCGGGAAGCGGGCGAGTACATGCTGGACGGCTGTCGGATCGGTGACGAGCACGGTGGGCACCGGCCCGAGTCGGAACGCGGCGACGCCGCCGACCGCAGCGCGCACCTGCGCCAGCAACTCCACCAGTTCGCCATCTCCCCCCGAACGCCATCGCGCCACGATCCCGGGCTCGGCTTCGGGAACCGGCCCTCCCGCGCCGGGAACGTGCGGGAGGGCGCCGAGGCCGGCTTCGGTGTCCATGTCTCTTCTCCAGGTGAGCCGTTGGGCTTGGCCGCGACCGGGCGCGGATGCCACGGACTGTACGGGAGAGGGCACACGGAGTCACTCTCGGCGACTGCGGCCGAGGATGTCATGATTTGTGGGAGGGTGCCTGGGCGCCGAGGACTCGAAGGAAGCTGATGTGGCGTGCAACGAACGCCGGTCGAGCTCGCGGGGAGCGCCGACGCATGACGCGAGCGCGCCGCCTCGGCATCATGACGATCGGCGTCTACGGCTTCGACCGCGAGTCCTTCCTGCGCGAGCTGCGGCACGCGGACGTCCGGCTCCTGCTCGACGTACGTCAGCGCCGCGGTGTCCGCGGTCCCGAGTACGCCTGGGCGAACTCACTGCGGTTGCAGCGGGCCCTCGACCAGGCCGCGATCGCCTACGAGCACCACCCCGAGCTCGCCCCGACCACCGAACTGCGCCGGCTCCAGTACGCCGAGGACGACCGCCAAGGGGTCGGCAAGCGCTCGCGCCGCGAGCTCGCCGCCGAGTACGCCCACCGCTACACCGCCGAGATCCTCGACGGCGCCGACCTCACGCCCATCGTGTCGGCGCTGCCGCGGGACGGGAACGCGGCGCTGTTCTGTGTCGAGCGTGACCCGGAGGCATGCCACCGCTCATTGATCGCCCGGCGGCTGGCCGAGGAGCACGGCGTCACGATCGAGCACCTGCGCCCCTCGTGACGGACGTATCGGAGACCGGGACGGGCAGCCCCGGTCTCACACCGGATAGGCGTGCGTCTGCGTGGCCTTCACCGTCGCCCAGACCTCGGCGCCCGGGTGCAGATCGAGTTCGGCGGCGGCGACCGTGGTCAGGTCCGCGGCGAGGGGGAGTTCGCCAGTGAGGTCGGCACGGATCTGGTCGCCGTGGGTCTCCAGGCCGGCCACCTCGCAGCGCCAGAGATTACGGGCGCTGGAGCCGGTGGGGCGCACCCGGTGGAGGGTGACAGCGCTGGGCGGGAACGCCACGTGGACCGGCCCCGACAGGTCCTCGGTCGTGGTGACGGCAGGGCCGCTGTCCAGCCGGACCTCGTGGCCGTCGGCCACGCCCCGGTACAGGTTCAGCCCGACCAGCTGGGCGATGTAGTCCGTACGGGGATGGCGGGCGATGTCGGACGGGCTGCCCTGCTGGACGACCCGGCCGTGCTCCACGACGACCAGGCGGTCGGCCAGGACCATGGCGTCGAGGGGATCGTGCGTGACGAGAACGGCTACCGCCTCGAACTCGGCCAGGTGGCGGCGCAGTTGGGCGCGGACCTCCAGACGGGTACGGGCGTCCAGCGCGGCCAGCGGTTCGTCGAGGAGCAGCAGACGCGGGCGGGTGGCCAGGGCGCGGGCGAGCGCGACGCGCTGGGCCTGGCCGCCGGACAGCCTGCGCGGCTTGGCGTTCGCGTGGTCCGTGAGCCCCAGCCGGTCCAGCCACTCGGCGGCCCGAGCTCGCGCCGCCGCCTTGGTCGCGCCCTGGCAGCGCGGCCCGAAGGCCACGTTGTCGAGGGCCGAAAGGTGCGGGAAGAGGAGGTAGTCCTGGAAGACGACACCGACCGGGCGGGACTCGGGCGGTGTACGGTCCAACTCCGCACCGTCCAGCCGCAGATGGCCGTCGGAGAGCGGGGTCAGCCCGGCGAGGGCGCGCAGGGCGGTGGTCTTGCCCGCGCCGTTCGGGCCGAGCAGCGCGACCACCTCGCCCGGTGTGACGGTCAGCGCCACGTCGAGGCGGAAGGCGCCGCGGTCCACCACGAGGCGGGCGTCGAGCCCTTCCGGGGCGGTGTCGGCGTCGTCGGCGCGGACGTCGTGGGTCTCGGTCATCCGGTGCTCGCCCCCGGTCGTGCGGGCCGGGTCATCCGGCACTCGTCCAACGGTCGCGCAACCCGGCCAGCACCGCGATCGACACGGCCAGCAGCACCAGACTGAGGGCGATGGCGGCCTCCGGGTCGCTCTGCAGGGCGAGATACACGGCCAGCGGCATGGTCTGGGTGCGTCCCGGGAAGTTGCCCGCGAAGGTGATCGTCGCGCCGAACTCGCCGAGCGCCCGGGCCCAGGCCAGGACCGCGCCCGCCGCGACGCCGGGCGCGATGAGGGGCAGGGTGACCCGGCGGAACGCGGTGAAGCGGGAGGCGCCCAGCGTGGTGGCCGCCTCCTCGTAGCGCGGGTCGGCGGCCCGCAGGGTGCCCTCGACGCTGATGACGAGGAACGGCATGGCGACGAACGCCTCCGCGATCACGACGCCCGTCGTCGTGAACGGCAGCGTGATCCCGAACCACGAGTCCAGCCACTGACCGACGATGCCGCCCCGGCCGAGCGCCATCAGCAGCGCCACACCGCCGACGACCGGCGGCAGGACCAGGGGCAGGGTGACGAGGGCCCGTACGAGGCCCCGGCCTGGGAACTCCACCCGGGCCAGCAGCCAGGCCAGCGGCACACCGATGACCAGGCTCACCGCGGTCGCGGCCGTGGCACAGATGAGGGACAGCCTCAGTGCCTGCCACACACCGGGGCTGGTCAACTGCTCGGGCAGGCTGTGCCACGGGGTCCGCACCAGCAGGGCGATCAGCGGCACGATCAGGAACGCCAGGCCGATCAGCGCGGGGAACAGCAGGGGCAGCGGAACACCCGAACGGACGCGGCGACGCCGCGGGCCGCCCCGGAGGGTGTCGGGCGCGTCGCCGGCCTTGTCCCTTGTCGGACTCACGGCTTGAGGAACCCGGCCTCGGACAGGACCTTCTGGCCCTCGGCGGACCGCACCAGCGCGACGAACGCCTTGGCGGCCTCCGCGTTCCGCGTGTCCTTGAGCAGGGTGATCGGGTAGTCGTTGACGGCGTCGGCGGACTCGGGGAACTCCACGCCCTCCACCTTGTCACCCGCCGCGTGCACATCGGTCTTGTAGACGACGGCCGCGTCGGCCTCCTTCAGCTCTACCTTCGTCAGGGCGGCCCTGACGTCCTGTTCGTAGGACACGGGCGTGAGCTTCAGACTGCTCGCGTCGAGCGCCTTCTGGGCGGCGGCACCGCACGGCACCGCCTTGTCGCAGAGCACGACCTTCAGGTCCGACCTGGTGAGGTCCTTGAGAGAGGAGATCCTGTCGGGGTTGCCCGGCAGGGTGGCGATCTCCAGCTCGTTGCGGACGAAGGTGGCGGGGGTGCCGGAGGAGGCCCCCGCATCCGTGACGATCTTCATCGTCCTGGGGCTGGCCGAGGCGAACACATCGGCCGGGGCGCCACCGGTGATGCTCGCCGCGAGGGAATCGCTGCCGCCGAAACTGAAAGTGACCTCGGTACCCGGGTGCTCCTTCTCGAACCGCCTGCCCAACGCCTCGAAGCTCTCCCTCAGCGAGGCCGCCGCGAAGACGGTCACGGCACCGGAGATCTTGTCGGAGGAGGAGGCGGACCCGGCGGAGTCCGACTTCGCCGAGGAGTCCGAGCCGGCGGACGAGCAGGCGCTCAGCGCCAGCAGCGCCGCGGCGCTCACACCGGTCAGCTGCGACATGCGGCGGTTCCGGCGCGCGGTACGGGTCATCACGGGGCCACTCCCTCTGGTCCTGACGGACCCACTCACTCGCGGTCCGGCGCGGACCACGTACGCCATGCGCCGATGATAATGCCGCAGATGCGAGGTGAAAGTCTCCTGTCGCATCGCATGAGCCGGTCCGGCTGCACAGGGGGGTGGCATGTGCGTTTGCACGGGAGCGGGGCGGAGGGAGGTGGGGAGCCCGGCCCGGCTTGGCTCAGGTCCGGTCGATGTGCACGTTCGTCGACTTCACCCGGGCGGTGGCCTCCACACCGACCTCCAGGCCCAGCTCCTCCACGGCCTCCCGGGTCAGCAGGGACACCAGCCGGTGCGGGCCGGCCTGGATCTCGACCTGGGCGGCGACGTCGCCGAGCTTCACGGCGGTGACGATGCCGGGGAAGGCGTTGCGGACGGACGTGTACGACAGGTCCTCCTCGCCCTCACCGGACCTGGCCAGCTCCACGGAGAACGCGGCCAGGTCCTTCCCGTCGACGAGGCGGCGCCCGCCCTCGTCGCGATGGGTGGCGACGCGGCCGGCGTCGACCCACCGTCGTGCGGTGTCGGGGCTCACCCCGAGCAGACGTGCCGCCTGGCCGATCGTGTAGGACTGCATACGCGCCAAGATAGGCGATCAGGGCCGACCCGCCGGTGAGCACCCCGCGTCCGCGGGCTCGGCTCGGATCAGCGCCCGTGGTTGTGCATGACGTGTTTGGTGCGCGAGTAGTCGTCCAGGGCGTAGATCGACAGGTCCCGGCCGTAGCCGGAGCCCTTGAAGCCGCCCCAGGGGACCTCACCGGCCAGCACCAGATGGGAGTTGACCCAGACGGTGCCGAAGTCGAGGCGCGCGGCGACGTCGTGGCTGCGGCGCGCGTTCTCGGTCCACACGGAGGCCGACAGGCCGAGCGGCACGTCGTTGGCGCGGCGTACGGCCTCCTCCTCGTCGGTGAAGGTCTCGACGGTGACCACCGGCCCGAAGATCTCCTCGCGGGCGGCCTCGGCTCCTTCGGGCACGTCGACCAGCACGGTCGGGGCGACGAAGTAGCCGGGCCCGTCGAGGGCGCCACCGCCGGTCGCCACGCGGACGCCGGCCTGCTTCGCGCGCTCCAGGTACCCGGTGACCCGGTCGAAGTGGGCCTTGGAGACCATGGGGCCGATTTCCACGTCGTCGCCCGAGGCCGGCTCACCGACCACCAACGCCTCCACTTCCGCGACGAGTTGCTCGACGAACCGCTCGGCGACCGACTCGTGCACGAGGACGCGGCAGGCGGCCCCGCACTCCTGGCCCGAGTTCCAGAAGCTCGCGACGCGCAGGGACGACGCGGCCGCCGCGAGGTCGGCGTCGGAGAAGATCACCACCGGTGCCTTGCCGCCGAGTTCGAGGTGCACCCGCTTGAGGCTCTCCGCGGCGGCCCGGGCGACGGCACGGCCGCTGGCGACCGAACCGGTCAGGGCGATCATGTTCACGTCCGGGTGTTCGGCGAGCCGGGCCCCGGCGACCGCGCCGTACCCGTTGACGACGTTCAGCACGCCGGGCGGCAGCAGGTCGGCGACGAGTTCGGCGAACTTCAGGGTGGTCAGCGGGGTCTGCTCGGACGGCTTGAGGACCAGGGTGTTGCCCGCGGCGAGGATCGGGGCGATCTTCCAGGCCGCCATCAGCAGCGGGTAGTTCCACGGTGTGACCACGCCGATCACCCCGAGCGGTTCGCGCAGGATGACCGACAGGTGGTCCTCCGCGTAGTCGCCGGCCGCCATGGAGGTGGTCGCGCGCCCCGCGCCGGCCATGAAGCGGAAGGTGTCGACGGTCATGCCGACGTCGTCCCGCGACACCGCGAGCGGCTTGCCGGTGTTCGCCGACTCCAGCCGGGCCAGCGGCTCGGCGTGTTCGGCCACCCGGTCGGCGATGGCGTGCAGCACCTCCGCGCGGGCCTTGGGGACCAGCCGCCCCCACGCGCCCTTGGCCGCCACGGCGGCGGCCACCGCACGGTCGACGTCCCCGGCCGTGCCCTCGGGGACACGGGCGATGACGTTCTCCGTGCTCGGGTCGATCACGTCGATGAGACGCTCGGGTGCCGCGTCGACGAACCCGCCGTCGACGAAGTGCCGGGCCGGAGGAAGGTCGGCCGGGGTGAGCAGAGGCGGCGCGTCCGTGGCGCGCCGGACCGTGGCCGACGTGCGGCCGGTGGCGGTGGTCATGGTCGGTGACTCCCTGAGAGTGAGCGGGTGGGAAGGCCGGAACAGGTCAGACGGGACCGTGTCACCGTGCCGCCGACAGCTGGAAAAGCTCCTCGACCAGAGCGGAGATCCTGGCGGCGGTGGCGGCGTCGAGGCCGAGCAGTGGCTCGCGGGGGCCGCCGACGGGGAAGCCGACGGCCTCCAGGGCGGACTTGATCGCCGGGATGAACGGCGCCGACATGATCGTGTCCATCAGCGGGTAGATCCGCGCCCACTCGGCCCGCGCACGGTCGAGTTCACCGGCCCGCAACGCCCGGTGGATGGAGACGAGTTCGTTCGGCATCACGTTCGCGGTCCCGGCCATGACGCCGGCGGCGCCCTCGGCGACCGAGGTCAGCAGCAGGCTGTCCCAGCCGATGAACGTGGAGATGACGTCGCCGTGCCGGTGGATCAGCTGCCCGGCCTGGGCCATGTCGGCGCTGGTGTCCTTGATGTACCGGATGTTCTCGACCTCGCGGGCGAGCTGCCCGACGACGTCCGGCGTGAGATTGACACCGGTGGCGCCAGGCAGGTTGTAGAGCATGATCGGGATGTCCACGGCGTCGGCGACCGTACGCAGATAGCGCAGCGTCTCGTCGAGCGTGAGCGGCTCGTAGTACGGGGCCACCACCATCAGCACCGAGGCCCCGGCGGCCTGCGCGTGCCGGGACAGTTCGACCGCCTCCCGGGTGCTCAGCGCACCGGTCTGCGCGACGACCGGTGCCCGTCCGGCCGCCTGGTCGATGACGGTCTCCACCAGGTGACGTCGCTCCGCCCCGCTCATCGCCGCGAACTCACCGGTGGATCCGCAGGCGACGACGCCGTCGACCCCGCCGTCGATGCTGCGGTCGACCAGGCGGCGCAGGGTCTTCTCGTCGATCTCCCCGTCCGACGCGAACGGAGTGGCCAGGGCGGTCAGGACACCGCTCAGCTGTGACGACATTCTTGGATCTCCTCAGGTGAAGCAGTGAAGGTGTGAAGCAGTGAAGGTGTGAACCGGGAACCGGGAACGGGGAAGCGGGTCTACGGCGCGGCGTGCGCCAGGTCGCGGTGTGCGGTCTGCCGTTCGGTGGCCAGCAGGCTCCGCGCCTCATGGGCGGCGGACAGGCCGCTCTGGATCGCGGTCTCGGTGTAGAGGGTGCCGAGGTAGTCACCGGCCAGGAGCACGCGTCCGCTGCGGCGGGTCAGCGTCCGCTGGAGCTTCCCGCGGCCGGGGAAGCAGTACGGCGCACCGGTGGGCCAGCGCTGCACCTCGGCCTCGACCACGTGGTCGGCGAAGCCGGGCAGCACCTGGTCGAGGTCGTCCAGGTAGATACGGCGGATCTTGTCGTCGTCGTGCTCCAGCAGCTCGCGGGCCAGACTGCCCGGCGAGAACGTCATGATGCTGCTGCCGGGCCGACGCTCCCGCTCGTAACCGTGGACGACGTTCGACATGTTCAGCGCGACGTTGAAGGACCGCTTCGGCGTCGCGACGCCGTACGCGTCGTCCCAGACCTGGCGCCCGGTCTCGTCACTGAGGAACGCGGCGCTGACGTACGGGCCGTAGACGATCTTCGACAGGGCCTCGCGGACATCCGCGTCGAGGTCGACGGCGACCCGGTGGCTGACGGTCGCCGGGGTCGCCAGCACCACGCAGCGCGCCTCTACCTCCTTCGTGACGCCGTCCTCCCGGTAACGGACGACGACCGAGCCGGTCTTCTGGACGATCTCGTCGACGGTCGCGTTCAGCCGCACCCGGTCGCCCAGGGCCGCCGCGATGGACTCGGTGAGGGTGGACGGGCCGCCGACGATGCTCTGCGAGAGACCGGCCCCGATGTTCCACACCAGGCTGAAGTAGCCGACGCCCGCGCCGGCCGAGAGCTGGTCGATGTCGGCGGCGGACCGGGTCACCGTGGGCTTGAACAGGGCCTCGGCGTCCTCGGGCAGATCGCCGATGAAGTCCTTGAAGGAACGGTCGTTCATGAAGTCGTAGATCCGCTGCTGGCGTTGCGCCTCGGACTCGCCCTTGCGCCGCCGCACGATCCGGGCGTAGCGGGCCACCTGCATCGCGACCTTGGCGCCCGCCTTGACCATGCCGACCCGCGCCGACATCGGCATCGGAATACGGAACGGATAGGTCTCCACCCGGCCCTTGAGCAGCAGCTTTCCGTTCATCGACAGCCCGGCCAGCGAGCCGGGCACCGGCACCGAGTCGACGCCGGTGTTGTTCAGCAGCCACGACGTCGCCGAGTTCCCGCCGGCGTAGACGTGCCCGCCCCAGTTCAGCCAGTACGGTCCGCGCCGCTCCGAGCGGATACGGCCGCCGACCCGGCCCTCGGACTCGAGCAGGAGCGTGTCCCAGTGCCGCAGTCGCCAGCCCGCGGCCAGTCCCGCGATGCCGCCTCCCACGATCACTACGTCTTTCATCGGTGCCCTCCTGCGGGTTCACGGGTGAGGAACGCGCCGCTCGATGTCGGCGATGTCGGCGATGTCGGCGGTATGGGGGTGCCGCGCGAAGTTCGGTGAAGTTCGGTGATGTTCCGGTAGTTACGGCGACCGGGGCCGGCCGCCCGGGCCCCCACCGCGTGGCGGGGACCCGGCGGCGGACGCTCAGACGCTCGCGGGACGGCCCGAAGGCTTGCCCTGCGCGGCCCGCGGCGTCAGTGCGGCGGCCTCGTGCAGCGCCATGCCGCGGGTCTCGGGCGCCCACAGGACGGAGACGACGGCACCGAGGAGGCTGATGGCGGCGGCCGCGAGCATGGTGCCGCCGACACCCCAGCCGGTCAGCGCCATGGGGACGAGGTAGGTGCCGACGGCGGCGCCGATCCGGCTGGCGGAGGACGCCAGACCCACGGCGGAGCCGCGCACCTCGGTCGGGAACAGCTCGTTCGGGTAGATCCACTGGAGGATCTGGGTGCCGCCGATGATGACCGCGTACAGGGCGAACAGCGTCATGATCACGCCCGACGGGGCGTCGGGGAAGATGCCCAGCAGCAACAGGGCGAGGCCCGACCAGAGGAAGCTGTGGATGACCAGCGGGCGTCGGCCCATCTTGTTCACGCCCAGCAGGGCGACCACACAGCCGATGAGGAACATGACGGTGATCATGGCCTCGCCGATGTTGGCCAGGCCGCCCTCCAGCTGGAGCGCGTCCAGGATCTTCGGGCCGAAGGCGTAGATGGCGAAGAGCGGCACGATCGAACAGGTCCAGAAGACGGAGATGTAGAGCATCCGGCCGCCGTAGCCGGACCGCAGGATCGCCTTGATGTCGACGTTCTCCCGCTCCTCCGCCTCGTCCGGAAGGTCGGCGATCGTCACGTCCGCACCGTAGACCTGCTTCAGGACGGCCTCGGCCTCCTCGGTGCGGCCCTTGTTCGCCAGCCAGCGCGGGGACTCGGGCGTGCCATGACGCAGCAGCACGATGATCGTGGCGGGCAGCGTGGCGCTGGCCAGCATCCACCGCCAGGCGTCGTCACCGAGCGAAGACAGCATGATCTCGCCGACGATGTACGCCACGGCGGCGCCCACGAACCACATGACGACCAGGCCGCCCAGCAGCGGCCCCCGGTAGCGGCGCGGCGTGAACTCGGCCAGCAGCGAGGTCGCGATGGGATAGTCGGCGCCGACGGCCATGCCGATCAGCAGGCGCAGGACGAACAGCCACACCGGGTCGGTGGCCCAGAACTGGGCGACCGAGCAGACGATGATGGCGATCAGGTCGATGGTGTAGAGCAGCTGCCGGCCGAACTTGTCGGTCAGCCAGCCGCCCACGAACGCGCCGAGGAAGATACCGATGAGGGCGGAGGCGCCTATGAGGCCCTCGGCGGAGTCGGACAGATGCAGCTGCGGCGAGATCTGCACCATGGCCACGCCGATGACGCTCAGGACGTAGCCGTCGAGGAACGGGCCTCCGGAGGAGTACAGCGCCAGTTTCTTGTGGAAGCGCGACAGGGGCGCGTCATCCAGTCTGTTTCCTGCGTTTGCGGTCATCACAGCCTCCGGGAGCGGTTCCCGGACTTGCCCGTGCGAGGGTAGGTCCAGGCCAGGTCGGGGTTGATGTGCGGATTTCCGATGCCGCGGGTGCCGCCCGGCGAACGAACGTGGTCGGCTCGGGTTCGCGGCGAACTCGCGGTGTCCGGGGGACGCCGGTGGTGTGACCACCGGATGGCAACGAAGTATGTGAAGGCCGGGAGCGGCCAACAATGCCCGCGGTCCCGCACCGAACGAGGGGCTGCATCCGAGTCAGAAATTCGGCTACGGTTCCCGCCATGGCCGGCCGCCCCCGCACCACCGTCGTGCTCACCGACGAAGAACGGGCCACGCTGCTCGCGTGGACCCGCAGCCGCACCTGCGCACAGGCCCGGGCCCTGCGCGCCCAGATCGTGCTGGCCTGCGCCGACGAGCCCACCAACACCGCCGTCGCCGCACGCCTCGGCATCTCCCGCGACATGGTCGGCACATGGCGGGCGCGCTTCCTCGCCGACCGGCTGGACGGCCTGGAGGAGCTGCCCCGCCCGGGGCGGCCGCCCAGTGCCGACGACGACACCGTCGCCCACGTCCTCCTGCGCACCCTCACTCCGCCACCCGCCGGCGCCAGACAGGCCTGGTCGACCCGTTCCATGGCGGCCGAGACCGGTCTGAGCCAGAGCACGGTGAACCGGATCTGGCGCACCTACGGCGTCCAGCCGGGGGCGCGCACCACGGCGCCGCCGCCCCGCCAGGCCTGGTCGCTGCCGGACCATGCCGAGGACGTCGTCGGCCTGTTCATCGCGCCGCCGGTGTGCGTGCTCGCGGTGACGGCCCGGACCGGACGGGGCCGCGCAGCCCGTGCCGCTGCGGCGACCGGCACAGCCCGCCTGTTCGGCCACGACCCGGAGGCACCCCAGGTGCTCGCCGTGGCCTGCGCGTTCGCACAGCTGCGGGGCGAGGAGCGGACGCCCGGCCCCCTCGACCTGGGCGAGTTCCTGCGGCAGGTGAGGTCGGCGGCGGGCCCGGGGGAGGCCGTACACCTGCTGGCGCACGGCATGCCGGCCGCGTGCGAGGGCCAGGACACGGCGGGGCTGGCGCGGCTGCGCTGGCACCACACCCCGGACGCCACGCAGTGGACGGAGGAGACCCGGCGGCTGCTCGCCGGGGGCGCCCACGCCACCCGCGAGGGGGCACCCGAACCGCACCGGCTCCGGGACGCGCTGCTGACCTGGTCCACCACCTGGACGCCCGCCGCGGCCCCCTTCGCCCGGGGCGCCGCCCCGCGCCCGTCGTATGACACCCCGGCCATCTGCGGTCGTGACAACGACTCACACCGCGTCGACGCGCGCACACTCGGCCACCCCGGCACCGGGACCAGCCAGGACGACGCCCCGCCCGGCGCCCCCGTCACCACCGATCCCGTCGTCGGAGTGC
>CBFGZZ010000017.1:0-47313 GCA_965653385.1 uncultured Streptomyces sp. | reverse complement strand
GAGGGCATCGTGGCCGTCGTCGCGGCGGCACAGGCGCGGTTCCCCGGGTTCGTCTTCCGGCGGACCGGAGCCGTGGACGGCCACCACGACACGGCGCGCTTCTCCTGGGAGCTGGTGCGGGAGGCCGACGGCGCGGCGCCGGTGGCGGGGTCCGATGTGATCACGCTGGACGCCGAGGGACGGATCATGTCCGTCCTGGG
This sequence comes from uncultured Streptomyces sp., assembly GCA_965653385.1. Lineage (GTDB taxonomy): Bacteria > Actinomycetota > Actinomycetes > Streptomycetales > Streptomycetaceae > Streptomyces. Next base: position 47,113 of record CBFGZZ010000017.1, on the reverse strand, counting down.
GTTCCTGGACCGGGTGCCCGCCGGGTCGTGAGCGATGAGTTCCGCGGCTCGCGGCGGTCTGACGAGTGAAGGCCAGGACACCGAAGGCCACGAAGGACCACCGCGAACGGAGCACACCATGACCACGAACACGCTAGTGGACGCGGAATTCACCGCCGTCCTGCTCAAGAGCCCCAGCGAGGGTGGCTGGACCTATGTCGTCTGGCCGGAGTCCGTCGACTTCTTCGGCACCCGCGGACTGGTCAAGGTTCGCGGGACGGTCGACGGACATCCGTTCCAGAGTTCGTTCATGGCCCTCGGGGACGGCACCCACAAGCTTCCGGTGAAGGCCGAGGTGCGCAAGGCCATCGGGAAGCAGGAGGGCGACTCGGTGACCGTGCGCCTGACGGAGCGGATCAGCCCTTGAGGATCTCGTCGATCCGGGCCAGTTCCTCCGCGTCGAAGTCCAGGTTGCGGGTGGCGGCGACGCTGTCCTCGATCTGCTGCGCGCTGCTCGCACCGACGAGCGCCGAGGTCACCCGGCCGCCGCGCAGGACCCAGGCCAGGGCCAGCTGGGCCAGCGTCTGACCGCGGGACACCGCGATCTCGTTCAGGGCGCGCAGTTTGCCGAGCAGTTCCTCGGTGATCGCGTCGGCGTTCAGGAACGGGCTGCCGCTCGCGGCCCGCGAGTCCTTCGGGATGCCGTCGAGGTAGCGGGAGGTCAGCTGGCCCTGCGCCAGCGGGGAGAAGACGATCGAGCCGACCTGGAGCTCGTCCAGGGCGTCGAGCAGCCCTTCCTCCTCGGGGCGGCGGTTCAGCATCGAGTAGGCGGGCTGGTGGATGAGCAGCGGGGTGCCCAGCTCGCCCAGGATGCGGGCGGCCTGACGGGTCTGCTCGGCCGAGTAGTTGGAGATGCCGACGTACAGCGCCTTGCCCTGCTGCACAGCGGAGTGCAGGGCGCCCATCGTCTCCTCCAGCGGAGTGTCCGGGTCGGGGCGGTGCGAGTAGAAGATGTCGACGTACTCCAGACCCATCCGCTTCAGGCTCTGGTCGAGGGAGGACAGCAGGTACTTGCGGGAGCCCCACTCGCCGTACGGGCCGGGCCACATCAGATAGCCGGCCTTGGTCGAGATGATCATCTCGTCGCGGTACGGCGCGAAGTCCGCCTTCAGCGCCTCGCCGAACGCCGACTCGGCGGCGCCGGGCGGCGGGCCGTAGTTGTTGGCCAGGTCGAAGTGGGTGACGCCGAGGTCGAAGGCGCGGCGCAGGATGGCCCGCTGGTGCTCGACCGAGCGGTCCGCCGGGCCGAAGTTGTGCCACAGGCCGAGGGACAGCGCGGGGAGTTTGAGGCCGCTGCGTCCGGTGCGCCGGTAGGGCATGTCCGCGTAGCGGTCGGTGTGTGCGGTGTACAACGCGACTCCAGAGGGGTTGGCGCACTAAAGGACGGCTCCGAGGAGCCGGTGTTCCAGTCGCCGCCCATGCTGTCGCGACCTGCGGGCAGTGGTCCAACAGGTAAATCAGATGGGATTCAGCGGCTACGCTGCTCAATCATGGAACTGCGCCATCTCCAGCACTTCGTCGCGGTCGCCGAGGACCAGCACTTCACCCGGGCGGCCGAGCGCCTCATGGTGTCCCAGTCAGGCCTGTCGGCCTCGATCCGGGCCCTGGAACGGGAGTTGCAGTCCCCGCTGTTCGTGCGCACGACCCGCAGCGTGACCCTCACCCCGGCCGGGCGGGCACTGCTGTGCGAGGCGGAACGGATCCTCGCGCAGGTGCGAGCCGCCCACGAGGCGGTGGCCGCGGTGCAGGGCGTGCTGCGCGGAATACTGGCGCTCGGGTCCGAGCAGTGCATCGCCGGGGTGCATGTGGCCGGGCTGCTCGCGGCCTTCCGGCGGCAGCATCCGGACGTGGAGATCTGCCTGCGCCAGGCGGGCTCGGGCGCGCTCGCCGAGGAGGTCGCGGCCGGGCGCCTCGATCTGGCCTTCGCCGTCCGGGCGGCGCAGGAGGACACCGACCAGCTGCGGGTCGTGCCGCTCACCGGCGAGCCGATGACCGTCCTGTGCCACCCCAGCCACCGGCTCGCGGAGGCCGGCGCCGCCGTCACCCCGGAGGAGCTGGGCGGCGAGGTCTTCGTCGACTTCCACCCGGACTGGGGGCCGCGCCGCACCACCGATGCCGTGTTCGCGGCGGCGGGCGTACGCCGGACGGTCGCCCTGGAGGTCAACGACGTGCACAGCCTCCTGGACCTGGTCGACGAGGACCTCGGCATCGCGGTCGTACCGCGCCACTTCCGGCACAAGCGCGGCTCACTGACCGCGCTGCCGGTGAAGGACACCGGCGAGACCGTCTACGAGACGGTCGCCCTGCTGCCGCCCCCACAGGCCACGAGCCCGGCGGCACGGGCGCTGATGGCGCTGCTGGAGACGGAGGGCGGCGCGTGACGGCCGGCTGATGGGGCGCGCGGGCACGCCTGCCGGACGGCCCAGGGGCGCGTGACGGACCGCTTTGCGCGATGGTGGAGCCATGCATGCCAAGGACATCCTCATCGACGGGTACAACCGCATCCAGGAAGAAGTCCACGCCGCCGTCGAGGGCCTGGACCCGGACGGCCTCGTCGCCCGCCCCTCCCCCGAGGCCAACTCCGTCGCCTGGCTGATCTGGCATCTCACCCGGGTCCAGGACGACCACATCGCCGACGCCTTCGACCTCGACCAGGTCTGGCTGACCCAGGACTTCCAGAAGACGTTCGGCCTCGACCTGCCCCGCCACGACACCGGCTACGGCCACACCGCCGCGAAGGTCGCCAAGGTGCGGGTCGACTCCGGCGACCTGCTGACCGGCTACTACGACGCCGTGCACGCCCAGACCCTGGGGGCGCTGCGCGAGGTGGCCGCCAAGGATCTGGAGCGGGTCGTGGACGACCGCTGGGATCCTCCGGTCACCCTGGGCGTACGGCTGGTCAGCGTCCTGTCCGACGATCTTCAGCACGTCGGACAGGCCGCCTATGTCCGCGGGTTGCTTCAGAGCGCGTAGCCGGGGAGGACGACGTCCTCGATGAGCGCCTTGCGCTCGTCGAACGGGATGAACGCGCTCTTCAGGGCGTTCACGGTGACGGTGCGCAGGTCCTCGACGGTCCAGCCGGCCTCCTCGACCAGCAGCGACATCTCGCGGGTCATCGTCGTCCCCGACACCAGACGGTTGTCCGTGTTGAGGGTGACGCGGAAGCCGAGGTCCTTCAGCGCGGTGATCGGGTGCTCGGCGATGGAGGTGGCGGCGCCGGTCTGGAGGTTGGACGTCGGGCACATCTCCAGCGCGATGCGGCGGTCCCGCACCCAGCCCGCGAGGCGGCCGAGCTTGCCGTCCACGATGTCGTCGGTGATGCGCACGCCGTGGCCGATGCGCTGGGCGCCGCAGATCTGGAGGGCCTGGTGGATGCTGGACAGGCCGTCGGCCTCACCGGCGTGGATGGTGAACGGCACGCTCTCGCGGCGCAGGTGCTCGAAGGCCGCCACGTGGTCGGCGGCGGGGAAGCCGGCCTCGGCACCGGCTATGTCGAAGCCGACGACACCGGCGTCGCGGAAGGCCACGGCGAGGTCGGCGGCCTCCCGCACCCGGTCGAACATCCGCATCCCGCACAGCAGCGTGCCGACCCGCACCGGGGTACCGGCGGCCGCGGCCTTCGCCATGCCGGCCGCGAGGCCTTCCTGGACCGTCTCGACGACCTCGGCGAGGCTCAGCCCGCCGTTGGTGTTCAGCTCGGGGGCGTACCGCACCTCGCCGTAGACGACACCGTCGGCGGCCAGGTCGAGGACGTACTCCTCGGCGGTGCGCAGCAGGCCCTCGCGGGTCTGCATCACGGCGAGGGTGTGCTCGAAGGTGGCGATGTAGCGGACCAGGTCACCGGAGTTCGCGGCCTCGAAGTACCAGGCCGCGAGCTCGTCCGGGTCGGTGGTGGGCAGGGTGTGGCCGACCTCGGCCGCCAGCTCGACCACGGTGGCGGGGCGCAGGCCGCCGTCGAGGTGGTCGTGCAGGACGGCCTTGGGGAGGCGGCGGATCACATCGGCATCTACGCGCGTAGTAGTCATGGTGAGGTCTTTCCTTGAGCCTGGAGCGGGGCGGTTCCGAGGGCGGGCGGGGAGGGTGAGGGTCAGCCGGCGGGCTGGAGCAGGTCCCAGCGGTTGCCGTACAGGTCCTGGAAGACGGCGACCGAACCGTACGGCTCGTGCCGGGGCTCCTCCAGGAAGGTCACGCCCGCGGTGAGCATCCGGGCGTGATCGCGGGCGAAGTCGTCGGTGTGCAGGAAGAACCCGACGCGCCCGCCGGTCTGGTCGCCGACCCGGGCGCGCTGCTCGTCGCCGTTGGCCCGGGCCAGCAGCAGCGCGGTGCCCTGCTCGTCGGCCGCGACGACGACCCAGCGGGAGCCGTCCGGACGCGGGGTGTCCTCGACGAGCCGGAAGCCGAGGGCTTCGGTGTAGAAGCGGATCGCCTCGTCGTAGTCGTCGACGACGAGGGTGACCAGGGCGATGAGTCTCATCGGGGCCTTCCGGGAGGTGCGATTGACGGGAGAGGTTATACGTAAAACGTCGCGGACGCCAGTCACCGGCGGAACGGACCCCCGACCACACCCGGGGACCTAGGTCCGAGGCCCGAAACCGGACGGGTCCCGGGCCCGATCCGTACCGGCCGCTCCCCCACTACCGTCCGACCCATGAAGATCACCGAGCCGCCCCGCACCCCCGAGCAGCGCAAGCGCGATCTCCTGGTCCGTCTGGAGGAGGAGATGGACGTCTGGGTGGCGACGGCCGACGCCGACGGGGTGCCGTGTCTGGTCCCGCTCTGGTTCGTGTGGCACGACGAGTCCCTGTGGCTCGCGACCCGGCCGACCACTCCGACCGGCCGCAACCTGCGCGACGGCCGGCGGGCCCGGCTGGCGCTCGGGGACACCTTGGACGTCGTCATCGTCGACGGCGACGCGGAGATGTACGCCGCCGACGAGGTGCCGACCGCGGCAGCCGGGGCTTTTGCCACGAAGACGGGCTGGGATCCCCGTGCTGACGAGGCGCCGTACGTGTACTTCCGGGTGCGTCCGCGCGTGGTGCAGGCGCGCAACGGTGAGCACGAGATGCGCGGCCGGTATCTCCTGCGGGACGGGGTGTGGGTGGTCTGAGCCGGGCCTACAGCCGGGTGTCCCGCTGGCAGACATTCTTTTCACGCACGGGAGTTACCCGGGAGTAATCGCCGGTGGTTTGATGTGCGGCGCCACTCAGCCCCCTCACCCTCAGGGAGATCCAGTGACGCTCTTCCCACCGCGCCGCACTCCGGGCGCAGCCGTGCTCGCCCTCGCGCTCGCCACCACTGGGCTCGTGGGCGCGGCGCCCACTGCCTCGTCCGCCTCGACCGCTGAGCAGGTGCCGCCGCTGCGGGTGCTGTCGTACAACGTCTTCCTCTTCAGCAAGACCTTGTACCCGAACTGGGGCCAGGACCACCGGGCGGCGGAGATCGCGAAGGCGTCCTTCTTCCGTGGGAACGACATCGTGGTGGTGCAGGAGGCGTTCGACAACGCGTCGTCGGACGCGCTGAAGGCCTCGGTGGCGAGTGAGTACCCCCACCAGACGCCGGTGGTGGGGCGGAGCAGGAGCGGCTGGGACGCCACCGGCGGCGCGTACTCGGCGACGACGCCCGAGGACGGTGGGGTCGCGATCCTCAGCAAGTGGCCGGTGCTGCGCAAGGAGCAGTGGGTCTACAAGGACGCGTGCGGGGCCGACTGGTGGTCCAACAAGGGCTTCGCGTACGTGGTGTTGAACGTGAACGGCACGAAGGTGCACGTCGTCGGCACGCACGCGCAGTCGACCGACCCGGGCTGTGCCGCCGGTGAGGCGGCCGCGATGCGCAGCCGGCAGTTCAACGCGATCGACGCGTTCCTGGACGCCAAGAACATCCCGGCGGGCGAACAGGTCCTGGTCGCCGGTGACATGAACGTCGACTCGCGCACGTCCGAGTACGCCTCGATGCTCGCCGACGGCGGGCTGGTGGGGGCCGACATACGCACCGGGCACGCTTACTCGTTCGACACGCGGGAGAACTCCATCGCCCGCGAGCGCTACCCCGACGACCCGCGCGAGGACCTGGACCACGTCCTGCACCGCGCTGGTCAGGTGCGTCCCACGGTCTGGAAGAACGAGGTCGTCAAGGAGCAGAGCGTGCCCTGGACGGTGTCGAGTTGGGGGACGGACTACACGTACACGAACCTCTCGGACCACTATCCGGTGATCGGGTACACCGGCTGAGCGGCTCAGGCCAGGCATCGCGGCTTCGGCTCAACCGGTTTGCTGTCGAACCGAGTTGAGCCGGGCCAGCTCGTCGGCGGTCAGGCGGAGGGCGCCGGCGGCCACGTTCTCGGCCAGGTGGTCGGGGTTGCCGGTGCCGGGGATGGCGAGGACGTGTGGGCCCTGGTGCAGGGTCCAGGCGATGCGTACCTGGGCGGGGCTCGCGCCGTGCGCCCGGGCAACGGCCAGGACCTCGTCGTCGTGGGCGGTGGTGGCGCCCCGCTCGCCGGTGTCGCCGGCCACGGCGTAGAACGGCACGAAGGCGATGCCCTGTTCGCCGCACCGGCGCAGGAGTTCGTCGGTCTGGGGGTCGGGCCGGTCGAGCGCGTACCGGTTCTGCACGCTCGCCACCGGCGCGATGGCCTGCGCCTCGGCGAGGTGCCGTGGCTCCACGCTGGAGATGCCGAGGTGGCGGACGAGACCCGCTTCACGTAGCTCGGCCAGCGCGCCGAAGTGCTCGGCGATCGAGTCCTGCCCCATGCGGCGCAGGTACACGAGGTCCAGGTGGTCGCGGCCGAGCTGGCGCAGGTTCTCCTCGACGTGGCCACGGAGTTGGTCGGGGCGGGCCGAAGTGCCCCAGCCGCCGTCGTACTCGCGGTGGGGGCCGACCTTGGTGGCGATGACAAGGTCGTCGGGGTACGGCGCCAGCGCGGTGTTGATGAGTTCGTTGGCGGAGCGCAGGGCGGAGAAGTAGAACGCGGCCGTGTCGATGTGGTCGACGCCCAGGTCGACCGCCTTGCGCAGGACGGCGATGGAACGGTCCCGGTCGCTCGGTGTCCCGTGGTGGAAGGCGGCGCTGCCCGTGAGCCGCATCGCGCCGAAGCCGACGCGGGTCACGGGCAGGTCCCCGAGGGAGAAGGTGCCCGAGGCCTTCGCGGTGATCGTTTCGGAGGTCATCGGCGGAGTCTCGCACACCCCTCGGACAGCGGTGGTGGTGTCAGCAGTACAGGTTGCCGCCCGGGGAGACGCCGAGGATCTGCGTGAAGCGCTGGTAGGCGTTGACGCGGCTCTGCACCTGGGCCGGGTTCTTGCCGTCGCACTCCAGGGAGCCGTTGATGGATCGGATGGTCTGGCCGAAGCCGGCCTGGTTGACCATCGCGTTGTGGGGGGTCATGGTGCCGGGGCCGCTCTGGGTGTTCCAGTACCACAGGCCGGTCTTCCAGGCGACGGCCGACTCGTTCTGCACCCGCCAGGGGTTGCCCAGCAGGTCGATGCCGAGGGCGTCGCCCGCTGCCTTGTAGTTGAAGTTCCAGCTGAGCTGGATGGGGCCGCGTCCGTAGTAGGCGTCCTGGCCGGCGGGACAGCCGTAGGGCTGGCTGCGGTCGCAGTAGTGCGGGTAGTTGGCGGTGTTCTGCTCGACGATGTGGACCAGGCCGCCGGTCTCGTGGTTGACGTTGGCGAGGAAGGCGGCCGCCTCCTGCTTCTTCACCGTGTCGCTGCCGGTGTTGGCGAAGCCGGGGTAGGCGCTGAGGGCGGCGGTGAGGCCGCTGTACGTGTAGAAGGGATTCCGGTTCGGGAACATCTGGTTGAACTGCGACTCGCTGACGACGAACCCGGCGGCGGACGCGCTCGGGGCCGGCTGGAGCAGCAGCGCGGCGCTGGCCAGGGCGAGGGAGGACAGCAGAGCGGTTATGCGGCGCCTCGACACAGGATCAACTCCTTTGCGGAGCACGGCCGCACCCGGCCAAGGGCAGGGCGAAGCAGAGCCTTGTGCGCACGCGCCGACGGGGTCGGCCACGGCGTGGGGGCGGCCGTGGTGGGGGGTGTGGAGACACACTCAACCGCTTTGGTCTGTACCAGTCAATGGTGCAGACCAACCGAACTCCAAGTTGACTTGGGAGTGTTGGGGCCGAGGAGGCTTCCCCTCATCGCACCCCGGGCCTGCGTACGCGCGGACGTCGGCGTCGGGGTACTTCGACAACTCGGCCGGAGCGGGCACGCGGTGGTCCGACTCGGCGCCGCCGAGGACGCCCAGGGCTTCCAGGCCTGCGAGGTCGTCGCACAGCACTCCCGAGGCGGAGTGACCGCCGCACAAACCGATCGCGGAGATGCGCGTCCCCGCGTCGCGGTGCGGTAGTCGTGGCCGCGTCCGGAGTGGAAGGTGCAGACGGCCGAGCTTCAGACAGACCGGGCCGTTGCAGTCCTTGAGCGGGTTGACCTGGAAGCACTCGATGCCGGTGAGCGCGGCGCCGAATCATTGCGCCACCTGAGTCCCCTTCACCGGACCTCTGACCTGCTGCTTCCAGGAACACGGACCGTGTGTCGCCACCGGACCCACAGTCCGCACAACCCTACACATAAAGAGGAAATAAGCGCAGAATGGGGCTAGGCGGCGCTTACCGCACACCGCACCAGACGCGGTCAGGCCTGCGAGTCAAAGGAGACGAGTCATGGCCAACGTCTCGCCCACCAGAGGTGACATAACAGCTCACCCTGATGTATCCGAAATGCGGGATCGCTACGCCCGCATGCTCGGCGGTCGTGATGTGGCGCTCGTGGACGGACCGGTGTTCCTGCTCGGTCTGTACTGCGCCGTATCCCCCTGGATACTCCACTACACGACGAGCCAGCCCGCGCTCGTGACCCACAACCTCATCATGGGCATCGCGATCGGCCTGCTGGCCCTCGGATTCACCCGCGCCCCGGAACGCATGTACGGCCTGAGCTGGGCCTTCTGTGCGATGGGGGTCTGGATGATCATCGCGCCGTGGATCGTCGGCGACAGCCCGGACGCCGGCGTCATCGTGAACAACATCATCGTCGGCGCGCTGGCCGTGTGCCTGGGGCTGCTGTGCGCCGGTACGGCGGCGAAGAGCGCCCCGAAGCCGTAGCGGCACACCCGAGAGGAGACCGCCGGCCGGCCCGCACCCGCGGGCCGGTCTTCCTCTGCCGCCCCTTCCCCCGCCCTCACCGCGTCGGCATCAGCCACGGCTCCTGGGGCAGGACATGGCCGGTCTCCAGCAGCGACTTGAGGTTGGACAGCACGGCCGGCCAGCCGGACGACACATCGGCGCGGGCGCTCTCGTCCGGCAGGTCCTCGTGGGTCACGGTGAGCCGGACGATCTCGGCGTGCCGCTGGATGTCGAAGGTGACCCTGGAGTACTTGTCCTCCTGCCCCTCCTCGTCCGGCGCCACCCAGGTGGTGACCAGCCGGTTCGGCCGCTCGCTCGCCACGACGGTGCCGACGACGTCCGCGACGCCCGAACCGTCCGTACGGACATGGGCCCAGCGGGATCCGGTCCGCCAGTCCGAGACGTTGCTGTGGCCCCAGTAGGCGGCGGTCAGGTCGGCGTCGGTGAGCGCGTCCCAGACCTTCTCGGGCGTGCTCTCGATATAGGTGACGTACACAAAGGTGGGCTTGTCGGTCATGGCTTCCTCGGCTCGTCGTTTCACGGCCCCGAGCACCCGCAGGCGAGGGCTTTCGAACTTGTCGATCCACCGTTCCTGGATCTCGTGGAGCGGGACCGGATTGAGGTAGTGCAGCTTTTCCCGCCCCCGCCGCACCGTGGCGACCAGGTTGGCGGCCTCCAGAACGGCCAGATGCTGGGTCACCGACTGGCGCGCCATGCCGATACCGGCACACAGCTCTCCCAGCGTCTGCCCGTTGTCCTCGCGCAGCCGGTCCAGCAGCCTCCTGCGCGTCTCGTCGGCCAGCGCCTTGAACACCTTGTCCATCCGGGGACCACTCTCCGATCGCACACTCAAAGTTATGCAGGTAAATACCTGCATGTCAATCGGAGCAGTTTTTCCTTTTTGGTTCGTATATGCCGAACGACTGTTACATGACCTATGGGATCCCTTGACAGGTGGTCCGTAGCTTCGAAGTCGTCGGAACGAACCCCATCGAAGGAACGACTCACTGATGCGTGCCCCACGTCCCCTGCGCACCGCCCTTGCCGCCACGGTTGTCATCGCCGCGTTGGGCGCCTCGGCCGCCGGCGCCTTCGCGATGGACGCTTCCGCCGCCACGACCGGCACGTCCGCGGGTGGGCAGGGCCGTCAGTCCAAGGCCGAGCGCGTCCAGGTGCGGACGGTGAAGCTCGCGGACGACGTCAGCCGGGCGAAGGTCTACAAGGCCGGCGAGGACCGCTACGAGGCGGAGATCTGGGCCGAGGGCCGGCAGTACGGGGCCCTGTACACCCAGGGCATGGCCGCGCACGCCCAGAACAACGGGCTGCACATCACCCTCCACCCGGACGGCGAGGTCACGTCCTGGGTCGAGCGGGCCAAGCCGCAGCCCGAGGCGGTCGTCAACCGCGTCCTGGTCGGCGCACCGACCCTCGCGGACGGGAGGGCGACGGCGAAGCTCTACCGCGTGGCCGCCGACCACTACGAGGCCGACATCCTCGCGGACGGCGTACGGCTCGACACCCTCGTGGCCGACGGCCGCGCCGCGCACGGCGAGCACAACGGGCTGCGCGTCGACCTCCAGCCCGACGGCCGGTTGACGTCCTGGGTCGACGCGGCCGGGTGACCTGCCGCCCACACGCCCCCGCGCTCGGGTCAGCGCAGGAAGACCTCCAACTCGGCCCGGTGTTCGGCCACCCAGGCGTAGGCGCCGCGCACCTCCTCCACGACGCCGTGTTCCCGCAACCGCACCATGGCCGGCTCACCGCGCACGGCGCCGGCCTCGATGCCCCGCAGGCACCGGTCCTGCCACCAAAGGATCACGTCGACGATCCCCGCGCCGCCGGCGACCGGCCCGTACGCGTCGCGGACGAGCGCGATCCGCCGGGCGGCATCGAGCACATCCGTCACGCCCGGTCCCAGGTCGAGGTACTGCCAGCAGACATGGGCGAGGTCCTGGACGCGTTCGCCGGGTGCCGCCAGGTCCCAGTCGATGAAGGCGGTCGCCCACCAGTCGGCGCCATCGATCGCGTAGACGGTGTTCTTCGGGGCGAGATCGTTGTGGCAGACGACGTCCTGGTCGCCGGCCAGCGGCGTGCCGTGCGTCAGGTCGTGGAAGGCGCGCACGAGTTGGGCCACCCGCACGAGCCCCGCGTCCGTGCGTGCCGCGGCCCGCTCCCGAGGAGTGACAGCCGCACACCCCTCCAGGTATCCGAACACCTCGCGGCCCTGCTTGTCGTACCCGATGTACGTCGGGGCCCCTTCCCACCCCCGACGCTCGAAGTGCGCGAGCAAGTCCCGCACGTATTCGGACCGTTCATGGGGCGTACGCCGCACGGTCGTCCCGACCCGCACGACCTTGCTGACGGCTCCGCCGCCGAGCACCCGCTCCTCCATCCGCACCTCCGCGATCGATCAGCACACGCCGGAACCACTCGCCAAGCATGCCCGCGTCCGGGCACGCTTCCCGCATGGATCATGCGGAGGCACTGCTCATCGGGGGAAGGGCCGGGGTCGGCAAGACCACCGTCGGCTGGCAGGTCTCGGCCCAGCTGCGGGCCGTCTCGGTCACGCACGCGGTGATCGACGGCGACTTCATGGGAGCCGCCCATCCGGCACCGCCCGGCGATCCGCACCGAGCCGGCATCACGGAGCGGAACCTGGTCGCCGTGTGGGGGAACTACGCCGCGCTCGGATACCGGCGCCTCGTCTACACGAACACCGTGAGCGTGCTCGACGACGCCGCGCCCATGTTCCGCCGGGCCATGGGGGACGGCGTACGTCTCGTGCGCGTCCTGCTCACCGCCACCGACGCGACGGCCGAGCGGCGCCTGACCGGGCGCGAGCTCGGCTCCGAGTTGGAGCAGGAGGTGCGCGGCAGTGCACGCAAGGCGCGGCTCCTTGAGGAGCGGGCGCCCGCGAACGTGGTGCGGGTGGTGACCGACGGGCGCGCGGTGATCGACATCGCCAATGAGGTGCTCTCCGTCACCGGGTGGGCCACTGGTTGAAGCGGAACGGACTGTCCCGGCCTCCAGGGGGAACTCGAACCTGTGCGGGGACAGGAGGAAGAGGGGCGAAATGGAGATCTCCGGCATCATCAGTGCCATAGTGATCGGCATCATCATCGGTGTGCTCGGACGTCTCGTGGTTCCGGGCCGTCAGCGCATCGGGGTCCTGTGGACCATCCTCGTCGGCATCGTGGCCGCGCTCATCGGTTCGGCCATCGCCGCCGGGCTCGATGTGGGCGACACCGACGGCGTCGACTGGATCGAGTGGCTCATCCAGATCGGCCTCGCCGCGGTCGGCGTCGCCGCACTGGACCGGACGAAGGCGCGTCGCTGACGCGTCGAAGTGGGGACATGAGAGGACGGCGCGACCGTCAGGAGAGTGCCGCGGCGGCCCGCATCGCTGCGAGGCCGTCGCGGACCGCCGGGTGGGCGGGCGTCCAGCCCAGCTCCCGCTCCGCCTTCGCCGTGGAGACCCGCAGCGTCGACGTCATCATGGTGTGCGCGTACGACATGGGCCGCATCAGCCACAGCGGTACGGTCATCGGCTTCGGCAGCCCGAACTCCTCGGCCACGCACCGGACATGGGCACCGAAGCCCATCGGGGTACGGTCGGCGACGTTGTACGCCTGACCGGGGCGTCCGCGTTCGACGGCGGCGACGACCGCGCGGGCCGCGTCGGTGAGCTCGATCCAGGGCAGGACCCGGCCGTGGTCGGCGGGGACGGGAAGTTGCCGTCTGCGCAGCATGCGCAGGATCTCGTCCGTGCCACCGGGGCCGTAGAACAGTCCGAAGCGCAGCGAGATCCCCTCCAACCCCGGGGTTTCGAGGGTGAGTTGCTCCTTGACGCGCATCCCGGCAAGGTGCCGTTCCAGGTCCGGGGTACGGCCGCGCGGGCCGAAGGGGGCGTCCTCGGTGACGACCCGGGCGCCGTGGTCGCCGTAGCCGTATCCGAAGACCATCGACTCGGCGAGGAAGCGTCGGGCGCCGGTGGCCCGGGCGGCCTCGATCAGATGGGCGGTGCCGTCGGTGCGCAGCGCGTCGGTGGCGTACATGTCGCGGTGGCGCATGGGCGGCTTGCGCAGCGCGGTCGCGGCGTGGATCACCGCGTCGAAGCGAAGCCCGTCGACGGCACGCAGCAGGGCGTCCCGGTTCATCAGGTCGGCCTGGACGTCGTTGCGCGGGCCGCGCCCGAGGCCGGTGACCTCGTGGCCCGCCTCGGTCAGGGCGCGAGTGATGTGGCGGCCGAGGACACCTCCGGCGCCGGCGAGGAGGACGCTGCGGCTGTGGCTGCCGTCTTGGCTGTGGTTCGTCGTCATGCCCTTGCGACGAATCGGGAGGGCCTGGATGTGACATCCCGGTGGGGAGATGCTCCTACGGCGTCCTGCCCGCTACGGCGTGTACACGTACGGCGTGGTCGTGGTCACGGGCTCGAAGCCGAGCCGCTCCAGGATCGGACGACTCGTGCTCATGGCGTCGACCTGGAGGTAGCGGTAGCCGCGGTCCGCGGCGGCACGGGCGCGGTGGGCGACCAGGGCGCGGTAGATACCGCGGCCGCGCCAGCCCTCGAGAGTCCCGCCGCCCCACAGCCCGGCGAACCGCGTCCCCGGCAGGAGTTCCATCCGGGCGGCGCTGACCGGAGTGTCACCGGCCATGGCGACGACCGCGACCACCGTGTCCGGGGCGGCCGTGAGCTGGGCGAGCAGTTGGTGCCGCCACCGGGTGCCGTCCGTCCCGAAGGCCTTCTCGTGCACCTCCGTCACGAGGTCGACGCCCGCACTGTCGGTCACCGGGAGGAGGCGGACGCCGTCCGGTGTCTCGGCGTCCAGGGTCAGGTCGGCCACTTCGCCGATCATCAGCGTCTCTTCGGGCTCGGCCGTGAAGCCGGCGTCCCTGAGCCGTCGTCCGAGATCCACCGGCAGGTCATGGCCGTACAGCTTCCACTCGAATTCGCGCCCCAGCCGGGAGAAGTGGGCGATCTGCTCGGCGATCGCCGCGTCGGCGCCCGCCTCGTCCAGGTCGGACCACACGACGCCGTTCCATCCGTGCTCGGAGGACACCTGCCGCACGACGCCGCCCACGCGTTCCACCTGGGCGTCGGGGCCGTCCGGACGTGCGCCTTCACGCATGTCCCGGTCGAAGAGGGCGAGCACAGCGGCATGATCCATGCGAGCACCCCACCATCGGCCCCTACCGCACGACAAGCCATTTACGACCGGCCCGTGGCCTCCCCGCCCGCGGGGCGCACGGCCGCCAGGTACCCGCGCAGCCGGTCGCGGTTGCGTGCCAGACAGTCGATGCGGGCCTGGATCCGGTCGATGTGGCCTTGGAGCAGGGCAGCCGTCTCCGGGGTGAGGTGTTCGGCGGGAAGGAGGATCTCGTCGGGGCCGGTCAGGTACGGCAGGATCGCGCGGATCATCTCCGTGGTCAGGCCCGAGTCGAGGAGTCCCCGGATCTGCCGGACGTCCTGGACGGCCGACTCCGGATAGTGCCGGTAGCCGTTGTCCGTGCGGTCCGGGTGGAGGAGGTCCTGTTCCTCGTAGTAGCGCAGCAGCCGGGTGGGGACGCCGGTACGTCGGGAGAGGTCGCCGATCTTCATGTGTGCCTCGGTGCGTGTGCTTGGGTGCGTGTGCCTCAGAAGGTGTGCGCCTCAGAGGTCGCTCTTGCCTTCACACTGATGTGAGGGTCCGAGCATGGTCGCATGTCCACCACCTCCCTGGCCAAGGGCACAGCCCTGCCCACCGCACTGCCGTGGTCCGGGCTGCTCGCCCTGTCCACGGCTGCCTTCACGGCCGTCCTGACCGAGCTCCTCCCGGCCGGCCTGCTGCCGCTCATGGCACCGGCGCTGGCGGTGTCCGAAGCCCGGGTCGGCTACCTGGTCACCGGCTATGCGGTCGCGTCGTTCGCGGGCGCCATCCCGCTGACGGTCCTGCTGCGCGGGCTGCCCCGCCGCCCCGTGCTCATCGGCACCCTGGCGGGCTTCGCGGCGAGCAACGCGATGGTCGCGCTGTCGTCGTCGTACGGCGTGACCTTCGCCGCGCGTCTCGGTGCCGGGCTGATGGGCGGCACGCTGTGGGCGATGCTCGTCGGGTACGCGGCCCGCATGGTGCCCGCCGAGCGGCGTGGCCGGGCCATCGCGATCGTGCTCGCCGGGATCACGCTGGCACTGTCCCTGGGCGTGCCCGCGGGGACGGCGCTCGCAGAGGCGCTCGGCTGGCGCACGGCGTTCGGCGCACTGGCCGCACTGGCGGTGTTCCTGGTCGGCTGGGTGTGGTGGCGGGTGCCCGGGTTCCCGGGCGAACCGCCGGGTGCGGGGCTGCCGCTCCACCGGGTGGCCGTGTTGCCGGGGATCCCGGCCGTCCTGTCCGTGACGCTGTTCCTGCTGCTGGGCCACCAGGTGATGTACACGTACGTCGCCCCGTTCGCGGCGCATGCCGGGTTCGGGCGTACGGGCCTGGTCCTGCTGGTGTTCGGGGCGGCCACGGTCGCCGGGATCTGGGTGACCGGCGCGCTCGTGGACCGGCGCCTTCGGGCCACCCTGCTGGGCGCGCTCGCCCTGTGCGCGGCGGTCATGCTCGCGCTCGGTCTCGGCGCCGGTACCCCTGCCGTGCTGCTCGTCTCCGTCGCGCTGTGGGGCGTCGCCTTCGGCGGGGCGCCCACGCTGATCCAGACCGCGCTGGTCGACGCCTCGGGTCCCGTGCACGCCGATGTGGCCACGTCCTTGCAGACCACGGTCTACAACGCGGGCATCGCGGCGGGCTCCCTCACCGGTGGCCTGACGCTGGAGCGCCTGGGCGCGGGGGCCCTGCCGTGGACCGCGCTGCCGCTCGTCGCGGCCGCGTTCGCCACCGTGGCGGTCGGCCGCGTGCACGCCTTTCCCGCCGTACGTGGGCGAACCTAGGGTGCGTGGGGATGATCGCGCGCGAGGAGGGCCGTACACCATGGTCGTGAAGGACGTCGAACTCCAACACCTGCGCCGCTGCGTCGCGCTCGCGGCCGAGGCGCTGGAGGCCGGGGACGAGCCGTTCGGGTCGGTGCTGGTGGGGGCGGACGGCGAGGTCCTCGCCGAGGACCACAACCGGGTGGCCTCGGGCGACCGCACCCGGCATCCCGAGTTCGAGCTGGCCCGCTGGTCGGCCGCCCGGATGACGCCCGAGGAGCGGGCTGCCGCGACGGTGTACACCTCCGGCGAGCACTGCCCGATGTGCGCGGCCGCGCACGCCTGGGTGGGGCTGGGGCGCGTCGTGTACGTCGCCTCGTCGCGGCAGCTGACCGGATGGCTGGCCGAACTGGGCGTGCCGGCCGCCCCGGTCCGGCCGCTGCCGATCCAGGAGGTCGCGCCGGACGTCGTCGTGGAAGGGCCGGTGCCCGAGCTGACGGAGGAGGTCCGCGCACTGCACTTCCGGTTCCACCGGCGCGCGGACTGACCGGCCGGCCGGAAGGCGTCCGCTTCCCGCTATCCCAGTTCCAGGGTGGTGACGCCGAAGACCCGTTCCCGGGCATACAGCCGCACCGGCCCCGTGTACATACGGGCGGTCTCGAAGGAGGGGGTGAATCCGGCCTCCTCGGCGAGCGCGACGGCCGCCGGGTTGTTCTCCGGCACGTCGACGGCGACCGTGCGGCCGGCCACGTCGGCGGTCAGGGCGGCGAACACGGCCCGGGCGTCCTCGGCGGTGTCGGCGAAGAGCGGGCCGATACGCGGGCAGTCGTGGCCGGGGCGGAGCACGCCGTAACCGGTGACCCGGGAGCCGCTGCGCCGGACCGCGGCATGGTGTCCGGGGCCGGTGAGCCAGTGCTCGACGAAGCGGGGGCGGTCGGCGGGCGTGCAGGTGGCGTCGTAGGCGGTGATGTCCGCGACGTCCTCGGGCCGTACGTCGCGGATGTTCCGCGGCGCCTCGGCGGCGGGCGCGGTTCCGGTGAACCGGACGGTCCGGTGGGCGGACTCGAAGCCGGAGCGGCGGTAGTTGTCCTGCTGGGCGACCACTGCGTCGAGGCCGATCGTGCGGTTCCCGGCGTGGGCCAGGGCGGTCTTCCAGGTGGTGAGGCCGTGGCCACGGCCGCGCAGGTCGGGGCGGACCAGGTAGTGGCCGAGGAAGGCGTAGTCGGGGCCGTGGTTGACGACCGAGATCGCCGAGACGACCTCACCGTCGATCCGGCCGAGGAAGAACCCGTCGGGATCCTGCGCGAAGAACGGCCCGGCGTCGGCGAGCCCCGGGTTCCAGCCCTCTTCGGCGGCCCATCCCTTGACGACCGCCCAGTCGTCGAGGCCGGCACGAGTGACGACGAGGTCTTCGGGGGCCGCAAAGGCCATGGGTGCGCTCCATTCCGTCGGGGGGGCCGCGTGCACACGGTGATCGACCGTGCACGCAGCATCCTTTCGGATCACCGGGGCGGGCGTCACGGCGTGATCAAGCCGTTGGGGTCTTCGCCGGGGAACGAGTGGAGGGATGTCCGCATGCCGAAGGCCCCACCGGCCGGTCGATGGGGCCCTCCTCCCGCGCGGGGCGCGGGTCAGCGCACCGCCTGAGGGCGGAAGCGCCGGTACAGGACCGCCCCGCCCAGCACGAGCACCGTGCCGCCCGCGGCGGCGACGAGGGTGTGGTCGGCCCCCGTGTGCGCGAGCGAGCCCTCGGGTCCGCCGTGCGGGACGAACGCGCGCGGCACCGGGCGCGGGTGTACCCGGGGCGGCGTGGACGGCTTCGGTGCCGGCTTCGTGGTGTGGGAAGGGCCCCCGGAGTCGTTGACCGACTCGTTGCCGGGCGCCGGGTTGCCGATGCCGACGATGTTCACGCTGTTGCCGCTGACGTTCACCGGCAGGTGAACGGGGAGCTGTACGACATTGCCGGACGCGAGGCCGGGTGAATCCTTTCCGCTCCCTTCGGCGGACGCCCCGCCGTGCGACGCGGCGCCCGCCTTGTGGCCCGCGTCCTCGTTGGCGCAGCTGTTGCCCGCCGCCGGGTTGAGCAGCCCCACCACGTTCACGGTGTTGCCGCACACGTTCACGGGGACGTGCACGGGGAGCTGAACGGTGTTGCCGGAGAGCAGCCCCGGCGAGTCGGCCGCGGCACCGTCCGCCGCGGAGTGGGCGTACACCGGCATCGTCACAGCCATCGCGCCCGAGGCGGCGACGGCGATCACACCGTATCGGGTAACCCGTCTCATAGGTTCCCTGCCTTCCAGACATGGTCGCGGGCACTCACCCGCACCGGATAAAACGCAGGCGAACCATCCGAGTTATGGCTTATCGGCCATTCACCCCATCGAGCGTCAGGGTTGTCGAACTAGCGGTAAAGACTTCCGACGGCGACGCGAGGGGCGAAGGGTAAGTCCGCCCGGGCGATCCCGCACGTCGGGCCGCCCGTGAGCTCCGGAGGCGTGCGTTCCGGGGCCCGCTTATCGTGAGCGGGACGCCGTTTCCCGGTCCGCGACGGGCGCCCCTGGAGGCAACGATGCTGGCCCATCTGTCCACGCTGCCCACGCTGCGGCGCTGCGCCGTCGCCGGCGCGGTCGGACTGGTCCTGCTCGGCACCGGGCTGACGGCGGGCGAGGACAGCGCCGAGTCCGACCTGAGCCGCTTCTACCAGCAGAAGGTCAGCTGGGCGAAGTGCCCGGGCGAAGGCATGCCGAAGGATCTCCAGTGCGGCAAGGTCACCGTCCCCCTCGACTACGCCCACCCCCGGGCGGGAACGCTGGATCTGGCGCTCGCGCGCTACCGGGCCACGGGCGAGAAGCAGGGTTCGGTGCTGCTGAACTTCGGTGGGCCGGGCGGTGCCGGCGTCCCCGAATTCGCCACCGGGGGCAAGGACTTCATGGAGCTGACGGACGGCTACGACATAGTGACCTTCGATCCGCGAGGCGTCGGCAGGTCCTCGCCGGTCAGCTGCGGGGATGCCACCGTGCAGAACGACAGCACGGAGATCGACCGCGATCCGCAGTCCGTCCTCGAGGACTTCAAGAAGGCGGCCGAGACCTGCGCCCGCAACTCCGGGCCGGTGCTCCCCCACATAGGCACGGTCAACGCCTCGCGCGACATGGACGTGATGCGCGCTGCCGTCGGCGACAAGAAGCTCAACTACCTGGGATTCTCCTACGGAACGCGGCTCGGCGCCGTCTACGCGGCACAGTTCCCCGACAAGGTCGGCCGGTTCGTCCTCGACGGCGTGGACACCCTGACCGAACCACTGACGAAGCAGGAACTGGTGGGCGCCCAGGGGCAGCAGAAGGCTCTGGAGGAGTTCATCAACTGGTGTGTGAAGGACATCGGGTGCCCGTTCGGGCAGGACGCCCGCGAGGCCCGCAAGAATGTCGTACGACTGGTCGACTCGCTGGACGCGGATCCGGTGCCGTCGGCCTTCGGTGAGCCGTTCACCGGACAGGACCTGGTCGGCGCCATCGGACAGGCGCTCTACAGCGAGGACTTGTGGGCCTCCCTGGAGCGCGCCCTGGCCTCACTGGTCAACGACGGCGACACCCACGCCATCGAGGCCTTCGCCATGGGTGGGGCCGCCCCTTGGAACCGCGAGGAGACCGAGGACCCCGACGGCGGTCTCGTCGACGAGCAGGACATCCCGCTCGACAACCTGTCCGCCGCGCTGATGGCGATCAACTGCGCGGACGACCCCGACCGCCCCAGCGGCAAGCAGATCATCGCCGGTCTCGACCGGCTGCGCGCCGAGTACGAGGAGGCATCGCCGATCTTCGGGCCGTACCGGCTCACCGGGGTGCTGCTGTGCTACGGCCGCCCCAAGGGCACGGACTTCATCCGCGACGAGGTGAAGGACGTGGACACGCCGAAGATGCTCCTGGTGGGCACACGCGGCGACCCGGCGACGCCGTACCGCTGGACCGAGGAGACGGCGAAGCGGCTCGGTTCGTCGGCCGTGGTCCTCGACAACAAGGGCAGCGGGCACACCGGATACGCCTCCTCCAAGTGCGTGCACCGCAAGGTCGACGCCTTCCTGCTGTATGGCACACTCCCCGCGGACGGAAGCTCCTGCGGGCCCGAGGACAACCGCGAATAGGGCCCGGACCATGAACGGAATTGCCCCTAATGCCCGATCGGTGAATCAGTCCTATCGTGCTGTTATGGAGCACGCACTCAGTCCCACCACCCTCACCGAGCTGCGGCGCCCGCGCCCCTATCCGGCCGTGTCCGTGCTGACGCCCACCCATCGCCGAGAGCCCTACCGGGCCCAGGACCAGGTCCGGCTGCGCAATGTCGTGGCCGAGGCCAAGAAGCAGCTGGAATCCGATCCCTCTGTCACCCGCGAACGACGGGCGGACGTCGAGCGCCAGCTCGACCAGGCCCTCGCCGAGGTCGATCTCACCTACGCCGAGGACGGACTGGTGATCTTCGCCGCCCCCGGCGAGCACCAGGTGTGGTCGCTCGCCCGGTCCGTGCCCGAGCGCGTGGTGCTCTCGGACACCTTCCTCACCCGCAACCTCGTCTCCGCGCAGGCCGCCGAGCGGCCGTACTGGGTGCTGTCGGTCTCGACCGACCGCGTCACCCTGTGGAACGGCAGCCTGGACCGCGTCGCCGCGGCCCGCATGGGCGGCTTCCCGCTGACCCGGTCCGTCGAGAACTTCGACCCCGAGCGCCGGGAGCAGATCGGCGACAGTCCGAGCAAGTTCCGCGACGAGGACACCCGCCACTTCCTCAAGGACGCGGACTCCGCCATGAGCGCGATCCTGCGGGGCAACCCGCGGCCGCTGTACGTCACCGGCGAACCGGCGGCGCTGTCACTGCTGGACGAGATCGGCGGCGTCACCAAGGACGCGGTGCACATCCCGCACGGCGGACTCGCGCACGGCACGCGCGAGGCCGTGTGGCAGGCGATCCAGCCACTGATCACCGCCGAGGACCGCAGGCACACCGACGCCGTGGCACGGGAACTCGAATCCGCCCGTGGCCGCAAGGCGTTCGCGGCCGGCGTCGACGAGGTCTGGCGCAGCGCCCGTGAGGGCCGGGTACGGCTGCTGGCCGTGGAGGAGAACTACCGCATCGCCGTGCGCGGCGAGGACGGCGACCATCTGATCCCGGCCGAGAGCGGCGAGCTCGACGCCCGCGAGGACATCGTGGACGAGATCGTCGAACAGTGCCTGGAGACCGGCGCCGAGGTCCGCTTCGTACCGGACGGCACGCTGAACGACGCCCAGGGCATCGCCGGGGTCCTGCGGTACTGAGGCCGGAGCGACGAGGAGGCGCGGCGGCGGCCGGCCCTGTCGCCTCCTCTCCTCTCTTCCTCACACGCCGCCGAACAGCGCGCTCAGCCCTCGTTCCACGACCGCGCCGAGGTCCTCCTCGCCGGCCGCGACGACCGCGTAGGTGCGCAGCAGGAAGCGGTGCAGGCAGGCCGTGTCGAACTGGAGCAGGGCCATGCCGTGGGGCGAGTGCAGCTCCACGACCGTACACTCCTGGCCGCAGGGCCAGATGTGCACGTCCCCGTCCCCGGCCGACCCGCGCAGGCCCGCCTCCAGCAGGGTGCGCGCGAAGGTCCAGGTGGCCCCTTCGCCATCGAGGGAGACATCGCCCGGGAAGTCGATGTACACCGCCAGCGGATCCGTCGACGCATAGCGGAGCGTGGCGGGAACGGTGTATTCACGCTCCTCGCCGGTGATGAGCCGGGCACTGGCGGGCTGCTCGAGGGCGATGTCCATGGGCGGTCTCTCCCCTGCGGGTCGACGGTCGGACGGCTTTTGCCGCTGTGCCTTTACGAGCCCGCAGAGGCCCATCGCATTACGTCGAAGCGGATTTCATTTTTGTGATCTGCATCACTTCCCAGGAGTGCAACCCCCCGAGCGCCGTCGCCCGCCGCGCCACCACTGGAACATGCGACCGTCGAACACGCGAATGACCGCCGTACAATCGCCGCCACCGACCATCAAAGCGCGTACGCCGCCTACGACTTGACCCGCTCCGCGACGTACGCCATTCGCACCGGACGAGCCTTCCATGGAGACTCTGGCATATGCCAGACGCACCACCGTATCGGGTGTTGCCAAATCCCTTACAGGGAGTCGCGGGCTGTGCCACAGTCGTAACGGTCCTTCCGTCAGCCTTGGTCGTACCGTCCCCGCATCGGAGTGCGTCATGCCGCCCCATCTCTCTGCGGACCGCCCCGCCGCTCAGCCGCCCGGACGCGGCTCGGTCGACGCGCTCATCACGCAGACGCGACGGCTCAAGGGCGACGTCGACGCCGTACGGCGGGACACCCAGAGTGACGGTTCGGACCCTCGGGAACGGTGGCAGCGGGCGTTGTGCGACCTGGCGCTGCACCAGCTCAACGACCTCGACGAGCACCTGGCACAGCTGCGCGACGGCCCGTCCCCCGCCTCCCCGGAAACGGCGGCCACGTCCACCGAACGGGCCGTGCCGCCCGCTCCCCGGCGCGGCTCGTTGCTCAGCCGGGTCGGCAGCGCGGAGTGGAACCTGCTGACGGACGAGGCCAGTTGGTCCGGAGAGCTCTTCGAGATCCTGGGGCGCGACCCCGCCACTCCCCCGCTCACCCTCGACGAGCTGCCGTCCCTGGTGCTCGACGACGACCGGCGGCGGCTGACGGCGATGGTCACGGACTGTCTCATCGACGCCAAGCCCATCGACGGCGAGTTCCGGATCGTACGGCCGGACGGTGAGGTCCGGACCGTGCACATGATGGGCGAGCCCGTGCTCGACACTGACGGCAGCACCGCCTCGATGTGGGCGGTGCTGCGCGACGTCAGCGAACTGCGCCGCAGCCAGCGCACCGTGAGCGAGACCCGTGACTCGCTCCAGCGCCACCGGCACCACGCGCAGAGCGAGCACCGGCTCGCGGTCGAGCTGCAGGAGGCCGTGCTGCCGCCATGGCGCGGCTCCCTGCGGCTCCCGCACCAGGGCCCGAGCACACTGGATCTCGCGGCGCACCATCTTCCGTCGTCCACGAGCGCGCTGATCGGCGGCGACTGGTACGACGCGCTCGAACTGGCCGACGGAGCGACGCTGTTGAGCGTCGGCGCCCTCACCGGTCACGGCGTCGCCGTGGCCTCGGGCATGGCGACCCTGCTGGGCGCCGTGCGCGGCATGGCCATGGCCGGCACCCACCCGGGGCAACTGATGTCCTGGCTCAACCAGTTACTCGACGCCACCGTCCAGCCGGCCCTCGGCAGCGCCGTCTGCTGCCGCTACCGGCCCGAGAGCCGCACCCTGACCTGGGCACAGGCCGGACACCCCGCCCCGCTGCTGTTCCGCGACGGGACGGGGCGCAGGCTGAACGCGCCGGCCGGCGTCCTGCTCGGCGCCACCTCGGGTGCCGTCTACGCACAGGCCGAAGAGACCCTCGAGGTGGGCGACCTGCTCTTACTGCACACCGATGGACTGGTGCCGGGGCACAGCGGAGCGGACTCCGTGAACCGTCTCCTCGACCTCGCCCCCCGCCTCGGCGGGGCACACAGCGCACAGGACTGCGTACGGCTGGTCGTAGAGGAGTTCGGTGAGAGCGAGCGCGAGGACAATGCCTGTGTGCTCGTGGCCAGGGTGACGTCCTAGTACTCCCGCGTATCGGTCGGGCGCACCGTCCCCCTATGCCTGTGCGCTGTTGCCACTGCCCGACTTCCTCGGCTTGGGCAGCGCCGACCGGATCTCCTCCCGCAGTTCGTTGATCCTCGGGTAGCTGGAGTACTCGGCGGTGAGCCGGTACATCTGGCGCAGCCGGTCCCAGGTACGGCCGGACGAGTTCGAGCCCATCGCCATCAGGGCCAGCCGCGCGTACCGGTCGGCCTGTTCGGGGTCGTCCGCGATGAAGCACGCGGACGCCATGGACAGGTTGTCGAAGATCCTTGAGCGCTCCTGTGCGTCGACACGCAGCGCAAGGGCCTTCTCCGCGTAGTGCTGGGCGTGTGCGGCCGCTCCCGGCTCGAACTCCGCCAGCGTCCGGTAGGACAGGGCCTGCATGCCGTACAGGTCCGCCTCGTTGAACAGTTGCATCCAGCTCGGTGGCGGCACGTCGCTCTTGTCGGAGACGAAGAGGTCCTCCGCCTGTCCCAGGGTGCGGCGCATGGCCTGGCCCCTGCCCATCGACGCCTGCGCCCAGGCCTCGATCGTGTGGAACATGGCCCGGGTGCGCGGCAGCACCTCGTCACCGGAGCCGGACTGGGCGAGTTTCATGAGGTCGAGTGCGTCGTCGGGCCGGCCGAGGTGCACCATCTGGCGAGCCGCTCGGGAGAGCGCCTCTCCGGCGCGGGGCCGGTCGCCGCCCTCTCGGGCCGCGTGGGCGGCGATGACGAAGTACTTCTGTGCCGTGGGTTCCAGGCCGACGTCGTGGGACATCCAGCCCGCGAGCACCGCGAGGTTGGCGGCGACGCCCCACAGGCGCCGCTGGAGATGTTCGGGGTGACGGTAGGCGAGCATGCCGCCCACCTCGTTGAGTTGTCCTACGACCGCCTTGCGCTGCAGCCCGCCGCCGCGGGCCGCGTCCCAGGCCCGGAACACTTCTACCGAGCGCTCCAGTTCCTCGATCTCCTGCGACCCGATCGGGGCCGCCTCGTACCGGTCGAACCCGGCTGGGTCGGCGTGCAGAGGGTCGTCGAACTGAGGGGCGTCGGCCTTGAGGGCCGGGTCGGTGTGCAGCCAGTCGTGCATGGCGCTGCTGAGTGCGGATCCCGCGGCGAGCGCGGCACCCGCGCCCACCAAGCCGCGTCGGTTGAGCATGAGGTCCATTCCCGTGAATTCGGTGAGGACCGCAGCCGTCCGCTCGGGCGCCCACGGCACACCGTCGGGATGCTCCACACTCCCGGCGTCCTGCCGTTTCCCCGCACGCCCGTGCCGGACCAGACCGAGGTCCTCGATGGTCACGACACGGCCGAGACGCTCGGTGAACAGGGCTGCCAGCACCCGCGGCACCGGATCGCGCGGGATCTCTCCCATGTCGATCCACCGCCGCACCCGCGAGGTGTCGGTCGCCAGCTGGGGGTGGCCCATGGCCGCCGCCTGCCGGTTGACCTGCCTCGCGAGCTCGCCCTTCGACCAGCCGGCCAGGCCGAACAGGTCCGCCAGGCGGGTGTTGGGTTCTCCGCTCACGTCAAGCCCCCAGGTTCTCGGCTGAGTTGACAGTAGCCCGGTGGGAGGTGCCTCGGGACTATTCGCCAGGGTTCGCCAGGGTGCGCCAGATGGTGTGCCACTGGGCATCGGGTGTCAGGTAGGAACGCGCCACCCCGACCCGGTTCGCCGAGGGACATTCCCCAGGGTGCACCCGGGCGGCCGGATCGGGCAGCGCTTTGTCGTCGCAGGCACACGAAGGGATCTGTTTCTCCCATGTACGCAGCATCGTCCTCCGTGTCCGCCCCGCCCCGGTCGCTGCGTGCCCGCCCGGCGGGCAGCGGCCCTTACCTCGCCCCCGCGCGGCCGACGGCCGCCCCCGCGCTCGGCGCGGGCCGGCCGCTGCGCGCCGCGGGGCCCGGCACCCAACCGCTCAGCGGGAGACTCGACTTGTCCGGCCCTCAGGGCGCCCAGCTGCGCACCGCGATCGCGTCGGTGCACCGGATCTGCCCGGAGTTCGCTCCGGTGCAGGTGCTGCGCCGCAGCGGGCGGTCCGTCCTTCTGGTCGGCACGACCGGGCGCAGCACGGCCGTCGCCAAGTGTTTACTGGACCACTCCCCAGTGTGGGCCGAGCGGATCCGGCACGAAATAGCGGCATACCGCTCGTTCGTCCGGCACCGCCCTCCGGTGCGCGTGCCGAGGCTGATCGCAGCGGATCCGGACAACTGCACACTCGTCATCGAGCGGATGCCCGGCCGGGTGGCGGCACTGCAGCGCCACCCGCTGGAGACACCCCCGCGCGCGGACATCAGGGCGGCGCT
Organism: uncultured Streptomyces sp.; assembly: GCA_965653385.1. Lineage (GTDB taxonomy): Bacteria > Actinomycetota > Actinomycetes > Streptomycetales > Streptomycetaceae > Streptomyces. Next base: position 21,126 of record CBFGZZ010000017.1, on the reverse strand, counting down.
CGGCGCGATCTGCCGGCTCAACACGTGGCGGCCGCCGGCGGGCACGTTCGACGCGCCGCTGGACTACGCGACCCGGATCTCCCGGTACCACGAGCTGGGGTTGCTCACCGACCGGGACATGGGCGATCTCCAGAAGCTGCTGCACGGCATCGCGACGACCGCGGGCCGCCAGGGCATGGGCCAGTTCTGTCACGGCGACGCGCTGCTCTCGAACATCCTGCTCTCACCGGCCGGTCCAGTGCTGGTGGACTGGGAGCACGCGGGCTGGTACCTGCCGGGCTACGACCTGGCGACGCTGTGGTCGGTGCTCGGGGACGCGCCGGTCGCCCGTCGCCAGATCAGTCAGATCGCCCAGTCGGCGGGCCCGGCCTCCCGGGACGCGTTCCTGGTGAACCTGATGCTCGTACTGACCCGGGAGATCCGCACCTATGAGACGGCCGTGCAGCGTTCGATGCACGACACGACCCCGGCGGCACCGGGAGTGGCCCAACCGGGTGCTGCGCCGTCCGGCGAGGAACAGCGGCTGCTGCTGAGGCGGCTGCACGACGACTGCCAACTGGCCCGACGGGCCGTGCGCGCGGCGGTCGGCACTCGCTGACGGGGACGGTGGTCCGCGGTTCGCCCTGGAGACAGCGGTGTACCGCGGGCCTTCGTGTGTCCGGCGGCGGTGCGTTCCTCCGTATGGCCACGAAACTCCCGGGAACCCCGGTTGACAAGGGAATTCGCCTCGCTCTTGGCATGATTGACGGATCGTCGGACAGCGGGTACCACGGAGTCACGTCCGGCCCCGCACCGCTCAGCGCGCACGACCGTCCCAGGAGGCTGCATTGCGAGGATCCGTCACCGCCCTGGCCGCCGCGGCACTGCTGATCCCGCTGCTGGGCGCGGCCCCGTCCGATGCCGAGGGCTCGGGCAGCGGCCTTCAGTCGGCCTTCGCGTCCGCGGCAGCCGAGTACCACGTGCCGCAGAGCATCCTGCTGGGCGTCTCCTACCTCCAGTCCCGCTGGGACTCGCACGCCGGGGCGCCCAGCGTCACCGGCGGCTACGGCCCGATGCACCTCACGGATGCCCGCACCGCCCTCGCCGGTGCCACGCCGCACCACAGCGACGGCTCGGAGGACCCGCGCGGCGACAGCGCCCGCCCGCCCCTGCTGCCCACGGCGAAGCTGCCGGGGACCTCGGCGATCCCGGCCCGCCTCAGGACGTTGCCTAAGGCGGCCGAACTGACCGGGCTGAGCGCGAAGCGGCTGCGTACGGACCCGGCGGCGAACGTGGCCGGCGGTGCCGCGCTGCTCGCCGCCGCGCAGAAGGAGCTGGGCGAGCCGCTCAGCTCGGATCCCGCCGACTGGTACGGGGCGGTGGCCCGCTTCTCCGGCGCCGACGACACCGCCACGGCGGCGGCGTACGCGAACGACGTCTACGACGTGCTGCGCACCGGCCAGGAGCGGCACACGGACGCGGGCGAACTGGTCGCCCTGTCCGCCCAGCCGGGCCTCTCCCCCGACACCGCGCAGCTGCGGCAGGCGGGGCTGCGCACGCTCAGGGCGGGCGAGACCGAGTGCCCGCCGACGGTGGCCTGCGAGTGGATCCCGGCTCCGTACGAGAAGTTCGGGGACGACGACTACGGCAACCACGACCTGGGCGAGCGGCCGGCCTCCTCGGACATCGACTACATCGTCATCCATGACACGGAGGGCGCCTGGGAGGGTGTCCTCACCATGGTGCAGGACCCCACCTATGTGTCGTGGCAGTACACACTGCGCTCCACCGACGGGCACATCGCCCAGCATGTGAAGGCCAAGGACGTCGCCTGGCACGCGGGCAACTGGTACGTCAACGCCAAGTCGATCGGCCTGGAGCACGAGGGTTTCCTGGCGAAGCCGGACGCCTGGTACACGGAGGCGATGTACCGGTCGTCGGCCCGTCTGGTGAGCTACCTCGCGAAGAAGTACGGCATCCCGCTGGACCGGCAGCACATCCTCGGTCATGACACCGTGCCGGGCCCGACCACGTCGACGATCAGCGGGATGCACACCGACCCCGGCCCGTACTGGGACTGGCGGCACTATTTCGAGCTGCTCGGCCGTCCCCTCTCGCCGAGTGCCGGTCCGAACGGCGGCCTGGTGACGATCCGCCCCGACTACGCGACCAACCGGCCCCGTTACACGGGCTGTGTCTCCGCGGGCCAGGCCTGCGCGGACCACGGATCGAGCGCGGTACGGCTGTACTCGGGGCCTGGTGAGTCATATCCGCTGATCAAGGACATCGGCCTGGGCTCGACCCCGACCACCGGTGTGAACGACCTCTCGTCGCGGGTCTCGACGGGCCAGCAGTACGCGGTGGCCGGCCGGAGCGGTGACTGGACTGCGATCTGGTACCTGGGCCAGAAGGCATGGTTCAAGAACCCGAAGAAGAGCCCGACGGCGGTACACGCGGCCGGTCGGGTGGTCACGCCGAAGGCCGGCCTGAAGAGCGTCCCTGTGTACGGGCGTGCCTACCCCGAGGCCTCCGCCTATCCGGCGGGCGTTCCCGCGCAGGCCGTGTCGCCGCTGCCGTACACCTTGCCGGCCGGCCAGCGGTACGTGGTGGGCGGCAAGGTGCCGGGCGAGTACTACTACGCGGTGACCTTCGACGAGGCCTCGCACCGGGTCGTCGTGGGCAAGGACCAGTACTACGAGATCCAGTTCGGTCACCGGGTGGCGTATGTACGGGCGGCTGATGTGCGGGAGCTGGCCTCGGGGTCGTAGCGCGTCAGTGCTGTCGGCTCCAGGTGTACCGCCGCCCGGCGACCGCCCTGAACGTCAGCTGCCCGTCCTCGAACAGGTCGCTGCGTACGGTGAGTTCACGTGTGCGTGACGCCTTCAGCGCGATGCGGGTCGCCCGGCCCTGCGCCCACTCGACGTCGACGGTGACGCCACCGCGGGCGCGCAGGCCGCGTACCGAGCCGGTCGGCCAGGCGGCGGGGAGGGCGGGCAGTACCTCGACGGCGTCGTACTGGCTCTGCAGGAGCATCTCCACGACGCCGGAGGTGGCGCCGAAGTTGCCGTCGATCTGGAACGGCGGGTGGGTGTCCCAGAGGTTGGGCAGGGTCGAGGACTTGAGCTGTTCGCCGAGCATCTTGTGGGCGTGGTCGCCGTCGCGCAGCCGCGCCCAGAAGTTGATCTTCCAGGCCTTGGACCAGCCGGTGCCGCCGTCGCCGCGTGCGGTGAGGGAGACTTTGGCAGCCTCGGCCCATTCGCTGCCGGGTTCGATCTGCCGGCCGGGGTGGAGGGCGAACAGGTGGGAGACGTGCCGGTGGGTGTCGGTGGGGTCGTCCACGTCCTCCTTCCACTCCTGGAGTTGGCCCCAGGCGCCGATGTGCAGGCCGGGGTCGAGCCGGTTCAGCGCCTCCTCGACGCGGCGGCGGAAGTCGGGTGTGTCGCCCAGGATCCGGGCGGCTTCGAGGGTGTTGGTGAACAGGTCGTGGACGATCTGCTGCGACATGGCGGCGCCGGCGGTGAAGTCGCCGTGCTCGGGCGAGTAGCTGGGGGTGACGACGAGGGTGCCGTCGCGCGGGTCGGTGCGCAGGTTGTCGAGCCAGAACTCGGCGGCCTCCTTCATCGCGGGGTACGCGGTGGAGCGGAGGTAGTCGGTGGAGCCGCCGAATCTGTAGTGCTCGTACATCTGTTGGGTGAGCCAGGCCGCCGCCTCGGGGAACCAGAACGCGGTCGCCCAGTCGTGCACGCCGGTGAAGCCGTACGGGTTGGTCTCGTTGTGCACCACCCAGCCGCGCGAGCCGAACATCTCCCTCGCCGTACGGCGTCCGGGCGCGCGCAGCGCCTCGACGAAGCGGTCGTACGGCGCCGTCGTCTCGGCGAGGTTGGCGGCCTCGGCGGGCCAGTAGTTCATCTGGATGTTGATGTTGGTGTGGTAGTCGGCGGACCACGGAGGCGTGGTGCTGTTGTTCCAGACGCCCTGGAGGTTGGCGGGCAGGGAGCCCGGGCGTGAGGAGGCGATGAGCAGGTAGCGGCCGTACTGGAAGTAGAGGGCTTCCAGGGCGCGGTCCGCCGCGCTGGCGCCGTCGGTGTACGCGGCCAGCAGCCGGTCGGTGGGCACGTCGGCGGGCAGGGACTGGCCGATGTCGAGGGCGACGCGGCCGAACAGGGCCCGGTGGTCGCGGACGTGCCGGGCCAGCAGCGCGTCGTAGCGGTCGCCGGCTCGCTCCACGGCACGGCTGACGGCGGCGTGCGGGTCCGCGCCGCGGTAGTCGGGGTGGGTGTCGGCGTAGTCCGTGCCCGCGGCCAGGACGAACCAGGCGCTGTCGGCGCCGGTCACGGTGATGGTGCCGTCGGCGTGGGATGTGACGGTGCCGCCTTGTGCGCGCACCTTGACCTGTGCCTCGAAGCGCAGCCCGTTGTCGGCGAGCGCGCCCCGTACGGTCAGGGTGGCGTCGGCCGCGGCGGCGGTGAAGTCGGCGCGGGGCGAGGTGTGGCGCAGGGTGAAGGTGACGCTGCCGGGCCGGTCGGCGCCGAGGCGTCCCACGATCACGCCGTCGGGGTGGGAGGCGAAGAACTCCCGTTGGTGGCGGACGCCTTGGTGGGTGTAGGCGACTGAGGCGACCGCGTGGTCGAGGTCGAGTTCGCGTCGGTAGTCCGCCGGGGGCGTCGTCGGTGCGCCGGGCAGGTCGAGGTGGAGGTCGCCGAAGGTCTGGTGGGCGCCGTAGCCGATCCGTGGCTGGCCGAGCCGGTCGGCGACCGACTCGGGGTCGAGTGTGGTCCGCGCGTCGAGGTCGTCCTGTACGGCGGTGATCGCGCCGGGCCGGGGCGCGCGCCAGTTGCCGTGGTCGTAGCCCTGGGTGGAGCCGGGGCCGCCGGTCCACAGGGTCTTCTCGTTGAACTGGAGCCGTTCGGAGGCGAGGGTGCCGAACACCATGGCGCCGAGCGCGCCGTTGCCGACGGGCAGGGCCTCGCGTTCCCAGTCGGCGGCGGGAGTGGCGTACCAGAGCACTGACAACTCCCTCGATACATCGGAGGAATCAGCGGCGGCAGCCTCAATGGTGCCGGCCCCCAGGGCCAGTGCGCCGGTACCCGCACCGGCGGCTACGGCCGCGGCCTTCAGCGTCGTCCTTCGAGTGATCTCATGCGGCTCATGCGACTCATACGACATGACCCCTGACGCTAGAGGTCCGATGACTCTGGCGACAAGGGTCATGACAACATGTGCGGAACCCCGAACAGGCGGGTTCCGGGCGGGCGGCCTCAGCCCTGCTGGAAGAGCTCCGCGGGCAGCGGCTTGAGGAGGGCGTACAGGTCGTCGGTGATGGGGCGGTCCCAGGCGGCGATGGTGACCAGGACGTTGTCGCTGCGGTCGAACTGCACGCAGGAGATCCGGCCCTCGGAGAGCTTCAGGCGGCGCACGATCAGGAGGTTGTCGCCCTGCATCACGGGCACGTCCTCACTGCCGACGACGGTGACCTCCTCTTCGTTCTCCAGGGCCAGCAGCAGCTGAGCGACCTCGAACGGGATCTCGCCCTCGTCGACCTCGCGGGCCGGGGAGCCCTCCGGCAGATTGCCGATGATCATCGCGGGGCCGCGGCCGCCGAAGAGGTCGTAGCGCAGGAAGACACCCTGGCAGCTGCCGTCGGGGGCGGGCAGCAGCCCGGCGCCCAGATTGCCGGGCCAGTCGCCCGGGTCCATGGCCAGTACGTCGAAATCGGGCCCGGCGGGCGTGGCGCTGCGGCGGCGGAGGAACGACATGTCGCCATGGTACGTGGCCGGGCGTGTTGCATGACGTGCGGGCATCGGTTCGAGGCGTGCTCCCCGGCGCGCGGGCGGGGGCCCATCGAGCTCCCACGAGAGCGTGATACGGCCCGGGGCGCACGACGCCGGCGCGTACGGGAACGGCTGGCGGTACGTCCTGGTGTCCCGGCTGCGCGGCGAGAGCCTGGCCGGCGCCTGGTTCCGCGCGCCGCACGCCGAGCGTGAGCGGGTGGTCGCCGAGATCGGTGAAGCACTCGCCGCGCCGCACTGTCTCGATCCCGGTCCGCTCGGGGCCTTCCTCGTACCCGGGGACTGGAGCGCGTTCGTGGACCGGCAGCAGGCCGCGGCGGTGGAGCGGCGGCGCGGGCACGGGGCTGTCCCTCCCCCGGGTGGCTGGAGCAGATCCCCGGCTTCCCGGCCCCGGAGCCGCTGCCGCGCACGCCGCGCCCTGCCCTGTCGCCTACGGGAGTTGGGCGCCCCGGCCGAGGGCATGCTGGCCGCCCCTGGCCGAGGTCTGGTTCGGCACCGCCTGCCGGGGCTCGGGCACCTACTCCTCCATCGGCGTGGCCGGCACCACCGCCACCGGGCTCGCGGCATGCAGCAGCACGGCGTGGGTCACCGAGCCCATCATGCGGGCGGGGGCCAGGAGACGGCGTCTGTGGCGGCCCACGACGACCAGGTGTGCGTCCCTGGAGGCGGCGACGAGGTGGCCTGCGGCGTCGCCCGGGGCCACGTAGGGATCGGCGCGCACGTCCGGGTGGCGCTCGCGGTGCGGGGCGAGGATGCCTTCCGCGAGAGTGCGGGTCTCGGCCTCGACGGCGTCCTGGTCGTGGGACGGCGGCACGATCTGGGCGGTGGCGGCCGTCCAGACGTGCAGGGGCCAGGTGTAGGCGGCGACCACCTGGAGCCGGGCGCCGCGCAGGGCGGCCTCGGCGAAGGCGAAGGACAGTGTGGCGTCGTCGGGGCTGTCGGCCTGAAGGCCGACGACGACTCTGAGCCCTGGTTCGATCGGCCTCTCGTCGTGGACCTCGCGTCCGGGCTTGGGCACCACGACGACCGGGCACCCGGCGTCCCGGGCGACGGCCATGCCGGTGGAGCCGAGCAGCAGACTGGCGAAGCCGCCGCGTCCCCGGGAACCGAGCACCAACAGCTGGGCGCCGGTGCCCAGTTCGGGCAGCTCCGTCGAGGCCGCGCCCGCCAGGGCGGCGTACTCCGTCTCCGGCCGTTCGACCCGCCCGTCCATGTAGCGGCGGACCCGGTCGAGCACGGGATCGTCCTCCGGTACCGGCCGCCCGGCGGGCAGGACGTCGGGCCTGGCCCATGCGGCGTACTGCTGCACATGGACCACTCGCAGCGGCGCCTCGCGCACCAGGGCGGCGTCGAAGGCCCAGTCCAGCGCGACCAGGCTGTCGTCCGAACCGTCGACCGCCGCGATGACCGGCAGGGTGCTCATGGGTTCTCGCCTTTCCGGAATACGACCTTCCCCCCTCCTGGGGTCAGCCTGGCTCAGGCGTCGGCCCCAGGGGGCTCTCAAGGTCGCGTGTCCGGAAAAACGGGCGGAACACACCCGGATCGGCCCGAAGGCGCTGTCAGGTCAGGCGCTGTCAGGTCAGGTCGAACTCGCCCTCCCTCGCGCCCGACACGAACGCGCCCCATTCGGCGGGTGTGAAGATCAGGGAGGGACTCTCCGGACTGCCGCTGTTGCGCATCGCGATGAACCCCTCGACAAAGGCGATCTGGACATCCCCCAGGCCACGGCTGCTCGAGTGCCAATCGGCGTTGCTGAGGTCCAGCTCCGGCTTCTCCCAGCCCGTGAACGGCTGCTGCTGGATGGTGCTCTCGGCCACGTCCGTGCTCCTCCCGATTCGTCGTCCGCGGGCCAGCCTAGCGATCGGTTCGGAGTGCCGACAGGCCACGTGAGGGGGACCTTTGCGGAGCCGTCCCCACCGCCGTACGGGAGTGTTCTCAGGCATCCGGGGGCTGGGAGCCCACGAGCCACATCGAGAAGAACTGCGATCCGCCGCCGTAGGCGTGTCCGAGCGCCTTGCGGGCCCCGTCCACCTGGTGTTCCCCGGCCTGTCCGCGCACCTGCAGGGCGGCCTCCGCGAAGCGGATCATGCCGGAGGCGCCGATGGGGTTGGTGGACAGGACGCCGCCGGACATGTTGACAGGCAGGTCGCCGTCCAGTTCGGTGGCCCCGGCCTCGGTGAGCTTCCAGCCCTCGCCCTCGGCGGCGAAGCCGAGGTTCTCCAGCCACATGGGCTCGTACCAGGAGAACGGCACGTACATCTCGACGGCGTCGATCTCCCGGCGTGGATCGGCGATCTGGGCCTGCCGGTACACATCGGCGGCGCAGTCCTTGCCGGCCTGCGGCGACACCGCGTCCTTGCCCGCGAACAGGGTGGGCTCGCTGCGCATGGCACCGCCGAGCATCCAGGCGGGCGGCCGGGGCGCGCGGGCGGCACCGGCGCGGTCGGTGAGGATCATCGCGCAGGCGCCGTCGGAGGAGGGGCAGGTCTCCGAGTAGCGGATCGGATCCCACAGCATGGGCGAGGCCTGGACCTTCTCCAGGGTGATGTCGTGCTCGTGGAGATGCGCGTAGGGGTTCTTGAGCGCGTTGCGGCGGTCCTTGTACGCCACCAGGGAGCCGACCGTGTCGGGCGCGCCGCTGCGCCGCATGTACGCGCGCACGTGCGGGGCGAAGAACCCGCCCGCTCCGGCGAGGAGGGGCTGCTGGAAGGGGATCGGCAGGGACAGTCCCCACATGGCGTTCGACTCGGACTGCTTTTCGAAGGCGAGCGTCAGGACGGTGCCGTGCACGCGGGCGGCGACCAGGTTGGCGGCGACGAGGGCGGTGGATCCGCCGACCGAGCCGGCCGTGTGCACCCGGAGCATGGGCTTGCCGACCGCGCCGAGCGCGTCGGCCAGGTACAGCTCCGGCATCATCACGCCCTCGAAGAAGTCGGGCGCCTTGCCGATGACGACGGCGTCGACGTCCGCCCAGGTCAGCTCGGCGTCGTCGAGGGCCCTGCGGGCGGCCTCCCGGACGAGCCCGGCGATCGACACGTCCCGGCGCGCGGCGACGTGCTTGGTCTGACCGATGCCTACGACGGCCACGGGCTCCTTGCTCATCGCGGATCCCCTTCGAGTACGGCGACCAGGTTCTGTTGGAGGCAGGGGCCGGACGTGGCGTGCGCGAGCGCCCGGTCGGACTCGCCCCGGTGGATGCGGGCGGCGGCCTCGCCGATGCGGATGAGCCCGGCGGCCATGACGGGGTTGGCGGCGAGCGCGCCGCCGGACGGGTTCACGCGTACGTCGGCGTCGAGCTTCAGCGCCTTGCGCAGGACGACCTCCTGAGAGGTGAACGGTGCGTGCAACTCGGCTGTGTCGACGGGCCGTTCGAACGCGCCGGCCCGCTCGGCCGCGAGGCGGGTCGAGGGCGAGTCGGTCAGGTCGCGCACGCCGAGCCCGTGGGCCTCGATGCGGTGGTCGATGCCGTGGATCCAGGCGGGCCGGTCGCACAGCTCGCGGGCCCGCTCCCCCGCCGCGAGGATCACGGCCGCGGCCCCGTCGCCGATGGGCGGGCAGTCACCGGTACGCAGCGGACGTACGACGTACTCGCCCTGCGGCACCGACCCGGTCAGCTGCGCATGGGAGTTGGCGGTGGCCTCGGCGCGGCTGTGGGCGGCGACGTCGGCCAGCGCGGGTTCGTCCGTGTCGCCGGCGTCGATGAGGGCCTGGGCCTGGAGGGCGGCGAGGGCGACGGAGTCGGGCCAGAGGGGGGCGACGTAGTACGGGTCGAGCTGGCGGGTGAGAACGTCGCGCAGCGGGCCAGGGGAGGACTTGCCGTAGGAGTAGACGAGCGCGGTGTCGGCGTCGCCGGTCAGCAGCTTGGTCCACGCCTCGTACAGGGCCCAGGCGCCGTCCATCTCGACGTGCGACTCGGAGATCGGCGGCCAGGCGCCGACGCCGTCGAGGGCGAGGGTGAAGGAGAAGGCGCGGCCGGCGAGGTAGTCGCTGGAGCCGGAGCAGGTGAAGCCGATGTCGGCGGTCTTGAGGCCGGTCCGGTCGAGCACCTCGTGCAGCACGGGCATCAGCATCTCCACCTCGGAGAGGTCCTCGCTGGTGCGCCGGTGGTCGGTCTGTGCGAAGGCGACGACGGCTATCTCGCGGTTCACAGCAGCTCCCTGTAGGTGTCGTAGTCCGCGTCGGGCTCGCCCGTCGGCCGGTAGTGGTCGGGGTAGCGGGCACCTTCCGTCCACACCGGCTCCACCCGCAGGCCCATGCGCACCTGGTCGTAGGGAATGCCGCCGATCCGCCCGTGCAGGGCGAGGCCGGCGCCGTCGAGGGCGATGTGGGCGTAGACGTACGGCACTTCGATGTCGAGGTTCTTCGCCTTGATGTTGACGATGCAGAAGGTGGTGACTGTGCCGTGGGGACCTACCTCGACCTGTTCCGATGTGGCGAGCCCACATGTGGGGCACGCACCCCTCGGCGGGACGTACACCTTGCGACAGGACGGGCAGCGTTCGCCGACGTTGCGCTGCTCGGCCAGGGCGTTGATGTAGGCGGTCTGGGCGCGGCCCGGTGAGTAGGTGTAGTCGAGTCGGGCGGGCGCGACGATGCCGGTGACCGGATCCTCGAACTCGCCGGTGTGCCCGGTGAGTTCGGCCTGCTGGCCGGTGTACGGCTCGAAGCAGGAGATGTCCGTGATCGCGCCGGTGCGCTCCTCGGCCCAGCGGATGCGGACCCGCATGCCGGTGTGCACGGCGTCGGGTCCCGGCGCGTCGAGGGCGTGCAGGAGGGCGGTGTCGGCGCCGTCGAGGCGGACCAGAACCCAGGCGAAGGGGGTGTCGAGGGGCTGGTCACGGCGGGGGGCGTGGTTCCAGGCCCAGGTGGTGACCGTGCCGGTGGGGGCGACTTCGACCAGGTCACGGATTTCCTCGGCGGTGACGGGGTCGTACTCGACGGGCGGCACGAGCGTCCGTCCGTCACCGGCCCGCACCCCGAGCACGACGCGCTCCCGCAGCCCGGTGAGAAAGGCGCTCTGGACTGGTCCGAGAGAACGGGTGAAGGGAAACTCGACGACGAGGGGAGCTTTGAGGACCTCAGGCATCGGGGGCGTACCTCCTTGGGAGATCGGGATGCGTGGGGGGGCACAGCAACTGACCAGGTTCGGTACGGCAGACGCCCTAGGGGCGCGGGGAACTGCGCAACCAGCCACATTCGGCCCGCAGCTGCCAACTGGTCCAAGCCAGCTCAGCGCCTACGTCCGCTTGTAGACAGGCGGTCGCTTCTCCGCGAAAGCGCGGGCGCCTTCCTTGGCATCCGCGGTGTCGAAGATCGGCCACCCCCGCTTGAGCTCGGCGGCGAGCCCGTCCGTCTCGGTCAACTCGGCGGTCTCGTACACCGACGCCTTCACGGCCTCGACGGCCAGCGGACCGCAGGCGTTGATCTGTTCGGCGATCTCCAGGGCCTTGGTCAGCGCCGTGCCGTCGCGGACGACGTGCCCGATCAGGCCGATGCCGGCGGCTTCGCGCGCGCTGTACGGGCGGCCGGTGAGCAGCATCTCCAGGGCGTGGGTGCGCGGGATCTGCCGTTGCAGACGGACCGTGGAGCCGCCGATCGGGAACAGTCCGCGCTTGACCTCGAACAGCCCGAAGGTGGCCGACTCGCCCGCGACGCGGATGTCCGTGCCCTGGAGCATCTCGGTGCCGCCGGCGACGCAGTACCCCTCCACGGCGGCGATCACCGGTTTGCGTGGGCGATGATGGCGGAGCATGGCCTTCCAGTGCAGGTCGGGATCGGCCTTGAGCCGGTCGCGGTAGTGCTCGCCCGCCATGCCGTTCCCGGCGAGTGCCTTGAGGTCCATACCGGCGCAGAAGCAACCCCCCGCTCCCGTGAACACGACCGAGCGGATCGAGTCGTCGGCGTCGGCCTCGACCCAGCCGTCGTAGAGGCCGACCAGCATCGGCAACGAGAGCGCGTTCTTCGCCTCGGGCCTGTTGAGCGTGAGCACCAGTGTGGCGCCCTCGCGCCGCACGGCGAGGTGTTCGGTCCCACCCATGACCAGTCTCCCCTCTGACAGAACGAGAACAGGTTGCAGGAGGGGCGAAGGCACTTCAAGGGTTTTCTGACAGTCAGTCAGATTCTTTTGCGCGCAGGCTTCACAGTTGTGCCGCCCTTTGCTCTGATGACCGGCGAACCGTTGGTGGACCGTGCCCTGTCGAGGTCAGGAGGAACGGTGGAGTACAACCTTGCCGACCTGTTCGAGTCGGTCGTCGACGTGGTTCCCGACCGCGAGGCGCTCGTGTACATCGACCAACCGGGCACGGGCGCGGAGCGCCGTCTGACGTACGCGCAGCTGGACGCGGCCGCCAACCGGATCGCCCACCATCTGATCGACAGCGGGATCCGTCCCGGCGAACACCTCGGGCTCCACCTCTACAACGGCGTCGAGTACCTCCAGACGGTGCTGGCCTGCCTCAAGGCGCGGATCGTGCCGGTCAACGTCAACTACCGGTATGTGGAAGAGGAGTTGGTGTACCTGTACCGGGACGCCGATCTGGCGGCCCTGGTGTTCGAGGCGGAGTTCACGGACCGGGTGGCGGCGGCGCTGCCGCGGGTGGAGGGGCTACGGCATCTGGTGCGCGTGGGCACCGTGGCCCCCGGTGCGGGGCACGCACCGGTCGTGCCGGCCGTGGCCTTCGCGGACGCCGAGGCCACCGGGTCGCCCGAGCGCGGGTTCCCGGAGCGGTCGGGCGACGACCAGTTCATCATCTACACCGGCGGCACCACCGGGATGCCCAAGGGTGTGATGTGGCGCCAGGAGGATCTGTTCTTCGCGGGGCTGGGCGGGGGCGCGCCGACCGGGGAGCCGGTGAAGAAGCCGGAGGAGCTCGCGGAGCGGGTGGCCGCGGGCGGCGACGGGATCACCTTCTTCCCCACCGCCCCGCTGATGCACGGCACGTCCACCCTGACCGCGTTCATCGGCTTCAACTTCGGCCAACGCATCGTGATCCACCGCAAGTTCGCCCCGCAGGAGGTCCTGCGGACGATCGAGAAGGAGAGGGTCACCAGCGTGTCGCTGGTGGGTGACGCGATGCTGCGGCCGCTCGTCGACGCGTTGAACGGGCCGATGAAGGGCACCGACTGTTCGTCGATGTTCAGCGTGTCGTCCTCCGGGGCGATCATGTCCGACACGGTGCGCCGGCAGTTCCAGGAGCTGGTCCCGAACGTCATGCTGCTGAACAACTTCGGTTCCTCGGAGTCCGGCTTCAACGGCACCGCGACCGAGGACTCCGGCCCCGAACGCGGATTCCGCATCCGCGTCAACTCCCGTACGCGGGTGGTGGATCCGGCGACCCACGAGGCGGTCGCCGTCGGCGAGGTGGGCCGTGTCGCGCAGTGCGGCCATGTGCCGCTCGGCTACTACAACGACCCGGGGAAGACCGCCGAGACCTTCTTCGAGAAGGACGGCCGGCGCTGGGTGCTGCTGGGCGACATGGCCACGGTCGACGAGGACGGCGTCGTCACGGTGCTGGGCCGCGGCTCGCAGTGCATCAACACCGGGGGCGAGAAGGTGTACCCGGAGGAGGTCGAGCAGGCACTCAAGTCCCATCCCGACGTGTACGACGCGCTGGTGGCCGGGGTGCCGGACGCGAAGTGGGGACATCATGTGGCGGCCGTGGTGCAGTTGCGGGCGGGTGCGGAGCGACCGTCGCTGGATGACATCCAGACCCACTGCCGCACCCACCTCGCGGGCTACAAGATTCCCCGCCAGCTGGTGATCACCGACTCGATCCGGCGCTCGCCCAGCGGCAAGGCGGACTACCGCTGGGCGCGTGAGGTGGCGACGACTGCGGACGGGTGAATTCCGGGCAGGAACGATTGAACCTAAGGTGACGTGCGGACGTACTCGTGGTGGCAGGCTCGGTCATCGGGCGCTGTTCGCCATGCCATCGCAAGACCGCACGGGAGGACCTCCGGGTGTCGCAGGAGGCAGCAGAGCAGGTAACGCAGGAGACGACGGAAGAAGCAAGGACGACAGAGGGTGCCTCGGCGGCGGGAAAGCCTGAGGAGGTCGAGGCGGTCGAAGGGGGTACGGCAGCCGGGGAAACCGAGGCGGCCCATCCCGCGGAGCCGTCCGACCCCACCCCCTCCCCCGGCTGGTTCGGCTGGCGTCGCCGCTACCCCCGTACGGCACGCGGCGTCACCATCGGGACGTCCGTCCTGGCCGGAGCCCTCCTGCTCTTCGCGCTCCTCCTGCCGAACCAGTCGGAGCGGCTCACCCCCGAGGCGTTCTTCCGTCTCCCCGCCGAGGGGATCCTGCTCGCCGGCCTGCTGCTGGCGCTGCCGCCGCGGTCACGGCGGCTGATGTCCGTCGTCTCGGGTGCGCTGCTCGGGCTGCTCACCGTGCTGAAGTTCGTCGACATGGGCTTCTACCAGGTGCTGGCCCGGCCCTTCGACCTGGTCCTGGACTGGATCCTGCTCGACGACGCGGCGGAGTTCGTGCGCGAGTCCTTCGGCCGGACCGGTCAGGTGCTCGCGGTGGTCGGGGTGATCGTCCTGATCGTCGCCGTGCTCGTCCTCATGACGCTGGCGATGGTGCGGGTGACGAATCTGATGGTCAGCCACCGTGCCGTCGCCGCCCGTACGACGCTGATCCTCGGCACCACGTGGATCACCTGCATGACGCTGAGCATCCAGATCACCGGTGTCCCGCTGGCCACCAAGGCCAACGCCGATCTGGTCAACAACCGGATCGAGCAGGTACGGGCGGGCCTCGAGGACGGACGCGTCTTCCAGAAGCAGGCCGCCGTGGACGCCTTCGCGAAGACGCCGCCGGACCAGTTGCTCACCGGGCTGCGCGGCAAGGACGTCCTGTTCACCTTCATCGAGAGCTACGGCCGGGTCGCGATCGACGACCCGGCGATGGCACCGCAGATCGACGCGGTGCTCAAGGAGGGGACGAGCGACCTCAAGGCGGCCGGGTTCCAGTCACGCAGCGGCTGGCTGCGGTCGCCGGTGACGGGAGCCGGTAGCTGGCTCGCCCACTCCACCTTCCTCTCCGGGCTGTGGATCAAGAACCAGCAGCGGTACCGGAGTCTGACCACCAGCGACCGCGCGACGCTCAACAGCTACTTCCGCAAGACGGGCGCCTGGCGCACGGTCGGCGTCGTGCCCGGGGTACGGCGGGCCTGGCCGGAGGGCAAGTACTTCGCCCTCGACCACATCTACGACTCCGAGCACCTGGGCTACCAGGGCCCCTACTTCAGCTGGACGCCCGTGCCCGACCAGTTCAGCCTGGAGGCCTTCCAGCGTCTGGAGCACGGCAAGAAGGACCGCGAGCCGATCATGGCGGAGATCATCCTGGCCTCCAGCCACAACCCCTGGTCCCCCATCGCCCGCATGATCGACTGGGACGACCTCGGCGACGGCTCCGTCTTCCACCAGATCAAGAAGGAGGGCACGGACCCCAAGGAGGTCTGGAAGGACCCCGAGCGCGTCCGCACCGAGTACCGCCGCGCCATCGAGTACTCGATCCACAGCCTCACCGAGTGGGTCGAGCGCTACGGCACGGACGACACGGTCCTCGTCTTCCTCGGCGACCACCAGCCCGTCCCGACCGTCACCGCGGGCAACACGAGCAAGGACGTCCCCGTCACGGTCGTCGCCCGCGACCAGAAGGTCCTCGACCGTATCGCCGACTGGCACTGGACGGACGGCCTCAAGCCCGCCGAGAACGCTCCGACCTGGGGTATGGACAAGTTCCGCGACCGTTTCCTGACGGCGTACGGGCCGCGGAAGGACTGAGACCGGCGGCGGTCGGGCTGTGCGGCCCCGAGGGGTGGGGAGAGGAGACGCGGGGAGAGGAGAAAGTCCGGCCCGCCCCCTTGCCTGATCAATCCGTGCCTGGATTACTGATCCCGAACACCCGGACCGAATGATCGGTCGTCCGGATCGACGCGGTTGGCGAGGGAGAAGTCCCGATGGCGGATGCGACGGAGCTGCTGGACTCGGAGGAACGGCTCGCCCCGGAGGCACTGCGGGCGTTGCAGCTGGAGCGACTGCGGACCTCGCTGCGGCACGCGTACGACAACGTGCCCTTCTACCGTGAGTCCTTCGACAAGGCCGGCGTACGGCCCGAGGACTGCCGCTCGCTCGCCGACCTGGCCCGTTTCCCGTTCACGACCAAGGCCGACCTGCGGGAGAACTACCCGTACGGGATGTTCGCCGTGCCCCAGGACCGGATCCGCCGTATCCACGCCTCCAGCGGCACCACCGGACGCCCCACGGTCGTCGGCTACACCGACGCCGACCTCTCCCTGTGGTCCGACATGGTGGCGAGGTCCATCCGGGCGGCGGGCGGGCGGCCCGGCGACAAGGTACATGTGGCGTACGGCTATGGGTTGTTCACGGGTGGACTGGGCGCACACTACGGGGCCGAACGGCTGGGCTGTACGGTCATCCCCGCGTCGGGCGGTATGACGGCCCGCCAGGTCCAGCTGATCCAGGACCTCAGGCCCGAGATCATCATGGTGACGCCGTCCTACATGCTCACGCTCCTCGACGAGTTCGAACGGCAGGGCGTCGATCCACGCGGCACCTCGCTGCGCGTGGGCATCTTCGGCGCCGAACCCTGGACCGAGCGGATGCGCCAGGAGATCGAGGAGCGGTTCGCGATCGACGCCGTCGACATATACGGGTTGTCCGAGGTGATCGGGCCCGGGGTCGCGCAGGAGTGTCTGGAGACCAAGGACGGGCTGCACGTGTGGGAGGACCACTTCTTCCCCGAGATCGTCGACCCGATCACGGGTGAGGTGCTGCCCGACGGCGAGGAGGGCGAACTGGTCTTCACCTCGCTCACCAAGGAGGCCATGCCCGTCATCCGGTACCGCACCCGGGACCTGACGCGGCTGCTGCCGGGGACCGCCCGGGCGTTCCGGCGGATGGAGAAGATCACCGGGCGAAGCGACGACATGGTCATCCTGCGCGGGGTCAATCTCTTCCCCACCCAGATCGAGGAGATCGTGCTCCGGACACCGGGTGTGGCACCCCACTTCCAGCTGCGTCTGACCAGGGAAGGCCGTCTCGACGCCCTCACCGTGCGCGCGGAGGCACGCCCGGACGCCTCACCCGAGGTCCGGGACGCCGCGGCGCAGGCCATCGCCGCGGCCGTGAAGGACGGCATCGGGGTGTCGGTCGCCGTGGAGATCGTCGAGCCGGAGTCGCTGGCACGGTCCGTGGGCAAGATCCGGCGGATCGAGGACCTGCGGCCGCGCTAGACACGGTCGGTGCGGCCGGAACGGGCGCCCTGGCCCTGATCACCTGTTCCCCCGCTCCCCTAGGTCACCTACCTCACCTACCTCACCTACCTCACCGGCGAACCGGTCCCGCAGCTCCCGCTTGAGGATCTTGCCGCTCGCGTTGCGCGGCAGCTCGGCCACGAACAGCACCCGCTTCGGCGCCTTGAAGCGGGCGAGCTTCTCGCGCGCGTACTCGATCAGTTCGGCCTCGCTCACCTCGCCGCGCGGCACGACGACCGCGGTGACGGCCTCGATCCACCGCTCGTCGGGCAGGCCGATGACGGCGACCTCGGCGACGGCCTCGTGCGTGTACAGGGCGTCCTCGACCGCGCGTGAAGCGATGAGCACGCCACCGGAGTTGATGGCGTCCTTCACCCGGTCGACGATCGTGAAGTAGCCGTGCGCGTCACGCACCGCGAGGTCGCCGGAGCGGAACCAGCCGTCGCGAAACGCCTCGGCGGTCTCCTCGGGCTTGTCCCAGTAGCCCTCGCACAGCTGCGGGGAGCGGTAGACGATCTCACCTGGGGTGCCGTCGGGCACGTCCTCGCCGTTCTCGTCGACGACCCGGGCGTCGACGAAGAGGACGGTTCGGCCGCAGGAGTCCAGCCGGCCCTTGTGTTCGTCCGGACCCAGCACCGTGGCCAGCGGGCCGATCTCGCTCTGGCCGAAGCAGTTGTAGAAGGCCAGACCGGGCCATCGCTCACGCAGTCGTTCCAGGACCGGCACGGGCATGATCGAGGCGCCGTAGTACGCCTTGCGCAGCCCGTCGAGCTCGCGGGTCGCGAAGTCGGGGCGGTTGGCCAGGCCGATCCACACCGTGGGCGGGGCGAACAAGCTGTCCGCGCGGCCCGTCTCGATCAGGTCGAAGAGCCGGTCGCCGTCGGGGGACTCCAGGATGACGTTGGTGGCGCCGACGGCCAGATACGGCATGAGGAACACGTGCATCTGCGCCGAGTGGTACAGCGGCAGCGAGTGCACGGGGCGGTCCCCGGCGCTCAGGTCGAGGGCGGCGATCGCGCTCAAGTACTCGTGGACCAGGGCGCGATGGGTCATCATCGCGCCCTTCGGCAGGGCCGTGGTGCCGGAGGTGTAGAGCAGCTGCACCAGGTCCTCGCCGCGTGCCTCCGGGCCGTCGTACGCGGGCGCCGTGGCCTGCCGGGCCAGCAGTGAGTCGTCGGCCTCGCGCAGCGGCAGCGTGGGGACGCCGTCGGGGAGGCGGCCGGCGAGGGCGGGGTCGGTGAGGATCAGGGAGCTGCCGGACTGGCCGAGGATGTAGGCGAGGTCGTCGCCGGTGAGGTTGTGGTTGACGGGGACGTGGACGAGGCCCGCGCGGGCGCACGCCAGGAAGGCGATGAGGTACGCGCAGGAGTTGTGGCCGTAGGCGGCCACCCGGTCGCCGGGGGCGAGGCCCTGGTCGAGCAGGACGCTCGCCGCCCGCGAGACGGCGTCGTCGAGTTCCTCGTACGTCCACGCGCGTCGGCGGTCCTCGACCGCGACGCGTGCCGGGGTGCGTCCGGCGCTGCGGCGCAGTACCCCGTCAACCGTGCTGCCGTGTGCTGGCGTCATGACACATGATCCTCGGTGTCTCGCAGAGACGGGTCAAGGCGGAGGCCGGACACCCGACCGGGGAGACATACCCGTTGGTATGCTCAACGGCTCCTTCCCTCAATGACGTTGGGAGGCACGATGCGCACCCGCCCCAGACGGCTCGTCGTCGCGGCCGTCGCCCTGCTCGCCACCACGGCCGGACTGCCCGCGACCGCGGCCGAGCCGCAGGATTCGCAAGGCCGGCACGAACAGCTCTCGCACGGTGGTCTGTCCGCCGTCGTCCGCTACACCGAGTACGGCATTCCGCACATCGTCGCCAAGGACTACAAGTCCCTCGGCTTCGGCACCGGTTGGGCGCAGGCCGCCGACCAGGTGTGCACGCTCGCCGACGGATTCGTGACCGTACGCGGCGAACGTTCGCGGTTCTTCGGACCGGACGCGGCCACCGACTTCTCCCTCTCCTCGGCGACCAGGAATCTCTCCAGCGACCTCTACTTCCGCGGCGTACGGCAGACCCGCACGGTGGAGAAGCTCCTCGCCGAACCGGCACCGCGCGGCCCGAGCCGTCAGGTCAGGGACCTCATGCGGGGCTTCGCGGCCGGATACAACACCTGGCTGAAGCAGAACCGGATCACCGACCCCGCCTGCGAGGGCGCCGCCTGGGTCCGCCCGGTCACCCAGTCGGACGTGGCCGCCCGCTTCTACGCCATCGCCGTGCTCGGCGGCCAGGGCGGCTCGGTGGACGACAACACCGGCGCCCAGCCACCCCCCGCCTCCACCGCCCGCGCCAAGGGCAGCGGGGCCGCCGCGGACGCCGGGGCGCTGATACGGGCGGTGCGCGAGCGGACCGCCGACGCGGACATGGGCTCGAACGCGGTCGCCTTCCACGGTGACACCACGGCCGACGGCCGCGGCCTGCTGCTGGGCAACCCGCACTACCCGTGGCACGGCGGACGCCGATTCTGGCAGGCACAGCAGACGATCCCCGGCGAGCTGAACGTCGCCGGCGCCTCCCTGCTCGGTTCGCCCACGATCTCCATCGGCTACAACGCCCGTGTGGCGTGGAGCCACACCGTCTCGACCGGAGTCCCGTTCAACCTGCACCGACTGACGCTGGACCCCTCCGACCCCACGGTCCACCTCGTGGACGGCAGACGCGAGCGCATGAAGAAGCGGACGGTGACCGTCGCGGTCAAGGGCGGCGCCCCGGTGACCCGAACCCAGTGGTGGACGCGGTACGGCCCGGTCGTGGCCTCCACCGACGGCGAGCTCCCGCTCCCCTGGACCGACACCACGGCGTACGCGCTCAACGACCCCAACGCCGCCAACATGCGCTTCGCCGACACCTCTCTCGGCTTCAGCAAGGCCCGCGGCACGGCGGACGTCCTCGCGTCCCTCACCCGGCACCAGGGGCTCCCGTGGGTCAACACCATCGCCGCGGACTCCTCGGGCCACTCGCTGTACACCCAGTCCCAGGTACTGCCCCGGGTCACCGACGACCTCGCGGCGCGCTGCTCCACGGACCTCGGCAAGGCCACCTATCCGGCGGCGGGCCTCGCGGTCCTCGACGGCTCCCGCGGTGACTGCGCGTTCGGCCGCGACGCGGACGCCCTGCAGCCCGGGATCTTCGGGCCCGCACGCATGCCGACACTGAAGGACGCTCCGTACGCGGAGAACTCCAACGACAGCGCCTGGCTGGCCAACGCGGACCGGCCGCTCACCGGGTACGAGCGGATCTTCGGCACCATCGGCACCCAGCGCTCGCCGCGCACTCGCGGCGCGATCGAGGACGTGGCGGCGATGGCGCGGCGGGGCGGTCTGACCGTCCGTGACCTGGAGCGCCAGCAGTTCACCAACCGGGTGCCCGTGGCCGCTCTGGCCGCGGCGGACGCGGCGAAGGCCTGTGCCGCGCTGCCGGGTGGCACGGCGACGGGCAGCGACGGCAAGGCGGTCGACGTGGCCGAGGCCTGCTCGGTGCTCGCGGCCTGGGACCGCACCATGGACACCGGCAGCCGGGGTGCCCTGCTCTTCGACCGGTTCTGGCGCAAGCTGACGGCGAAGGTGCCGGCGGCCCAGCGGTGGAAGGTGCCTTTCTCGGCGACGGACCCGGTGCGCACCCCGAACACCCTCAACACCGACGCCCCCGGCTTCGCCACGGCCCTGGCGGACGCGGTCGCCGAACTCCGGTCGACGGGCATCGCGCTCGACTCCCGGCTCGGCCAGCACCAGTTCGTCGTACGGAACGGTCAGCGCGTCGCCGTCCCGGGCGGCACAGAGGGGCTGGGCGTGTGGAACAAGATCGAACCGGTGTGGAATACGCCGCAGGGCGGCTACACCGAGGTGACGACCGGGTCCAGCCACATCCAGGCGGTCGGCTGGAACGGCAGCCGCTGCCCGGTGGCCCGAACACTGCTGACGTACTCGCAGTCCTCGAACCCGAACTCGCCCCACTTCAGCGATCAGACCCGGTTGTTCTCGGGTGAGAAGTGGGTGACGGCGCGGTTCTGCGAGAAGGACATCCTGGCGTCGCC
>CBFGZZ010000016.1:0-47336 GCA_965653385.1 uncultured Streptomyces sp. | reverse complement strand
ACATCGGCCTGCCCGCCCCCACCCGCGCCCCGGCCGATGTGGACGCGGTGACGCTGCTGCGCCGCGAGATCCTGGCGTCCCCGCGCCCGGTCACCCTCATCCCGACCGCGCCCCTGACCAACATCGCCCTGCTGCTGCGCACGCACCCCGAGGTGACCCGCAACATCGAGCGGATCGTCTTCATGGGCGGTGCGGTGGCCACCGGAAACGCCACGCCGGTCGCGGAGTTCAACGTGTGGCACGACCCGGAGGCCGCCGCCATCGCGCTGACGGCGGGGGTGCCGATCACCATGTACGGCCTGGACGTCTTCCAGCGGGTCGTGATTCCCGGGGCGGACGTACGGCGGCTGCGGGCGAGCACGGAACCGGGTACTCGTCTCGCCGGTGACCTGCTGTCGCACCGTCCGGCCACTCCGGACGTCGGCGCCGACTCCGAGGCGGGCGGCATCGGCGACGCGGGCGCGGTCTGCACGGTCGTGGACCCGGCGGGCATCACCACCCGCCTCCTCCCCGTCGAGGTCTCCCTCGCCCCGGGGCCGACACGGGGCCAGACCATCGTCGACCGGCGGCCCCGCCCCGGCGAGTCCGAGATCCATGAGGGCCTGCGTGAGCAGCAGTTGGTCGACGTGGCCCTGGACGTGGACGTCGACCGGTTCGTGAAGCTGTATCTGACGACGGTGGAACGCGTCTGACTCACTCTCACGCATCAGGGGCCCGGGGTGATCACACCCCGGGCCCCTTCAGGTGCCGTTGATCAGGAACGCGCCGTACCGCGCCGCCGCTTCGACATCACGACGAACGCCGCGCCGCCCGCCACCAGCACCACAGCGCCGAGGGCGATCGGGCCGGTGGCGCTGCTGCCGCCGGTCTCGGCGAGGTTGTCGTCGCCGCCGTTGGGCTTCGGCGCCGGGGGCGTCGTCGACTCGGAGGCCTCCGGGGTCGGGGTCTCGGTGGACGGGGTCTGCGAGGCCGGCGGGGTCGTCTCCTCCGCGGGGGTCGACGGCTCCTCGGTCGCGGGCTCCGAAGGCTCGGCGGGCGGCGTGGTCGGAGGCTCCTCCGTGGCCGGGGGCTCGCTCGTGCAGTCCTTCGTGCCGCCGTTCCAGGCCGCGATCAGCTTGTCCTTGATGACCGGGCGGTCCGGGCCCTTGGGCACGTCACCGTGCTCGAAGCCGTCACCCGCGTCGAGCTTGCCGTCGAACTTCACCGCGCCCCGGTACAGGTCGATCTGCGCGAAGCAGCCCGCGTCCGGAACGGCGATGTCGAGGGAGTCGGTCTGGCCGGGCTTGACCGTGACCGTGTCGAAGTCGACGAAGACCTGCTCGCCGGAGGTCGCGAAGGTCGCGCCGTGGGCGAGGTAGGAGGCGAGTGAGGCGGTGCAGGTCGTGGCGTCGGCGGCGGCGCGGACCTTGATGTGGACCTTGCCGTCGTCCGTGACCTTCAGGTTCTGGTCGTCGACCTTGACGGAGTCGTAGAAGTTCGAGCCGTCGAGCGAGAACTGGCAGCGATCGGTGGCCGTCTCCGTGCCGGCGCCGGTACCGGGCCGGTAGGTGCCACCGGACTTCCAGCCGTCGCCGCCCGGCCCGCCATGGGCCCAGGCGCCGGAGGCGGAGGCGACGGTGGCCGCGCAGAGGGCGAGCGACGCGGCGCCCGTCCCCAACAGGCGTCGCGCGATGACACGTCTCGCTATGGACATGCGTATCCCATCGTGGGGTGAGTGGTCGAAGAAGGTTCGCTGGGCTCATTGGTCACATCGGTCACATGCGCCACAGCGTGAGCACATCGTCGGGCGGCCGCAGAACGCTGTCAACCTGCGACAACACAACGGAAGTTCAAGAGGCAATCACAATTGCGTCACGCCAGGAATGATCTCCTCCGCTCGGCATGAGGTTCGCTTTTCCGGCCAAGTGGACAGAGTTCTCACTGTCGCCCGTACCGAGCCATGAGGAGCCCGTGTGTCCGACCTCTCCTCCACCCGCCCCGACTGGTGGCGCCAGGCCGTCATCTACCAGGTCTATCCCCGCAGCTTCGCCGACGGCGACGGCGACGGGCTCGGTGACCTGAAGGGTGTCGCCCAGCGCCTCAACCACCTCGCCGCCCTCGGCGTGGACGCCCTGTGGCTCAGCCCCTTCTACCCCTCCGAACTGGCCGACGGTGGCTACGACGTGGCCGACTACCGCGGTGTCGACCCGCGCCTGGGCACGCTCGACGACTTCGACGCCCTGGTCGCCGAGGCCCACCGGCTCGGCCTGAAGGTGATCGTCGACCTGGTCCCCAACCACACCTCCCACCAGCACGTCTGGTTCCAGGAGGCGCTGCGCTCCGGCCCCGGCTCGGCCGCCCGCGACCGCTACGTCTTCCGCCCCGGCCGCGGCGCGCACGGCGAACTCCCGCCCACCGACTGGCAGTCCGTCTTCGGCGGCAGCGCCTGGCGCCGGGTTCCCGACGGCGAGTGGTACCTGCATCTGTTCACACCCCAGCAACCCGACCTGAACTGGGAGAACGACGAGGTCCGCGCCGACTTCCGCACCACCCTGCGGTTCTGGTCCGACCGCGGCGTGGACGGCTTCCGCGTCGACGTCGCGCACGCCCTCGCCAAGGACCTCGGCGAGCCGCTACGGGACCTCGGCGCGCCGGAACTCAGCCGCGAGGAGGCGCTCCCGGACTTCCCGCCCGGCACCCACCCCTTCTACGACCGCGACGAGGTCCACGAGATCTACCGCGACTGGCGCAAGATCCTCGACGCCTACCGCCCGCCCCGCATGGCCGTCGCCGAGGCCTGGGTGACCCCGGCCGCCCGCCGTGCCCTGTACGCCCGCCCCGACGAACTGGGCCAGGCCTTCAACTTCGAGTACCTGCAAGCGGGTTGGGACGCCGAGGAGCTGAGGCAGGTCATCGCCGACTCGCTCGCCACGGCCCGCGCGGCGGGTGCCTCCGCGACCTGGGTGCTGTCCAACCACGACGTCGTACGCCACGCCTCCCGGCTGATGCTCCCGCCCGGCACGGACGACAACGCCTGGCTGCTGTCCGGCGGCCACGCACCGGCCGTCGACGAGGCGGCCGGCCTGCGCCGCGCCCGCGCCGCGACCCTCCTCATGCTGGCGCTGCCCGGTTCGTCGTACGTCTACCAGGGCGAGGAACTCGGCCTGCCCGAGGTCGCCGACCTTCCCTTCGAGGTCCTCCAGGACCCGATCTGGGAACAGACGGGGCGCGTCCGCAAGGGCCGTGACGGCTGCCGGGTGCCGCTGCCGTGGACCACGACGGGGCCGTCGTACGGGTTCGGCGCGGGCGGGTCCTGGCTGCCGCAGCCGGAGGGTTTCGCGGCGTACGCGGTGCAGGCCCAGGACGGCGTGGAGGGTTCGACCCTGGAGCTCTACCGCAGGGCCCTGCGACTGCGCCGCAAGCTGCTGGAGGGGGAGGAACTGCACTGGGCGCCGGACACCCCGCCCGGCGTCCTGCACTTCGCCCGCTCGGAGGGCTGGCGGTGCGTGGCCAACCTGTCCGGTACGGCGGTGGAGTTGCCGCCCGGTGAGGTGCTGCTCGCCAGCGCGCCGCTGGAGGCGGGCGGCCTGCTGGGCCCGGACACGACGGTCTGGCTGACGTAGGCCCTGTCGCAGGACTGCCGCGGTCACGGCTTCCGGGTCACCCGGGGTCTGCCGGCAGCGGGCTGACTGCCGACGCCCGGACGGGTGGTGCACAGGGCGGCGTGGGCCCGTACGGCCGAGCTGAGCGCGCCGTTCGCCGGGGAGGCCGCGAGAATCGCGGGCAGGGGTGCCGCCGACCTGTGTGAGGAGCTCCGCCGACGATGAGCAGGTCCTGGAAGACGACGATCCTCGGTTCGCTGGCCGTCGCGGGCGTGGTGATCACGCCGGGGACGGCCTACGGCGGTGACGACCTGTGGGCGGCCGCGACCATCGAACCCGGACGGGAGGGCATCGTCGAGGTCGGCGGCTACGCGGGGACACCCCTGGGCGCGGGCTCGGTCCTGACCCTGACGGCACCGTCGACGACGACCGTGACCGGGACGCCGTTCACCGGGCTCGGCTACCGGGGGTCGGTGTCGCTGGGCGGGAGCACGGCGGCGTACACCTTCGAAGGGGCGCCCGCCGCGGCCACGGAGCCGGAGGAGTCGGCACCGGCGGCCTGGAAGGACCGCAGGTACCCCTTCGTGCTGTCGGTCCCCGCGGACGCCGAGCCCGGCACCCGGCTCCCGGACTGCGCTCTGGTCCTGCGCGACGCGCACGGCACCGTACGGCAGAAGGGCACCTGCACCGTGACGGTCGGCCTGCCCGCGCCGACCCTGTCCCGCCCCCACTCGGGCGTGCCGATCGGCGAGCGGCCCAAGATGGTGGGCACGGCCTATCCCGGCGCCCAGGTCACGGTCCGCGACGCCCACGAAGAGGAGATCTGTGCGACGACCACCGCCCCCAACGGCGTCTGGTGGTGCCTCCCCAGCCACGCCCTCCCCCCGGGCACGGGCCGCCTCCAGGCGACGGCCACGCTCAACGGCGTGAGCGCGGCGAGCGAACAGATCGACATCCTGGTGACGGGCTCGACGCAGGGGCGGGACGATTGATCCCACGAGCTACACCCGGCGTGGGTGCACCCGGCAGTTGGTGTGGAGGTATCGGGCCTTGCCGTTCGTGAAGTCGTAGATCGCGACGGTCTGGGTGTCCTCCGAGGAGTCCGACGGCGGCATCAGGAAGTGCGTCTCGCTCACCTGGAGCAGCTCGTATCCGATGCGGTCCGGTTTCTGGAGGAACTCCGCCTGCATCGGGTCGAGGGTCAGAGTCAGGTACAGGCGTCCGCCTTCGCTCGACACTTCGTACCGGGCGCCGGGGCGCTCGTAGACGCCTTCGTACCGGGACAGGTCGAGGCTCAGTGCCGGGTCCGGTGCGGGCAGGTCCGGGACGGTGACCGTGCCGAGTTCGGTCAGGATCTCGTTGAACACCCGGTGGTAGAAGCTCTCCCGTGGGCCGCCGTTCGTCAGCATCGCGACGGCGGTGTTCGAGTCCGGCAGGAGCCGGAGCCGGGCATTGTGGCCGATCGTGCTGCCGTCGGTCGCGTAGACGGTTTCGCCGTACCAGTCGCACACGATGAGACCCAGCGCCCATTCAGGCCCGAACATATAGGGATCCGGAACAGGCACCCGTGAACCCGTCATCTCCCGGACGCTTTCGGCTGAGACGATGCGCCGTCCGTTCGGCGCCGTGCCTTCGTTGAGGAGGATGTGCGCCATGGCGAGTACCTCCCGGGTCGTCGAGGTCACGTTGCCGCCCGGGCCGAAGGCCCGCGGCAGGTAGTCGATCGGTGTGACGACAGGGCCCTCGTCCAGGGAGCGGAGCAGGTGCCCGGTCGCGGCCCGGGATTCGTCCACCTGTTCGCGCGAGCTGTTCGTGCTGGTCAGGCCCATGGGGTCGAAGAGGCGATCGCGCATGACATCGTCCCAGCGTTTGCCGTCGTGCACCTCCAGGATTCGCGCGAGAATCGCGTAACCGAGCGCCGCGCTGTAACCGTGGGTCTGGCCCAGCGGGAAGACCTGGGGCGCGTCGGCGATGTTCTCGACCATGCGCGCGTAGACGTCGTCGTCCTCGCCGGGATCGCCGTACGCCTCCTCGATGCCGTTGGTGTGGCACAGCAGGTGGCGAGGGGTGACCTTGGCGCTTGTACCGGGATCGGCCACCGTGAAACCGGGCAGGTAGGCGCACACCGGTTCGTCCAGGCCGACCCTTCCCTCGTCGACGAGCTGCATGAAGGCCAGGGCGGTCCAGGTCTTGGTCATCGAGCCGCACTGGTACACGGTGTCCACGGTCACGGGCTCCCGCGTCTCCACGCTCTTGACACCCGTCGCGAACTCGGTGACCTCCCCGTCCTGCAGCACGCCGATCGCGGCACTCGGGATTCCGTACTCCGCGAGGAGTCCGACGACCCGTTCCCGGATCCGCCGCACGTCGATCGTCATCGCGGGAGACCGACCGCGTTCGCGGCGTCCGCTTCGAAGTACTCCGTCGTGGCGTAGGGACCGGCGTGGGCCTCGAATAAGTCCCGAACGGCGGCGATGGAGTCGTGGGTGATGACGTTCACCGCCTTGAGACCGTCCTTGCTCGCGACCGCCAGCTTCCACTCGGCGCCTTTGGGGAGCGTCGTGTGTGCCTTCTTCAGGTGACTCCAGAACTTGTTCTCGTCCGAGACGGTGGACACGGCCATTACGTGCATCGCTGCTCCTACTCTTTCGGGATCCTGAAAAGCTACGTTGCTTTTCAGGAGTGGTCAACGTAATGGCTCGACAAAATGGCAGGTCAGACGAATAATTGCATCAGCATTGCGAGTGAATGCAACAGTCTGGTGGGGTCGTTGCAATGTACTGTTGATGAATGCAAGGGGAGAAGGTGCGCCGGTGCCGGGTGGCAGGCTGACCCACGACGATCGCAGGAGGATCGCGGAATGGCTGGTCGACGGACTCGGCTACGCCGAGATCGGCCGACGGCTCGGCCGGCAGACGTCCACGATCAGCCGCGAGGTCGCGCGCAACGGCGCACAGGGCGAATACGTGGCCGACCACGCGCAGCGGGCCGCCGGCCACCGTGCCCGCAGGCGCAGGCCGGCTCGGCCGGCCGAGCCGGCGATCGACGCAGAGCGCACCGACATCGAGCGCGGCTTCGTGGACGATTTCGCGAGACTGCTGGCCGCGACCGGCCTGCCCCGGATGACCGCCCGGGTGTTCGTCTGTCTGCTCACCGCTGACGTCGGCGGCCTGACGGCAGCCGACCTGGTGCACCGGCTGCGGGTCAGCCCGGCGTCGGTGTCCAAGTCCATCGGCTCCCTCGAGACCATGGAGTTGGTGGTGCGCCGGCCAGATGTCGGTGGGCGGCGCGACCGGTACCTCATCGATGACGACGTCTGGCTCCGGGCGTGGCAGGCGGACACCGGTGCACACGGAGAAATCGCGACCGCCGCGCAGCGAGGCCTCGAGATCTTCGGCGCCGACACGACCGCCGGAGGCCGGCTCGGCAAGATGGGCCGGTTCTTCGCACAGCTGAGCACGCAGATGCGCGACAGCACCCTCGACGAAACGGTGGTGTACGACGCGCTGACCGTCGTCGCCGCCCTCGCGCACGCGGGTCGACCGCTCACCCTGAGCACGCTGGCCACTGCGCTCGACTGGCCCCGGGAGCGCACGAACGCCGCTCTGGACGCGCTCCGACGTCAACCGGCCATCGCCGATCCCCTCGCCCTGCAGGCCGGCGAACCCGGGACGTACACCCTCACCACGAGACCCGATCGACTCAGCCCGGCGCAACGCGAAGCACTCAAGTGAGTCGCGCGAATCCCGCCGGCCCAGCACGGTCTCGCTGTCAGTGCTCGGTGCGAGACTGCCCCGCATGATGGCAACGGACCCGAAAGCGGATCTCCTCCGTTATCTCCAGGACGCCCGGGACGCCCTCGTGTGGAAGCTCGACGGGCTCTCGGAGTACGACGTCCGCCGCCCCTTGACGCCCACCGGCACCAACCTGCTGGGGCTGGTCAAGCATGTCGCCGGAGTGGAGCTGGGGTACTTCGGCGACGCCTTCGGACGGCCCTTCTTCACCGAGGAGCCGCCACCGCCCTGGTGGTACACCGAGGACGCCGAACCCAACGCGGAGATGTGGGCCACCCCGGACGAGTCGCGCGAGGACATCATCGGCCTGTACCGCAGGGCCTGGAAGCACGCCGACGGCACCATCGACGCGCTGCCGCTCGACGCCACCGGGCACGTCCCGTGGTGGCCGCAGGAGCGGCGCGAGGTGACGCTGCACCACCTCATGGTGCGCGTGATCGCCGACAGCCAGCGGCACGCGGGACACGCCGACATCGTGCGCGAACTCATCGACGGAAGCGTGGGGTACGGCAAGGGCAAGGAGGACCTGCCGCAGGGCGACCGGGCCTGGTGGGAGAACCACCGACGCCGACTGGAGAGCGCGGCACGGGAGGCCGACCCGGGCCGAACGGGCTGACGGGCGCTGATCAGTAGCGCAGCGCCCTGGCCACCTCGGCCTTCACGTCCCCGCTCAGGTCATGCGTGCTGCGCACCGTGCCCGTTCCCGTCCCGCCCGCCGCCACGTCCGACACGGTCACCACGTTGGCGTCCAGCAGGTCACCGTTCTCGTCGCGGAAGTTGACCTGTACGGCGAACGACTTCGTCGAGTCGGTCGTGTTCTCGACCGTGACCTCGACGGCCGTGCGGCCGCCCGAGTCGGTCGTCGGATCGCCCAGGCGCACCGCGTCCTTGGCGTCGACCCCGCCCTTGATGTCGTCCAACTGGCGGCCGGCCTCCGCGGTCGCCGAGGCGAAGGCGGACGCCGCCTTGCTGGCCACCGAGGAGGGCGTGTCGTCGTCGGAGCAGGAGGTCAGCGTGAGGGCGGCGATCACGGTGGCGGTCGTCGCGAGCGTCGCGGTGGTCGTCCACCGCCTCAGGTGACGGGGCATGGCGCCTCCAGCGGGTTCGTTCCGGTCCGGCTCCCCCCGGGTGAAGAGTCACAGAGGCGGCGGCGCTAACGCTTCATCGCGCGGTACCGCCTCAGCAGATCGCCGATCCGCACCGGGTCCTTGCGGCCGTTCAGCTCGGCCAGCAGGTCGTCGGGGCACAGTTCGTAGAGGTCGCCCCAGAAACGGCGACCGTGGTTGTCCCAGATGCGGTAGCCACCGGGGACACCCCTGGCCACATAGCGTCGTCTGCTCAATCCGCCCCCTGCCCGATCCGTTCACGGCCCGGGCAGGATGGCATCGGACAGCTGCTCCCGTCGCCCCGGTTTTTGGGGTGGGGCGCTCAGCCGTGCCCCAGGCCGCCCCCGCCGAAGGAGCCGCTCTTTCCGGGCAGCCAGCGCTTGCGGTGCTGGTCCTCGCTGCGCCTGCTCCCCGCGTGGTGCAGCTCGTGCGGCAGGAGCCGTTCCCTGCCCTGCGCGTGCGGTACTTCGTCCGGCTCCCTGAGCTCGCGCTCCTCGTGGACCGGGCCGGTGTCGGGCAGATGCGGCTGCTCGTCGGGCGTGGGCCGGGGCAGCTCTCGATCACGGACCCGCATGCCGAGCTGCACGGCCCAGACCAGTGCGCCGGCGATGAACAGGCCACCCGCGAAGGCGGCGATCACGTTGAGTACCTCACTCGACGTGGCCGCTAGAACAAACGTCGCTGTACTCATGCCCCAATTATCACCGAAAGGGACGAATAAGCTCCCGCAGGGACGGCCGGAATCGCCCATCCCGCTTGTTCTCACGGGTCTACGCGCGTTCCCCGGACTCCCCGGACTCCCCGGACTCCCGGCGCCCTCACGGACGCACTCCCCGCACCGCCCAGGCCCGTGCCGTGAGCGGGACGGAGCCGTCCGGCGCGACGGGGATCCGCGCGCGCAGGCCTTCGCGCAGTCGGTCGCGTGCGGCGGGTGCGAGGGAGGCGACGTAGCCCGGGGCGGGGCCCTGGCCGGACAGGAACGGGTCCCACAGGTCGGCGAAGTCGGCGAAGACCGTGGGCACCTCGATGGAGGTCGTGGACACGTCGGCGAGTCCCGCGTCCGTCCACAGGCTGTGGAGCGGCTCGGGACGGCAGCCCCGGAAGCGGCGGCCCTCGTCCAGCGCGGCGGCGGCCGGGTCGGTCTCGGCGGCGGCGGCCCAGAAGTGGGTGAGGAGAGCCATGCCGTCGCCGTAGTCCCAGACGTACGCCGCGACCAGGCCGCCGGGGCGGACGGAGCGGGTCAACTCGCTTACGGCGGCGGGTGGTTCGGGCAGGAAGTTCAGGGTCAGGCCGCTGACCGCCACGTCGAAGGTGCCGTCGCGGACCGGCAGTGCGAGGGCGTCCGCCACGAGGTAGCGCGGCGAACCGGTACCGGAAGCCGGGGCCGTCGCCCGTGCGGCAGCGTTCACGAACCCCTCGGAGCGGTCGCACCCCACCACCTCCCGGGGCCGGTGCCGCGCCGCCACCGCCGTCGGCAGCACCCCCGTGCCGCACCCCACGTCCAGCCAGCGCAGCCCGTCCGCACGGGCCAGCCACGTGAGGAACTCCCGCGCGACGACCCGGCTCCACCGGCCCATGTACCGCTCGTAGGCGGCCCCCGAGGCCCACACGTCGAACCGCTGGTCTGCCATGTCCGTAACGATCCTCCGTGCGGCCGGTGTCCGAAACCTCCGCAGCCCGCCCGGCCTGTGTCGTGATCGTGGCCGGGCGGGTCCCGGGGCGTCGTATCAGCGCCGGTCGGGTCTGACGCGAACGCTCAGCGTCGCGTCAGCTCCCGTTCTCGCCGAGCAGCTTGTTCATCTCCTCGATCTCGGCGGTCTGGGCGCTGACGACGTCGTCGGCCAGCTCGGTCGCGGGGCGGTACCGGCCCTTCGCCTCCTCGTCCTCGGCCATCTCCACCGCGCCTTCGTGGTGCTCGACCATGAGGGTCAGGAAGAGGGTGTCGAAGGCCTTGCCGGAGGCCTTGGACAGCTTGTCCATGTCCTCCTGGTCCATCATCCCGGCCATACCGGAGTGACCGGAGTGGTCCATGCCGGGCGCGGCCGACGGCACGTCCTCGCCCCACGTCCTCAGCCACCCGGTCATCTTCCTGATCTCCGGGTCCTGGGCCTTCTCGATACGTGCGGCGAGGTCCTTGACCTGGTCCGAGGAGGCACGGCCGGCGGCCAGCTCCGCCATCTGGAGGGCCTGCTGGTGGTGGGGGATCATGCCCTGCGCGAAGGAGACGTCCTGGGCGTTGTGCTGCTCGGGAGCGGCGGCCGGGGACTCGTCACCGCCGCATGCGGAGAGGACGAGGGCGGCGGTGACGGCCGTCGCGGCCAGGGCGGCGCGACGGGGCAAAGTACGGATACGGCTACGGGTACGGGTACAGGTACGGGTCATGCTGAGGACTCCTGCGCATACGTGAGGTACGGACATGGCTGAGTGCCGTACGCCCGCAGGTGGCGGGGACGGACGGCTCGGCCTTGTCCTAGGTCCGCAGGATCTGAAGTTCGGCCAGTGAGGGAGGCGCGCGCCCGCCCTCGGTCGCGGCGGTCACGGAACGGCGGTCGAGGTCGCCGACGACCGCGGCGCCGCCCGGATCGGGTGCGAGGGCGGGCAGCACGGGGCCCGCGCCGACCGCACTGGAGGCGCAGGTGGGGTCGGCGTGCTGGGCATGCCCGCCGCCCGGGGCGGAGCCGTGGCAGACCGTTTCGTCGGTCATGGCCGCCGTATGGCCACCCATGGCGGTGTCGGCGGCGGGGGAGGGCGCGGGCGTGGGGGACGCGTGATGCGGTGCGGCATGAGTGGCGTGCGAGCCGGCCGCGACCGCGTCGCCGGGCGCGAGCGCGTGCATCCCGAACACTCCGGCCAGCAGCCCGAGCAGCAGAAGCATGCGCCACGGTCCCGTCATCGGGAGCCGCGGCGCACGGTGTTGCTGTGCGCGGGCTGTCACGCCCTCATCGTACGGAGGCCGTGCGGGTCCGGTTCACCGCCCCGGTCTCCGGACGACTTTGCCATCTCTTTACAACCCGCCCCACCCCCGCGTCGTCTCTCCGCTCGACCCGTCACCCAGCCCGTCCGGTAGGCAGTACCGCGCGGACCGACGAAAGAGAGCGAATCGATGCGCCGAACCGTCCTCAGCGCCCTGGCCCTGACCTGCACAGCCCTGTTCGCGACCGCCGCGCCCGCGGTCGCCCACAGCGGCACCTCGCCGACCCCGGTCCCCAGCCCGACCGCCACGGTCCCCTCCGAGACGGCCGTCCCGACGCCCAGCGCGGAGCCGACCCGTCCCCCGACCGCCGTCCCGTCGGAGACCTCGGTGCCCTCGGCCGAGCCGACCCGGGCGCCCGGAGGCGGCCAGGTCTCCGTCGTCCCGTCCGGAGCGCCCGACACCGGCGAGGCGGCGGGCACTTCGGGCTCGGGGAACGAGCGGGCCGGGCTGTTCGGCGCGGGCGCGGCGGCGGTGCTGGTCGCCGGGGGCGCGACGGCCTTCGTCGTACGGCGTCGGCGGGCGACCGGCGCGTGACGCCGCCGGCGACGGGCCCGCGACCCCTGTCCAGGCGGGCGTTCACCACGGCGGCGATGGCGTCGCTGCTGGTGGGCTGCGCCGGCCAGGGAGCGGAGCAGCAGGGCGCGACCGCGAGTTCGCGGCGACGGAGAGACGCGGACGACGCGGACGACGCGGACGGGGCCGGTGCGGACCGCACGCACGCGCCGTCGGCGAACTCGGCGCGTGCGCTCGGCCGTTCCGCCCCCGTACGGTTGCGGATCCCGGCGATCGGGGTCGACACGCCGGTCATCCGGCTGGGCCTGGCGCGGGACGGCACGGTCGAGGTGCCGCCGATCACGGCCGACGACCGGGCGGGCTGGTACCGGCACTCGCCGGCGCCGGGTCAGGTCGGCCCGTCGGTGATCCTCGGACATGTCACGGTGGGCGCGTACGGGGACGGGGTCTTCCGCGATTTGGGCCGGCTGCGCCGGGGTGACCGGATCGTGGCGGGCAGGAAGGACGGCAGCTCGGCGGAGTTCACGGTCAGCGCCGTACGGACGGTGGCCAAGGCCGACTTTCCGGCGGACGACGTCTACGGGGACGTGGACCGACCGGAGCTGCGGCTCATCACGTGCGGGGGGCCGCGGGAGGGCGAGGAGTACCGGGACAACGTGATCGTGTTCGCGAAGCTGAGCGCCACGTCCTCGTGAGCGTCCGGTATCCGTCCACATGACCATGGAGAGCGTTGGAGAGCGTTGAAACGGTCCCGAGACAAGGCGGCGTCCGAGCTGTTCGCCGCCCTCTACCCGCGCCTGGCCGGCTGGTGCCGCCGTCTCGTCGACGACGACGAGACGGCCCACGAGATCGCCTCCGAGGCGTTCACCCGGCTCTGGGCCCGCTGGAGCCGGGTGGAGGAGCCGCGCGGATTCCTCTACGTCACGGCGGCCAACCTGGTCCGGGACCACTGGCGCAAGCTGGAGCGCGAACGGCGGGCCGTGCGCCGGGCCACGACGGAGGCGGCGATCAACTCCCACACCGAGCAGGCGGACCCGTCCGTACGCCTGCTGGTCCAGTCCCTGCCCGAACGCCTCCGTACCCCGATCCTCCTCCACTACTACGCTGACATGCCGATCCGGGAGGTGTCCGTGCTGACCGGACGTAAGGAAGGAACCGTCAAGGCCGACCTCCACGCGGCCCGCGAACTGCTCCGCGTCCACCTGAGGAGAAGCCTTGACCACACGCTTTGACGACGGGGCGGACGACCCGGAGCTCGCCCCCGACGACCCCCTCGCGGTGATCCTCGCCCCCTCCTCGGACTACCTCGCCCCGCCCCCTGGCAGCTACGGCACGATCCGCCGCAGGGCGGCCCGCCGACGCCTGGCGCGTGCGGCGATCGGCGCGGGCGCGACCTGCGCCGTGGCCCTCCTGGTGGCCCTGCCGCTCAACCTGGGCACGTCCGACGGCCCCCCGACCCCCGCGCCCCCGCTCGCCCCGCCCCCGGTGACCGACCGTACGACGCCCCCCTCCCCGTCGGCGGTCCCGAGTCCCTCCGCCTCACCGCCCCGAACCGCCTCGCCCACACCGACCGTTCCGCCGCGGGCCACCACCTCCGAACCCACGCAGACCCCCGGTACCGCCGCGTCCCGTACCCCGAGCAGCCCGGCGGTGCCGACCGCCGCGCCGTCGGTGACGCCGACGAGGGGTGTCACGCCGAGCGAGACGGGCGCGACCCGGCCGTAGCGTCGACGTGCTCCGGCGACAACTCCTGTGGGGCTGCTGCCGTACACCACTACGGTGGGGGCGGGCCGCGGATCGAGGTCGGCTGCCGTGGCGCGGAAGCGGGCGAAGAGCGAGAGGTGTCGGAAGTGATTCGAAAGTTGCAGGCGGTCGCGCTGGACTGTGCCGATCCGCTGCGGCTCGCCGAGTTCTACGCGGAGCTGCTCGGCGGCCGGGTGGTCGCGGACCCCGAGGCGCCCGAATGGGTCGAGGTGCACGGGTTCGAGGGGACGCCGCTGGCCTTTCAGCGGGCGGCGGGCTACCGGCCGCCCGAGTGGCCCGGCCAGGAGCGGCCGCAACAACTCCACCTGGACTTCGACGTGGACGACCTCGACGCGGAGGAGAAGCGGGCGCTCGCCCTCGGCGCGACCGTGCTGGAGCGCACGGACCAGATCCGTCCGGGGGCCAACTGGCGGGTCTACGCGGACCCGGCCGGCCATCCGTTCTGCTTCTGCCTCCACTGAGTTCGGCCGGGTGCCCCGACTATTCGTTTGCCGCGGCTCGGCCCGGTCGGATAGGAAGCCCGCATGCTGAAGGGCGAGAAGGTCGGGCTGAGGGCCCGGCACGAGGACGACATACCGGTCCTGCGGGCCGAGCTCTACGACGACGTGGTCAACGCCTCGCGCGCCGAAGGCGGACCGTGGCGGCCGATCACGCCCGGCTTCAAGGATCCGCGGCTCGTCGTGGACGACACCAAGGAGGCGTCCGTCCCCTTCTCCGTGGTGGAACTGGCCGGCGGCACCCTGGTCGGCACGGCGACGCTCTGGGGCATCGACCTGCACAACCGGTGCGCGCACATCGGGCTGGGCCTGCTGCCGTCCTCGCGCGGCAAGGGCTACGGCACCGACGTCGTCGCGGTGCTGTGCCACTACGGGTTCGTCGTGCGCGGCCTCCAGCGGCTCCAGATCGAGACGCTGGCGGACAACACCGCGATGCTGCGCTCCGCCGAGCGCAACGGCTTCGTCCGCGAGGGCGTCCTGCGCTCCTCGGCCTGGGTGATGGGCGAGTTCCTGGACGAGGTGCTGCTCGGGCTGCTCGCGCGGGACTACCGGGAGGGGAAGCACTGCTAGGGCCGGACAGGCCCCAGGCACCCGCTGACGGTCAGTGCGCCGCGAACTGGACCCGTGTCGGTTGCACGGCGTCCGGGCGTATCGCGATCCCCTCCACCGTCAGCGTCTCCCCGTAGATGTCCGTGATCCTGATCGCGCCCCCGCACCCGCTCCCCTGCTCGGAGAGGAAGTAGTTGTAGGCGGTGCGCTGCAGTTGGCGCCAGGCGCCGCCCGCGTCGCGGACCTCCAGCCGGGCCAGCGGGTTGCGGTGGTCCAGCGCCTGGATGCCGCACCAGTGGACGCTGGAGCCGGTCTTGTAGCGGATCGCGATCCTGTCGGACGTGTCGGGGCTCAGCAGGCTCCAGGTGACCGGTATGCGACCGGCCGAGGGCGCCGCGAGCTTGGCGAACGCCTGGGGGCTGAGGTCGAGTTGGCCGGGCGCGCAGGGCAGGGGGCACTCGTTGGTGATGCGGACGGTGACCGAGGCGCCGTTCGCCGCGCGGACCAGGACATGCGCCCCGCAGGCCTTTGACGTCTCGTAGTCGGTGTGGTTCATCGCCGCCGTCATGACGTCGTCGGTGGGACCGTACAGACAGGCGCCGTCGCCGTTGCCGATGTCGTAGAAGGTGGCGACTCCTTCGTAGCCGGTGCCGGGGCGGACACGGCCGGCCAGGGGCGCCGAGCCCGAAGCGCGCTGCGGGGTGGTGGACTTGGCCGCCGAGCCCGCCGCCGCGGTGGCGGGTGTGCGGGGCGGTGGGGTGGTCCTCTTGGCGCCGGCGGTCGGGGACGCCTTGGACGGTTTCGGCTTCGGGGTCGGTCTCGGGCTCGGTGTGGTCCGCGGGGGTGCCGACCGGCTGTCGGCGGTGGTCGCGGTCGCGGTGTGACCGGCCGTGGACGTGCCGTCGGGGCGCAGCGCCATGAGGAGCGACGCGGCGAGGGCGACGGCCGCCACGACCACCGCGGGGACGAGGGCGCCGCGCCACTTGCTGGGGGACCGGCGGTGAGAAGGGGATGCCACGGGGGAGTCCTTACGGGAGGGAGTCGTCCGTGTGTCAGTGGTCGCCGGGGGCCGAAAGGTTGCCGGGGGAGGCCGACAGGTGCCGGGGACGCCGAAAGGCTGCCGGGTTCGGGGCGTCGCTGCCCCCGGAACGGAAAATCCCTCGCGTCCCGGCGCGCGCGGCGTTACGCTCGCCCGCGATGACGACTCATTCTGTTGCCAGATTGGGGGTCCCGTCCGCGCAAGGTGAGTGCTGATGGGCACTCGGATCGCGAACGGGGATTCCCGGCCCGCCCGCTCCCGCGGGCCTTACGAGCTTTCCTTCTGGCCGCGCGTGCGCGAGTTCGCCGTGCCGGCCCCCATGATCGAGACCGCCACCGCCCGTCGGCTGGCGGGCGACTGGGCGGGAGCGTGCGCCGCCGCCGGTGTCGACGTCGATCTCAACCTGCGTGCCGTAGCGCGTGATCACGGCCGGGACCTCGCCGCCCGGGTCCGGGACGACCTACGCCATCTCGCCCCCGACCTGCTGCGCTGGCACATGCCGAGGATCGCCCCCGACGGCCTGCTGCGGCCGGGGCTGACCCTCGCTCTCGCCCGGTACGGCGGCGGGGCTCGGGACTCCGGACGCGCGGTGCACCTCGTGGTGCGCACCGCGCCGGCGTGGGCCGACGCCGGGCAGCGGATCAGCCTCGCCCTGTGGGACGGGGGCCGGTCCCGGGGCTCGTCCCCGCGGCCACGCCCCCACGACCCGCATCCGCATCCCCACCCTCGTCCCAGTCGCAGGTTCCGGCTCGATCTGCACCGGCACCTGTGGGATGCCCGCAGGGCCGGTGAGCTGCGGGTCCGGGCCGGCGACGGGCTGGATCCGGGGCTGCTGGGGGACGTGCCGTCGGACGGGCGCCGCTGTGCCGTCGACCGGTGGGCCGACGAGGCGCGGATGCTGCTGCGCGCCGAGGGGCGGCCGGCCGGGCCCGTGCTCGTGCGGTTGGGCGGTCGGCGCCGACTGGTGCTGGAGGGACTCGCGGACGAGGGAGCACCGCGGGTCGCGGCCGCCGCCAAGGGGCGTACGTCCGCGCTGCCGGTGCTGCCCGACGCCGCGACCTGGGTCCTGCCCGACCTGGCGTTGCTGCGGGCCGGGGTGATCGACGCCGGCCGGCTCCACCCGCTGGTCGCCTCCGCACTCGTACCGGACTGGGACCTGGCCCCGCCCCCGGCGCCCGGGCCGACCGGGCCACCAGGACGGCCGCGTTCCGTGGACTGCCGTGGTGCCCGGCATCGGATCGGTCTGGTCGACGGCGTACTGGTTCCCCTGGACCACGACCCCGCCGAGATCCGGCGCGAGGAACTGCTCACCGCCCTGACCGGCACGCCCCTGCCCTGCCTCCAGGCCATCGACGAGGCGCACCGGCACCCGGAGTGCCTGCCCGACGTGCGCGAACGGCTCGACCACGGCGACATCGCCGGAGCGCTGGCTGTCGTCGAGGGGCTGCTGGGCCCAGCGGCGACGCTGCGGGAGGGTGCGCTGCGGGAGGAGTTGGAGGCGGCCGCGCGGCGGCGCATCACGTACGGGCTGTTCAGGGCGGGACTGATCGGTCCCGGACCGGCGCGGGTCGGGTACGACGAGCGCGGGCGGCCGCCCCGTCTTCAGCGCACACACGCCCGGCACGCGACCCGGCCCTGACTCGCGTCCACGCGCCACCCCTTCTTTCCCTTCACGACCCCCAAAGGTGACCCATATGCCCACACGCACCCTGTCCTCCTCCCCCTCGTCCCATTCCTCCGTCACCCAACTCGACGTAGCCGCCGACCTGTTGGCCCTCCTCCGCGACACCACCACCGAACCCCGGCCCGACGAACAGCTGGAGGCCCTCACCCTGGCCGTGGCCGCCGATCTGCCCGTGCTGCTGTGGGGTGAGCCGGGGATCGGCAAGACCGCGGCGCTCACCCAGCTCGCCGCGGCCCTGGAGCTTCCCCTCACCACCGTGATCGCGAGCGTGCACGAGCCGTCCGACTTCTCCGGGCTGCCCGTCGTCGGGGACGACCCGGCGGAACAGGGCGTGCCCATGGCTCCGCCGGACTGGGCCGTACGGCTGGTGAAGGCCGGGCGGGGGCTGCTGTTCCTGGACGAGTTGTCGACCGCGCCGCCGGCCGTGCAGGCCGCGCTGCTGCGGCTCGTGCTCGAACGGAGGATCGGCGCGTTGCGGCTGCCGCCGGGGGTGCGGATCGTGGCCGCCGCCAATCCGCGCTCGTCGGCGGCCGACGGCTGGGAGCTGAGCGCGCCGCTGGCCAACCGGTTCGTGCACCTTCAGTGGACGCACGACCACGAGGTCGTCGTACGGGGACTCGGCGGGACCTGGCCCCGGGCGACGCTGCCGCGCCTCGATCCGGAGAAGCTGGCGGGCGCGGTCGAGTTCGCTCGTCGTGCCGTCGGCGGGCTGCTCTCGGGGCGCCCCGGGCTGGTGCACCGGTTGCCCAGCAGTGAGACGCGGCGGGGCGGGCCGTGGCCCTCGCCGCGGAGTTGGGAGATGACGCAGTGTCTGGTCGCGTTCGCCACCGCGGCCGGGGCCTCCCGGGAGGTGCTCTCCCTGCTGGTGCGCGGCACGGTGGGCGACGGGCCGGGGCTGGAGCTGCTGGCGAGCGTGGACCGGATGGACCTGCCGGATCCGGAGCTGCTGCTCGCCGATCCGGCGGCTGCCGAACTGCCCGAGCGGGGGGATCTGCGGCAGGCCGCGCTGGACGGTGTGGTGGAGGCGGTGCGGGCCCGTCCGGACCGGACCCGTTGGGACGCGGCGTGGGCGCTGCTGGTGCGGGCGGTGGAGACCGGGGCGCCGGACTTGGCAGTCGTCCCCGCGACCACCCTCGCCTCCCTGCGCCAGGAGGACTGGGACGTACCGGCGTCCATCGAGCGGCTCGCCGGTGTGGTCTCCCTGTCCCGGCGGGCGGACCAGGCGGCGGCCCGGACGGCCACGGCGGCGAAGGCGGGGCGGCGATGAGAGGGGAGGAGGTGGGGGCGGTGCGGGAGACGTCCCTGCGGGACACGTCCCGGGCTCCGGAGTCGGGGGCGGCCCGGGACACTCCCGCCCCCCTGAACCGCGACAAGCTCTTCGCCGCCCGGCTGCACGCCGCCCGGGCCCGCCCCTACCTGGCGACCGCCCTGTTCGCGCTGCACGTCGTCGAGTCGCGGCGGGTGCCGACGATGGCGGTGGACCGGCATTGGCGGTGCTATGTGTCGCCGGCGTTCGTGGCGCGGATGCCGGTGGAGGAGCTGGCCGGGGTGTGGGTGCACGAGGTGTCGCATCTGCTGCGCGACCATCACGGGCGCGGCGACCGGGTGGCGCGGGAGCGTGGGCTGAGCGGGCCGGGTGAGCGGCTGCGGATGAACATCGCCGCCGACTGCGAGATCAACGACGACGTGTACGGGGACGGGCTGGCCCGGCCCGAGGGGGCCGTCGAGCCGGCGACGCTGCTGCTGCCCGAGGGCGAGCTCATGGAGGACTATCTGCGCCAGTTCCGGCTGGGGCCGCGGACCCAGGACCTGGCCTGGCTGGACTGCGGCAGCGGCGCCGACGGGCTGGAACGGGAGTGGGACCTGGGGGCGGACGGCGCGCACGGGCTCAGCGCGCAGGAACGCGACGCGGTCCGCTTCCGGGTCGCGCAGGGCATCACCGGGCGCCCGGGCAGCGCCTCGCAGGGATGGCAGCGGTGGGCGGAGGAGGCGTTCCATCCGCCGCAGCCCTGGCGGGAGTTGCTGGGCGCGGCCGTGCGGTCGGCCGCCTCCGGACCCGGTGCGGGCGAGGACTACACGTACGGCCGCCCCTCGCGCCGCGCCGCCTCGGTGCCCGGCGCCGTCCTGCCGAGCCTGCGCCGCCGTCCGCCTCGCGTCTGTGTCGTCATCGACACCTCCGGCTCGGTCAGCGACGCCGAACTGGGCAGCGCGCTCCTGGAGGTCGCCGCGATCTCCCGGGCCGTCGGCGGACGCCGTGACCTGGTCAGCGTGGTGCCGTGCGACGCGGCGGCCGGGGGCGTGCACCGGGTGTGCCGGGCGGAGGGGATTCCGCTGGTCGGAGGCGGGGGTACGGATCTGCGCGCGGGCTTCGCCAGGGCGCTGCGGGCACGGCCCCGGCCCGATGTCGTCGTGGTCCTGACGGACGGTCAGACCCCGTGGCCGGGCGAACGGCCGCCCTGCCGCACGGTGGTGGGGCTGTTCCCGCGGCAGCACACGTACCGGCCGTACGACGAGGACGATCCCGAGTACGTGCCGGACCGACCGCCCGCGTGGGCAAGGGTGGTCGACATCGGATAGGACGCCGACGACGTGCGGCAGAAAGGGCTTGCGTAACCTTGGTCACGTCCCTGGCGGCAGCCATGGGCGGGGGGAACACCAGTCACCCGAGCGAATCCGAAGGATCAGCGAACGTGTCGTTGAAGATCAGCCGTCCCAGGGTCGCCGCCCTGGCCCTCATGGCGGCACTCATGGGCGTCGCCGCGGCAGGACCGGCCGTGGCGGCCACCACCCCGCAGACCACCGCGGCGACGTCCACGGCTCTGCCCGGACAGACGCCCGCCATACCCACCGAGTTCGTCGAACTGCCCACCAGCGCCCTCGTCGCCGACGACGCGAGCCACGAGGTCACCGTCACCTACCGCAACGACTCGTCGGCGGACCGCACGGTCGCCCCGCAGCTCCTCGTGGAGTCGCCGGACGGCGGGCCGTTCCTGAAGCCGGCCGACATCCGCGTCGAGCGGCGCGGCGCGACCGGCTGCTGGGAGACCGTGCAACTCGGCACCCAGACCGGCACCTTGTACACCGACCTCGTCACCGCCCAGCGCACGCTGCACGCGGGCGACACCCTCACCGAGGTCTACCGGATCACCGCCCTCGACCCCCAGGCCGAGGGCACCGTGCACCCGAGGGTCGCCCTCTACGGCTGACCCCCGGCCGGGCCGCCACCGGCGCGCGAGGGACCAGGCGGCGAGCGGGCGGCGTACGACCGACGCCCGCCGCACCTGGTCCCTTGGGTGGACCCCGCGCCCCGCCCGTACTGCGTTCTGAGTACCGGCGATTGTCGGCAGCCGCACGACGACACGGCACACCCGCTCCCGAGAGTCTGGGCACACGTTCGAGTCCCAGATGTGGAGACCCTCTGCCGTGGCTGATTTCCTGTATCGAGTGGGCCGTCTGGCCTTCCGGCGACGCTGGTACGTCGCCCTGGTCTGGGCGGCCGTGCTGGCCGCCGTCGGACTGGGGGCGCTGAAGGCCCCGGGCGCGGCCGACGAGGAGTTCTCGATGCCGGGCATCGAGTCGCAGAAGGCGTTCGACCTGATGGAGGAGCGCTTCCCGGGCGCGAGCGCCGACGGCGCCACCGCGCGGGTCGTGTTCGTCGCGCCGGGCGGTGAGAAGGTGACCGCCGCCGAGAACAAGAAGGCCGTCGAGGAGGCCGTGGCCGAGCTCGGCCAGGGGTCGCAGGTCGCCGCGGCCGTCGACCCGTTCCAGGCACGGGCCGTCAGCGAGGACGGTACGACCGCGTACTCGACCGTCACCTACAAGGTCGGCGCGAGCGACCTCACCGACGCCAGCAAGACGCATCTGACCAAGACCCTCGCGCAGGCCCGTGACTCCGGGCTGACCGTCGAGTCCGGCGGGAGCGCCATGGAGAGCGGTGGCGGTCCGGGCGGGGCGGCCGAGGTCATCGGCGTCGCCATCGCCGCAGTCGTCCTCCTCGTCACCTTCGGGTCCCTCGCCGCCGCCGGGCTGCCGCTGCTGACCGCGATCATCGGCGTCGGCGTCAGCATGGCCGGCATCCTGGCCCTGTCCTCCGCCCTCGGCCTGTCCACCACGACCGGCACGCTCGCCATGATGCTGGGCCTCGCGGTCGGCATCGACTACGCCCTGTTCGTCGTCTCCCGCTACCGGGAGGAGCGTGCCAAGGGCCGTACGCCGCAGGAGGCGACCGGGATGGCGGTCGGCACGGCCGGTTCCGCGGTCGTCTTCGCCGGGCTCACCGTCGTCATCGCGCTGGCCGGGCTCTCGGTCGTCGGCATTCCGATGCTCACCAAGATGGGGCTGGCCGCGGCGGGCGCGGTCGTCGTCGCCGTACTCATCGCGCTGACGCTCGTTCCGGCCTTCCTCGGCTTCTGGCCGAACGCCGTGCTGTCCAGGCGGGCCCGCAAGAGCGGCCGGGTGGCAGAGGAGGCCGCCGACAACGGCGGCACCCGCTGGGCGCGGTTCGTGCTGCGGCGCCCCCTGCCCGTGCTGCTGCTCGGCGTCGTCGGCCTCGGGGCGCTCGCCGTGCCGATGACCGACCTTCAGCTGGGCATGCCAGGCGACGAGGCCAAGGCGACCTCCACCACCGAGCGGCGGGCCTACGACGCGCTGGCCGAGGCCTTCGGGCCGGGCTTCAACGGGCCGCTCACCGTCGTCGTGGACGCCAGGGGCGACGACGACGCCAAGGGCGCCGTCACCGCGATCTCCGAGGAGATCGGCGGCACGAAGGGCGTCGTGTCCGTCTCCCCGGCCCGCTTCAACGAGACCGGTGACACCGCCGTGTTCTCCGTCGTGCCGTCCACCGCGCCCACCGACGAGAAGACCAAGGACCTGGTCACCACCATCCGGGGCGAGCGGGCCGGCGTCGAGGCCGAGACCGGGGCGACCTTCGAGGTCACCGGAACGACCGCGCTGAACATCGACATCTCCGACAAGGTGCAGGCCGCGCTGGTGCCGTATCTGATCGTCGTGGTCGGGCTGGCGATCGTGCTGCTGCTCGTGGTCTTCCGGTCGCTGCTCGTCCCCCTGAAGGCGGCCCTCGGCTTCCTGCTGTCGGTGCTGGCGTCCCTCGGCGCCGTGGTCGTGGTGTTCCAGCAGGGGCACGGCGCCGAACTGCTGGGCGTGGAGCAGACCGGGCCGATCATGAGCCTGATGCCGATCTTCCTGGTGGGCATCGTCTTCGGACTCGCCATGGACTACGAGGTCTTCCTGGTCTCCCGGATGCGGGAGGCGTACGTCCA
Source organism: uncultured Streptomyces sp. (assembly GCA_965653385.1). GTDB lineage: Bacteria > Actinomycetota > Actinomycetes > Streptomycetales > Streptomycetaceae > Streptomyces. The sequence continues at coordinate 24,556 of CBFGZZ010000016.1, read as the reverse complement.
CGGAGAGTCGGCCCGGCAGGCGGTCACCTCCGGCTTCCGGCACAGCGCCCGCGTCGTCGTGGCCGCCGCGCTGATCATGATCGCGGTCTTCGCCGGGTTCATCGGCGAGAGCGACTCCATGATCAAGATGATCGGCTTCGGGCTCGCCACCGCCGTACTCCTCGACGCCTTCGTCGTACGGATGGCGATAGTGCCGGCCGTGCTCGCCCTGCTCGGCGACAAGGCCTGGTGGCTGCCGAAGTGGCTGGACCGGGTCCTGCCCCGGGTGGACGTGGAGGGGGAGGCGCTCAGCCGACGCTCCGAGCCGCAGGAGTGGGCGGACACGGCGGCCGGGGCGGACCCGGCCAGGGCGGCCGACCTGGACGTGGCGCGCACCTGATCCGACCGGCGTGACCCTTCGCAGGGACCGGCAGCCGCGTGCGCGGCCCGCGCGCCTCCCCCCACAGGGACCGCCCGTGACCAAGGACACGGGCGGTCCCGGCGGCCGTTCGTACCGCAGGCGTCCACCATGGACCGAGTCCACCGACCGGAGAGCACCATGACCACCAGCCCGGAGCGGCGCTACGCGGACCGCATCGAGGAGTTCTCGGACCGCCACACCTTCGCCATCGACGCGGTGCTGGTCATGGCGCTGATGGGCTGCGCGACCCTCGGCAGCATGCTCACCCTGCCCGGCGCCGAACCGCCGGACCAGGACCGGACCGCCACCGCCCTTTTGGGCCTGTCCTGCCTCTCCCTGCTGAAGCACCGCACCCACCCGCGCGTCGCCGTCGTCGTCTCCGGGCTCTGCGCAGCGACCGTGGTCGGACTCGGATATCTCCTGACCCCCCTGCTGCTGGCCCCCGTCATGGCGGCGCTCTACTGGCTGGCCACCCTCACCGACCGCAGGACCACCCGGGCCTACGGCATCACCACCCTGGTGGCGGTGATCGTCGCGGCGGCGTTCTCCGACTCCATGGACCACATCTCGCTGCTGCTCAGGACGCTGGGCCCGCTGTTCTGGCTGCTGCTGCCCCTGGCCGCCGGCAACATGACCCGGCTGCGCCGCGCCTACCTGGCCGCGGTGCAGGCCCGTGCCGAGCACGCCGAGCGCACCCGGGAGGAGGAGGCCCGGCTGCGGGTCACCGAGGAGCGCATGCGGATCGCCCGCGAGCTGCACGACGTCGTCGCCCACCACATGGCGCTGGCCAACGCCCAGGCCGGCACGGCCGCGCACCTCGCGCTGACCAGCCCCGAGCAGACCAAGGCGATCCTCACCGACCTCACCGGCACCACGTCGTCCGCGCTGCGCGAACTGAAGGCCACGCTGGGGCTGCTGCGCCAGAACGGCGACCCGGACTCCGCCCCCCTGGAGCCGTCACCGGGGCTGGCCCGGCTGCCCGAACTGGTCTCGGCGTGCGCCTCGGCCGGGCTCAAGGTCACGGTCACCACGGACGGCGAACCCCAGCACCTGTCCCCCGGCGTCGACCTGACCGCCTACCGCATCGTCCAGGAGGCGCTCACCAACGTCACCAAGCACGCCTCCGCCCAGGCCGCGCACGTCCGGTTCGAGTACTCCGGGTCCCGGCTGACGATCACCGTCAGCAACGATGGTCCGGTCGCCTCCGGGGCCTCCGGGTCCGCCGGGGCCCCCGCGCCTGCTGAGCCCGACACCGCGCGGAGCCGGGGCTTCGGCGTCATGGGCATGCGCGAGCGCGCCCGCTCCATCGGCGGCGACCTGTGCGCGGGGCACCGCCCGGAGGGCGGCTTCGAGGTCACGACCGCGTTGCCGCTCCAGCCGTACGTGGCTGACGGGGGCGGCGGCTCTGAGTAGGCGTCCAACGAGGTTTTCCGTGGCCAAGCCGGCCGCCCGTGAGCCCTTGCGCCGCAACTCGAGGGCCAACCGGGCACGCATCCTGGCCACGGCCCGCCGCGAACTCGGACGGAACCCCGACGTCACGCTGGAAGAACTGGCGCGGGCCGCCGGTGTCGTACGGCGCACTCCCTTCGGCCACTTCCCCGGGAAAGAGGCGCTGTTGGAGGCCCTCGCCGAGGAGGCCGCCGAGAGCCTGCGGGGCGCGCCGGCGACCGGAGTGCCGTCCACGCGGGACGAGTCCGCCGAGCTGTCGCTCGCCCGCCTCGCGTTCTCGATGTGGCCCGTCGGCGACCGCTACCGCCTGCTCCTGGCACTGGCCCAGCGCGACCTGGGCGCGGAGCGCGTGGCCGAGGTTCTCGCACCGACCCGTGCGACAGCCACGGCGATCCTGGAGCGCGGGCAACGCGACGGCGTCTTCCACACGCATCTGCCTGCCGCCGCGTTGAGCGCCGGCCTCGAAGCGATGACCGGCGCACTGCTGGAGTCGGTCAACGACGGGGTACTGGAGGACGACGGCACCTGCACCGCCATCGCCACGCTCATCGCGGCCGGGGCGCCGGAGGCGCGGGCGTGCGAGGTCGCCGAGGTGGTTGCGTCTACGGCGGCCGTGGCGGAGTCGGCGGTGGAGTCGGGGGCGGCACCATGACCGGCGCCGTGCAGGCCACTCCGTTCTCCGTCAACCCCTCCATGACGAACTGACCCAAGGACCCGCCAGGAGCCCCGCATGCCCATCCGTCGTCAGCCCGACCCCGTACCGAACGGCCCCAACTTCGGCATCATCAACACCGGTCACATGACCGGCCCCGCCCAAGCCGCGCCGTTCTCCCAGAACGCCACCCAGACCAACAACATCACCAACGAAGCCGTCGACAAGGCCCGTGAAAGCATCGACGACCTACGACGGCGCCTGGAAGAACTGCGCGGCCAGTACCCCGAGGTGGACGGCGCCCTGCGCGACCTCGGCATGATCGCCCCGCGGCTCGACGAACCCGATCAGGACCCCGGCACCCTGCGCTACATGCTCCAGAACCTCGTCGAACGATGCGGAGGCATCCCCGGCGTCCTCGCCGCAGCCCAGCTCGTCCAGTCCACCGTCACAGCCTTGCTACCCGGATCCTGAGGCTCACCAGAGCGGCCTGCAACTGGCGTAAGTTGCCCGCCCGATCTCCGGTTCGGACAGCTACCTCAGCGCCAGGGCGCACAGTTCGAGCTGGCCTGACAGTCCAGCAGCACCGTCACTCTCCTCGGCATCACGGCCGCGTGGACACCTTGGGAGTGAGCAGTTCCAGCGCCTCATCCCAGCGGTAGCGATCCGCCCCGCCGCCTGCCTTCGGCCGGTGAGGCTCGTACGAGCCGATCAGGACGTCCATCTCGCGCAACCGCTCCAGGCTCTGCCGATACGCGGGGTGGGCGGCCTGGGCCGAGTTCACGTACGGCAGGACTGCGGTGGGGATGCCCATGCCGTACGCCTCACACAGGATGCCCAGGGCCAGAGTGTCGGAGATCCCTGCCGCCCACTTGTTGACCGTGTTGAAGGTGGCCGGCGCCACCGCAATGGCGTCGGCGGGCGGCAAGGGGCGAGGATCGCCGGGTGAGCGCCAGGCCGAGCGGATCGGGTAGCCGGTCTGGGCTTCGACCGCCTCCGTGTCGATGAAGCCCAAGCCCTGCGGGGTGGCCACAACACCCACGTTCCAGTTCGCCTCCTGAGCAGCCGTGATCAGCTTGCCGACGCTGTCGGCGACTCCGGCCGCGCACACGACGATGTACAGGAACGGCTTCTTGGCCTGCTGGTCGGGCTGGTCGCTCACGCGGGGACTCCCAGTTGACGGCTGAAGTGATGCAGTGCGGGCAGCGTACGGCGACGGTCGCGGGCGGCCATATCCGCGACCAGTTCCCGGACAGCGGGGCGGCGGATGTCCTGGGCCGCGCAGCTTTCGGCGATGCGCAGCGCCTGGTACCCGTCGGCGAGGCGGCCCTGCTGGTTGTAGGCGCGGGCGGCCTCGACCCACAGGGCAGCGCGACGCTCGGGGACGGGAATGTGCCGGCGCATGAGGGGGCGGGCGGTCTTCAGGGCAATGCCGGCGTCCCCGAAGGAGACCGCCGCGCTGACCTGGTGAAGGGCGACGTTGGTGGGACTGAAGTTCGCCCAGGCGTCGGGTCGGTCGAAGGTGACGTAGCGCGCGACTTCCCTGGCCTCCGTGAGGAAGTCCTCGGTGGTGTCCGGGTCGCCGTTCCTGCTGGCGGCGGTCGCCCCGCGGAGCAGCAGCAGGCCGACCGCTGCCAGATAGCGCGGCGGGCGCTGGTCGTAGGAGCCGGTGAGCTGGTCGGCGGTGTGGCGGATGATGTTCACGGCCTGTGCGGTGTGCTTCTCGCGAACGAGGACGTGAGCGTGAACACGGACGCTGGCGGCGAGCACAACGGGGTCCCCGGACCGCTCCGCCTCGGCCATGGCGCGACCGGCCGCGAGCCAGGCGTTGCCTTGGTCGGCTCTCTTCAGCATCAGGCTCACCGACGTCTGGTACGCGGTCGCGAGCAAGGCGGACGCATCGGCCGAGCCGGATGAGCCGTCGGCAGCCTGACGCAGGTCGGCGATCAGACCCGGCAGGGTCCGCTCCAGCTCGGTGTAGTCGCACGTGCAGAACAGCCGGCGTGCGGTCCGTGTCCGGTCGCGTAGCTCGTTGATGCTCATGGCCTGGCCGGTGGCCGCGGGAGTCGTACCGGGCAGCAGGACCTGGACCAGATCGTGATGAGGTGCGGCGCGCGAAGGCCGAGCCGCGAGCGCGGTGATGCCGGCGGCGAGAAAGGTACGGCGGTGCATGTCCTCTGTCTCAGGGTCCGAGGGGCTGGCATTCGAAGCGGCGGCGAGGCCAAGGCGGTGCGGTGGAATGTCCAGCACCTGCGCGACCTCGCGCAGCATGCGGACGTCCTGTGTGCCCCGGCCACTCTCCAGGCGGCTCACCTTCGACTGGTGATACCCCAGTGCGGCGGCGACGTCCTTCTGGGAGCGCCGCTGTAACACGCGCGCCTGACGGATCACTTCACCGATCCGTCTCGCTTCACTCTGTGCCTCGGCCATCTGTGCCACGGCTCCTCCTGCCGTCGCCGATCCTGCCTGCTCAACCGAGCGTAGCTGAGGGGCAATTGGCTGTGATGCAGCTCCTGCATAGGTGATGCAGCCCCAGCACACGGCCTGGTTCCGCTTGTCCCTGGCGCGGTTGCGTGGAGGAGCAGCACCGATCCAGGAGGCCGCTCATGGAAGTGCACCACGTCCGTTTTCCCGTTTCCGGCACGTCTGCTGCCGCTACGTCCGCGCGGCAGCGGCTCGCGGGTGCGATACGAGCGTGGGGCGCCTTCCTGGAGCCGGAGCTCCTGGAGACGGCGGAGCTGGTGGCAGCTGAGCTGATCACGAACGCGGTACGGCATGCGGGGCAGGGGCCCATCTCGGCCAGTGCCCGCCTGAGCGACGCGCATCTGCTGATCGAGGTGACCGACACCAGCCCCGACGTCCCGCAGGTCGGTCTGCCCGGCGCGGACGAGGAGGGCGGACGCGGCCTGTTCCTCGTCGCCGCGCTCGCGGATCGCCACGGATTCGATCCGATGCCGGCAGGCAAGCGCTGCTGGGCCGAGTTCGAGGTCAGCGTGCGGCCGCTTCGGGGCGGGCCGCCAGGACCTGGTGGTGGAAGTCCCGCCAGGCGAGCTGGCGGACGAAGGCGTGCGACCCGGCGTTGTCCTGGGCGCGGGCCCGGTGCAGCAGTTCGGTGGGGGACAGACAACCGAAGTGCAGATACGGCGAGAGCCGCGAGGTCGCGTCGGCGGCCAGGTCGTCGTGCCGCTCGTCGTAGGCGGACAGCGGGCCGGACAGCCATGACCGCAGCCTGCGGCGCGCCTCGGATTTCCCTCCGGCGGGCAGACCGGGCGACGGGGAGCCCACCGCGAGGGACTCGGCGCGGGGCAGGTCCGCCGAGCGTACGTCGGGTACCCGTACGGTGTGCGGCGCCCGCAGGACGCCCCGCACGGCGAAGCTCTCCCAGCGGCGGAAGTACGGGGTGAAGACCGCGAAGTGGTCCTTGCCGCCGCCCGAGGGTGTCAGCGTCCCTGTCGGTACGACCGTCAACGAGGGGTCGTGCACGTGAAGTTCGCGCCGGTCGCCAGCCAGCTCCGCGCGCAGCGGTCCTCGCGCCGTACCGCGTACCGGCTCCCCCCGCCCGCGAGATGCACGGTATGGGCGCCGGCCTCCGCCGCCACCCGGCAGGTCTCCTCGACCACGTCACCGAGCCGCACCACCAACCGGCCGCCCCGTTCCCGCAGGGCGGCGTCGAGGTCGGCCAGGGTGTCGGCCAGGAACGCCGCCCGGTTGGGCACGGCGAAACCGGCGCGGCGGATGCCGGTGTCGACGACGAAGAGCGGGACCACGTGTTCCGCGTCTCTCAGAGCGGCCCGCAGGACCGGGTTGTCGTGCACCCGCAGGTCCGCGGTGAACAGGGCGACGCAACGCGCACGGTTCCTCGATCCCTCAGCGGGTGCGGGCCGGTTCTGGGGCGGCCGATTCGGCCGCGGCCGCGATGTTGCGGGCCATGCCGCCGAAGACCGCGGCGTGGAACGGGGCCACGCCCCACCAGTAGGCGTGCCCGGCCAGGCCGTGCGGGTGGAACAGGGCCCGCTGCCGGTACACCGCGCACCCCTGTGGGTCCGGGTCGACGGTCATCTCCAGCCAGGCCAGGCCCGGCAGCCGCATCTCCGCGCGCAGCCGAAGCAGCCGGCCCGGCTCGATCTCCTCCACTCGCCAGAAGTCCAGGCTGTCGCCGACCCGCAGCCGGGTCGCGTCTCGGCGGCCCCGACGCAGGCCGACACCGCCCACCAGGGTGTCCAGCCAGCCGCGCAGGGACCAGGCCAGCGGCGAGGAGTACCAGCCGTTCTCGCCGCCGATCGCCTCCACCACCCGCCACAGAGCCTGCGGCGACGCCGCGACCGTGCGCCGGCGGTAGTCCGTGTAGAGGCTGCCGCCCGCCCAGTCCGGGTCGGTCGGCAGCGGGTCGCTGGGGGCGCGGGGAGTCGAGGCCGAGGACCACCGGGTGGCCACGTCCGCGTCCCGCACGCGCCGCAGAGCCAGCCGGATCGCCCGGTCGAGGGTGACCGGCCCCTCCGGTGGGTCCGGCACGTACCGGACGATGTCCCGCTCGGCGCAGACCACCTCGTGTTTCAGCGACTCGACCAGTGGGCGGGCGAGAGCGCCCGGCACCGGGGTGACCAGACCGACCCAGAGGCTGGACAACCGGGGGGTGAGCAACGGAACGGGGACGATGACGCGTTTCGGCAGCCCGGCGACGACGGCGTACCGCCGCATCATCTCCTGGTACGTGACGACATCCGGCCCGCCGATGTCGAAGGCTCGGTTCACGTCCTGCGGCAGCCGCGCGCACCCCACGAGGAGGCGGAGCACGTCGCGGACGGCGATCGGCTGGATGCGGGTGCGCACCCAGCTCGGGGTCACCATCACGGGAAGCCGCTCGGTCAGATGGCGCAGCATCTCGAACGAGGCCGAGCCCGATCCGATGACCACCGCTGCCCGCAGTACGGCGGTCGGTACGCCCGAGGCCAGGAGGATCCGGCCCACTTCGGCGCGGGACCGCAGATGGGGTGACAGTGCGTTCTCGGATACTCCGGAGGGGCTCAGCCCGCCGAGGTAGACGATCCGCCGGACTCCGGCGGCACGCGCCTGCTCACCGAAGATCCTGGCCGCGCGCCGGTCGGTCTCCTCGAAACCCCGCCCGGTGTTCAGCGCGTGCACCAGGTAGTACGCGACGTCCGTTCCCTCCATGGCCGCCCGCACAGACGCCTCGTCCGTCACGTCCCCGCGCACGGCTTCCGCCTGCCCTGCCCACGGATGGTCCCGCAGCTTGCCGGGTGAGCGGGCCAGGCAGCGCACCGAGTACCCGGCCGCGAGCAACTCCGGCACCAGCCTGCCGCCCAGGTAACCGGTGGCGCCGGTGACCAGACAGCGCAGCGGCCGGTCGTCGTCGGTCATGCCGATCGCACGCATGCCGGTCGGGTGCGCCCTGTCCGGCGACGGGTGGCGGACCGGGCCGCAGGAAACGTCATGGCTCTCAGTCTTCCCGGGACGTGCCCCTCCGAGGGGCTCTGTCGCTGTTCCCTGAGGCCATGCTTGGGGCCGCAGGCGAGCACCGCAACTCGCAGGAGCGACGAACACCTCGGACCAGCCCGAGCGCCGTCGCTTCCCAGGACGGCCTGAGCGCCCGCTTCTCCGGGGACTCCGTCACCTTCCGCCCCGAGGACGCGTAACCACCCACCGATCCCCGATCCTTCGATCCCCGCCCCGTCGACTCACCGCTCCACGAAGAACGCCAGTTGCTCCGGCGCCGGGCGGAGCAGACCGTCGCGGACGGCGAGGGCGGTGGCCTCGGCGCGGGAGGTGGCGCCGGTCTTGCGGAGCAGGTGCTCGACATGGGTGTGCACCGTGCGAGGGGAGAGGAACAGGGCCTCGGCGATGGCCTGGTTGGTCTCGCCGGTGGCGGCGCGGGTGAGCACCTCCAGCTCGCGCGGGCTGAGTCCGTACGGCACTTGGGTGGGCGTCTCGTGGACCAGCACCGCGTCCGTCGCGAACCCCGGGCCCGGCCGGTGCCGGTGGAGTACGACGCGGTACCAGGCGCCGTCGGCCGGCCACAGCAGCCGCACCCGGTTCCCGGCCGTCGTCGAGGTGAACGCCCGGAGCAGGCCGTGCAGTTCCGCGTCCCGCAGTACCTCGGGGCGTCCATGGCCGGGCAGGTCGAGCACCGCGTCGGCGGTCACGAGGCAGGCCCTGCCCTTCGCCGGGAGGCGGTGCGGGGCGGCGGCGGACGCGATCGGGTCGGCGAGCACCGCGAGGGCGGGCAGTACGGAGGCGAGCAGGCGGCGCGCCTCCGTGTCGTAGGCGTCCGGGCTCTCCGTGTTGAGGTGCACCAGCCCGACCAGGCGCTCGTGGTGCCGCAGCGCCCCGGTCACGCCGTCGCGGAACCCGGCCGGGCGGACCCGCTCGGCGTAGAACCAGCCCTGGCGAAAGCGCGGCCCGAACTCCTGCGGGTCCTCGCCGTCCGCGGAGATGGACGGCGGCAGCTCCCGCTCCACGACATTGCGGTACCAGGGCGTCGCCACGAACTCACCGGCCAGGGCCTGCGCGGTCTCGGCGGTGTAGCCGATGCCCGCCAGCTGGACGTGGGCGCCGGTCAGCGGGTCCACGGTGAGCAGCGTCGCCGCGTCCAGGGGGAGGGCGCGGGCGAGTTCGCGCAGGGCCTCGGCGCAGGCGGAGACGGTGTCGTGCTCGCGGGTGAGCATGCCGATGCGGGTGGCCGCCGCGATCTGGTGGTGGCTGAGCATCTGGTGGTGGCTGAGCATACGAGCCTCCGGGGAGCGGCTCGGGAGGACCACATTTTCGTTCGGGCCCAAATATACGAGGGCGCTCGGTGCCCGACAAGGGATGGCTGAACGTGCGGCGCGGGCCGTGGGCTTTCGTGGTCCGCTCGCCCGGTCGGTATTTCTACGGATGGCGGCGCGCGGCGGAGCGGTCTTACCTGGTCGGCACAGCCGGACGACCCGACGCCCAGGGTCCCGGTCCCGATCGGCCCCGATCCTTTAAGGAAGCCCGGCATGAGCCCCATCGGCGCGCAGCCTCCGACCCTCGTCCTCACCGGCGGTCAAGTCCTCACCGTCGACCGGGACTTCACCGTCGCCGAGGGCGTGGCCGTGCGCGGCCGGGACATCGTGGCCGTCGGCAGTGACGCGCGGATGCGTGCGCTGGCCGGGCCCGGCACCCGGGTCGTGGAGCTGGCCGGGCGGACCGTGCTGCCCGGGATCAACGACTCGCATCTGCACGGGGCCGCTTACGGGATGACGAAGCCGCCGTTCGCCCTGGCCGTCGGCCACCCCGCGGTGGGCTCGATCGCCGACGTCGTCGCGGCCGTTCGGCAGGCGGTACGGGCCGCCCGGCCCGGCGAGTGGATCGTGGGCCTCGGCTGGGACCCCGGTTACCTCGCCGAGTGCCTGGCCGACCCGCGCCGCTTGCCGCACCGCCGCGACCTGGACGCCGTCGCGCCGGACCACCCGGTCTGCCTGACCGACTTCTCCTCGCACATGGTGTGGGTGAACTCGGCTGCGCTGCGCCGCTGCGGCATCGACGCCGGTACGGTGCCGCCGGCGGGCGGCGTCATCGACCTCGACGCCGACGGCGCGCCCACCGGCATCCTGCGGGAGGCCGCCCAGCGGCTCGTGCAGGACGCGCTGCCGACCCCGACCGTCGAGCAGCGCCGCCGGGCCATCCAGGACGTCGTTGGGGAACTGCACGCGCGCGGCATCACCAGCTACACCGAGCCCGGCCTCGGCCCCGGCGGCACCGGAACCCTCTTCGGCGGCCTGAGCACCGACAACTGGACCGCGTACGCCGACCTCGTCGCCGACGGTGAACTCGACGCCCGCGTCAGCGTGCTGCTGCTGCCCGCGCCCATGGGCGGCTCGGCCGACGACCTGCGCAAGGGGCTCGCGGAACTGCGCCGCCCGCGGTCGGCGGACCCGCGGCTGCTGAACGCCATCGGCGTGAAGATCTTCGCCGACGGAGTGCCGCCGAACCGCACCGCCTGGATGACCGAGCCCTACACCGGCGGCGGCCACGGCGCACTCTGCGTGCACGGCGCCACCCCCGCCCTCCAGGTCGACGAGCTCCGGGAGATGATCCGCGTCGCCCACGAGGCCGGGTTCCAGCTCGGGGTGCACGTCACCGGCGACCGGGCCATCGACACCGTCGTCGACGCCTTCGCCGCCGCGCAGGCGTCCGCGCCCCGGCCCGACGCCCGGCACTACGTCATCCACGGCGACTTCATCGGCCCCGGCAGCCTGGCCGAACTGGCCGCGCACGGCTACGGCGTCAATATGAACCCCGCGATCAAGTGGACCGTCTCCGATCTGATGGACGAGGTCGTGGGACCGGAGCGCTCGGCCTACCAGTGGCCGGTACAAGCCGCGGTGGCGGCCGGTGTGCGGGTGTGCGCGAGCTCGGACGCGCCGATCACCGAGCCCGACTGGCGGCAGGGCGTCGCCTCGATGATGCTGCGCGAGTCGAAGGCCACCGGCCGGACGAGCGGCCCCGAGCAGTGCGTGCCGCTCGCCGACGCCCTGCGCGCCTACACCGCGACCCCGGCCTGGCAGGACTTCGCCGACGACTGGAAGGGCACGATCGAGCCGGGCAAGGTGGCCGACCTGTGCGTCCTGGACCGCCCGCTGATCGACCTCGACCCGCACGACGTCACCGACGCCGAGGTCGACCTCACGGTGTTCGACGGGCGCGTGGTGCACGAACGCTGACCGGGCGGGGTACCGGGAGCGCTTACCCGCGCGGAGTACCGTGCGGCGAGATCGCCCCCGTGACCGCCTGGAAGGACCGAACCTGAACACCCCGCTCGCGGAGACCCTGTCCGTGGCCATGCTCGTGCTCGTGCTGGTCTGCGCCGTCGTCCGCCCCTTCAACTGGCCGGAGGCCGTGGTCGCCGTACCGGCCGCGGCACTCGTCGTGGCCACCGGGGCGATCTCCCCGGCCCACGCGCTCGACGAGGCCGAACGGCTCGGCCCGGTGATCGGCTTCCTCGCGGCCGTCCTGGTCCTCGCCCAACTCTGCGACGACGAAGGGCTGTTCCAGGCCTGCGGGGCGTGGATGGCGCGTACGGCGGCGGGCCGGCCGCGCCGGCTGCTGGCGCAGGTGTTCCTGGCCGCGTCGGCGATCACGGCCGTACTGAGCCTGGACGCCACGGTGGTGCTGCTCACGCCGGTGGTGTTCGCCACCGCCGCCCGGCTCGGCGCCCGCCCGAAGCCGCACGTCTACGCCTGCACGCACCTCTCCAACACGGCCTCCCTGCTCCTGCCGGTGTCCAACCTGACGAACCTGCTGGCGTTCGCCGCGAGCGGGCTGAGCTTCACCCGGTTCGCCGCGCTGATGGCGCTGCCGTGGGTGGCCGCGATCGTCGTGGAGTACGTGGTCTTCCGGCGTTTCTTCGCCACCGACCTGGACGCCGGCGCCCAGGCCCCGTCCACCGGCGACGCCCCCGCACTGCCGCTGTTCGCCCTGGTGACGGTCGCGTGCACGCTGGCCGGGTTCGTGCTGACCTCGGCGCTCGGCGTCGACCCGGCCTGGGCGGCCCTGGCGGGCGCGACGGTCCTCGGCGTACGGGCCCTGCTGCGGCGCCGTACGACGCCGAAGGCGCTGTTGCGGTCGGTCTCGGTGCCGTTCCTGGCGTTCGTCCTGGCGCTCGGGATCGTGGTCCGCGCGGTCGTGGACAACGGCCTCGACACGGCGTTGGGCCACCTGATCCCGGACGGCACCGGGCCGCTCGCCCTGCTCGGCATCGCCGTGCTGGCCGCCGTCCTGGCCAACGCGATCAACAACCTGCCCGCCGTGCTGGTCCTGCTGCCGCCCGCCGCCGCGACCGGCCCCGGCGCCGTCCTCGCCGTGCTGCTCGGGGTGAACATCGGTCCCAACCTCACGTACGCCGGTTCGTTGGCCACCCTGCTGTGGCGGCGTATCGTGCACGCCCACGACGCGGAGGTGCGGCTGGGCGAGTTCACCCGGCTCGGCCTGTTCGCCGTACCGGCGAGCCTGGGCGCCTCGGTGCTGGCACTGTGGGCGTCACTGGCCCTGATCGGAACCTGACCGGAGGGAGGCCGATCCATGGCGGTGGTGGTCGTCTGGATCGTCGAGGGCACCTGGCCCGCCTGCGTGGACGCCGCACGCCGGCACGCCCCCGAGGACGCCGAGATCGTCCTGCTGCACGTCACCGGCCCCGACGTCGCGGACGCCGCCCACGGCGCGTTCGCCGGGCTCCTCGGCCGCGGCCACCCGTGGGGGCACCGCCCGGCCGAAGGCTGGGGGAGGGACCCCGGCACCCGCGTCGAACACCTTGCCGCCGCCTCCGCCGAGACCCTCCTCCAGGCCGCCGCCGACCGCCTCGCCCGCCCCTGCACCCGCGCCGAACGCACCGGCCGCGTCGAGCACGAGGTCGTCGCGGCGAGTGACGGGGCCGACCTACTGGTCCTGGCCCGTGACGGCGACCGCACCCGCCTCGGCCCTCACAGCCTCGCCCCGCCCAGCCGCTTCGTCGTCGACCACGCCCCCTGCCCCCTCCTCCTGGTCTGGCCGGAACCGGCTCCGGACCTCAGGACGCTGCCGCCGGCGCCGCCGCGAGGTACGCCCTAGACGTCCCCCCGCGCACCCGGCCCCGCCCCCGTGCTCTCCCGCACCACGAGCCGCGTCGGTACCAGCGTCGTGCCGTGGGTCGTGTCGCCGTGGCGGATCTTGGTGATGATGCCCTCGACGCAGAGGCGGCCGACCTCGGCGAAGTCCTGGTGGATGGTGGTGAGCGGAGGGAGGAAGGACGCGGACTCGGGGAGGTCGTCGAAGCCGATGACGCTGACGTCGTCGGGGACCCTGCGGCCGCGTTCGTGCAGGGCGCGGAGCAGGCCGAGGGCCATCTGGTCGTTGGCCGCGAACACCGCCGTGCAGTCGGGGTGGTCGGCGAGGCTGAGGCCCGCGCGGTAGCCCGACTCCGCGGACCAGTCGCCGCGCACCAGGGGCGGTGGGGTCACACCGGCCTCCGTGAGGGCGTCGCGCCAGGCGTTGGCACGGCGCTGGGCGGCGAAGGAGTCCTCGGGGCCGGCCAGGTGCCAGACGGTCTCATGGCCGAGGTCCAGCAGATGCCGTACGGCGTCGCGGGCGCCGCCCGCCTGGTCGGTGTCGACGACGGTGTAGCGGTCGCCGGCGTCCGAGTCGGCCACCACGACCTGGACGCCGGGCGGCAGCGAGACCGTCGCCGCGTCGAGGAGGTGGATCTCCATGATGACGATGACCGCGTCCACGGCGAGTTCCCCGAGGCGGGAGAAGGCGCCGTTCACCTCGTCCTGGGTGGGGACGGCGACGGGGAGCAGTGTGACGGCGTACCCGTGCCGGGCGGCGGAGGTCGCGATGGCCTCAAGGGTGCGGATGTTCCCGTGGGTGGACAGGGAGAAGGTGATCACGCCCAGGGTGCGGAACTCGCCCCGCTTGAGGGCCCGCGCGGCGCTGTTGGGCCGGTAGCCCAGCTCCCGCATCGCGGCCATGACCTGCTGCCGGGTCTCCTCGGTCACTCCCGGGAAGCCGTTCGAGACGCGGGAGACCGTCTGCGAGGAGACCCCGGCCAGCTGGGCGACGTCGGCCATGGACGCGCCCTGGCGTGGCCGGGCGGCACGCCCGCGCGTACGGCCTCCCGTGGGGCGCGTGTCCATCGGCGCGTCCTCCCTGTCCGTCGTCCCCACGCTGCCCCCTGGGTGCGCAACTTTCGGTTCCGGCCAACTCCTTGACCGCCGAGATTCGCACAGTGTAGACATCCCGCCAGCGGATGTTTACGTAAACATTACGAGCCGAAACCGGACGAGAACACACCGAAACGCACCGAACCGAATCGCATCGACCCGCATCGAATCCGCACCGGTCCGCGCGGCGCACGGAAGAGCTGGAGTACTCGAGATGGCACACCGCACCCGTAAGAGAAGACTCCTGGGCATCGGCGTCACCGCCCTCGCGACCGGCACCGTGCTGGCCGCCACCGCACTGCCGGCCGCGCCCGCGGACACGGCCGCCGCCGCTTCGGTCACCGTCCGCCCCGACCCCTCCTACAAGCAGGAGAAGTTCGAGGGCTGGGGCACCAGCCTGGTCTGGTTCGCCAACGCCACCGGCGACTACCCGCCCGCGATCCGCGAGAAGCTCGCCAGGCTCCTCTTCGGCGACGACGGCCTCGCCCTGAACATCGCCCGCTACAACATCGGCGGCGGCAACGCCCCCGACGTCAAGGACTACCTGCGGGCCGGCGGCGCGGTCGAGGGCTGGTGGAAGGCCCCGGCCGGCACCACCCGCGAGGACGTCGACTGGTGGGACGCCGACGACCCCGCCGACTGGAACAACAAGGCCGACAAGACGCAGCGTTGGTGGGTCGACCGGATCAAGAAGGACATCACCCACTGGGAGACCTTCAGCAACTCCCCGCCGTGGTTCATGACCGAGAGCGGCTACGTCTCCGGCAACTTCGACGCGGGCAAGGACCAGCTCAAGACGGAGTCCGTGGACGACTTCGCCAAGTACCTGGTGGGCGCCACCGAACGGCTGGAGAAGGCGCACCGCATCAAGGTCGACACCCTCGACCCGTTCAACGAGCCGAACACCAACTACTGGGGCACCAAGCTCGGCCCGGACGGCGAGCCCGTCGGCGGCCGCCAGGAAGGCGCCCACATCGGCCCCGAGCTCCAGCAGAAGGTGCTCCGCGCGCTGGGCCCGACCCTGGAGAAGTCGAGGACCGGCGCGGAGATCTCCGCGATGGACGAGACCAACCCCGGCACCTTCGCGACCAACTGGAACTCATACCCCCGACAAGTGCGCGACCTCGTCGGCCAGATGAACGTCCACACCTACGGCACCAGCCAGCGCACCACCGTCCGCGACCTGGCCAAGGCCGCCGACAAGCCGCTGTGGATGAGCGAGGTCGAGGGCGACTGGGGCGACGGCCAGAGCTTCACGGACATGCGCCCCGGCCTCGGCCTCGCCCAGCGCATCGTCGACGACCTGCGCGAACTGGAGCCCCGTGCCTGGGTGTTCTGGCAGCCCGTCGAGGACTACGACAACATGAAGCCGGGCGGCGAGTCCGCGAAGGGCGGCAACTGGGGGGAGATCCAGCTGTCGTTCAGCTGCACCTCGAAGGACACCTTGGAGTCCTGCCCGATCTACACCAACACCAAGTTCGACACGGCCCGTAACTTCACCCACTTCATCAAGCCCGGCGACCGGCTGATCAAGACGAACGACACCTCCAGCACCGCGGCGGTCTCCCGCAAGGGCGACTCGGCGACCGTCGTCCACGTCAACAGCACCACCGAGGCCCGCGACGTCACGCTCGACCTGTCGAAGTTCGGCCGCGTCTCCTCGCGCGCCACCGTCACCCCGGTGGTGACCAGCGCCGACGGCAAGCTGGAGAAGCAGAAGCCCGTCCGGGTCACCGGCAAGCAGGCCACGATCGCCGTGCCCGCCCAGTCCGTGACGTCGTTCCTGGTCAAGGGCGTCTTTGGGGTCGCGAAGGACGCGGCCGAGCTGCGCAAGGGCCACACCTACCGGCTGACCGGCGTCCAGAGCGGCAAGGACCTCACCATCGCCGACAACGGCACCGGCCTCGTCATCAGGAGCGCCGACGCCTCCGACCCCAGCGGCCGACAGTGGCGCCTGGAGCAGATCAGCGGCAACGACAGCGACAACCGCAAGCGGTACGTCTTCACCGAGGCGACCGAGGACAAGCGCCTCGCCGTCCGTGACGGAGCCCTGGTGGCCGAGCCCGACGAGGGCCGCCGTGACAGCGCCGCCCAGTGGATCATGTCGACGACCGGCGACGGCACCTGGACCCTCGTCAACGCCGCCACCGGACAGCTCCCGGACGTCTCCGGCCAGTCCACGAACGACGGAGCCACCGTCGGCGTGTGGCAGCCGAACTCCGGTGCCAACCAGCGCTGGACGGTGACCGACGTGACGGGTGACGACGCCGCGTAGACCGAGCCGCGCGTCAGCCCCCGGCTCCTCCCCGCGCGCGGGGAGGAGCCGGGGGCTTTCACTGGTCGGAGTAGCCGATGTCCCCGATGGTCCAGGCGCTCACGTCCTTCAGCGCGACCCGGTACATGCCGCCCGTGTCGGGGATGCCGAAGCTGCCCTGGAGGATCCGGGCGACGTGGAAGTGGAGATGCGTGGGTCCGGCTCCGGGATCCGGCCGGTGGCCGCCGCCGTCCTCGGGCGGGGTGAACGCGGCGGCGAACGGCCGCAGGTGGTCGGAGTCCCGCAGGACTTCGGCCACGCGTTCCTTCCACAGGGCTTCCGGGGCCAGCCGTCCCGTGATGACGGCTCCCGGGATCACCACGGTCAGGGACATCTGGCTGCTGTGCCGCGACTCCACCATCGCGGCAATCGCGACGAGCAGGTCGTCAGGGTGCGTCATGTCTCAGGAGCCTAGCCCGACCACGGCCGTCACGGTGCGGGCAGCGGCCGAGACGTCACCAGCCCAGCGCACCCTCGTCGGCCCGCGTGTCCCCGGCCGGCCTGACCGGAGGGGTGTCGTGGCAGGTGAAACCGAGCCGGGTCAGCGCCCGGCGCATCTCCCCCGCGGTGAAGTCGCGACGGTTCTGCCGGGTGATCACTTCCCCGACCTGCATCACGGGGTACACGCGACGGCCGATGGTGACGGCCACGCCCGCGAGGGGTTCGGGCGTGACGCCGCTCATCGACTGCTCGACCTCGCTCTTGATCAGGTCGAAGGGGAAACGGGCGATGACACAACGCATGGGTGCCTCCACTTCAGTTGCCTGGGCTACGGGGTGTTCCGCTGGGTGTTCCTCGGGGTGGATCGACGGTTCCGGCTGGTGGAGCGTCCGTTGCCGCTGCGGCCGGTGCCCCGACCTCGCCGGCCGCGACCGGGGGACGCGGTGCGTTCGCCCTGCTCCGCGGGTGGCGGGGTGAGGGTGACGGGCACGCCGGAGGGGGTGCGGGCGCCGGTGATGCGGTGCAGTTCGGCCTCGCCGGGGCGGACCTGGGCGGAGCGCGGCGTGATGCCGGCGTCGGCCATCAGACGGTCCATCGCGCGCCGCTGGTGCGGCAGGACGAGGGTGACGACGGTGCCGGACTCACCGGCACGTGCGGTACGGCCACCGCGGTGCAGATAGTCCTTGTGGTCGCCGGGCGGATCGACGTTGACGACGAGGTCGAGGTCGTCGACGTGGATGCCGCGGGCGGCGACGTTGGTGGCCACCAGGACCGTGACCTCGCCGTCCTTGAACCGGGCGAGCGTCTTGTTGCGCTGCGGCTGGGACTTGCCGCCGTGCAGGGCCGAGGCCCGTACTCCCACGGACAGCAGGTGCTTGGCCAGCCGGTCCGCGGCGTGCTTGGTGTCCAGGAACATGATCACCCGGCCGTCGCGGGCGGCGATCTCGGTCGCGGTGGTGTGCTTGTCGGCGTCCTGCACGTGCAGCAGATGGTGCTCCATGGTGCTGACGGCGCCCGCGGACGGGTCCACCGAGTGCACCACGGGGTCGTGGAGGTAGCGGCGTACCAGGAGGTCGATGTTGCGGTCCAGGGTGGCCGAGAACAGCAGTCGCTGGCCGCCGGGGGCCACCTGGTCGAGCAGGGCGGTCACCTGCGGCATGAAGCCCATGTCGGCCATCTGGTCGGCCTCGTCCAGGACGGTGACGCCGACCTGGTCCAGCCGGCAGTCGCCCCGTTCGATGAGGTCCTTGAGCCGGCCGGGTGTCGCCACGACGACTTCGGCGCCGCCGCGCAGCGCGGTCGCCTGCCGGCCGATCGCCATGCCGCCCACGACGGTGGCGAGCCGCAGCCGCAGGGCGCGGGCGTAGGGGGTGAGCGCGTCGGTGACCTGCTGGGCCAGTTCCCGGGTGGGAACGAGGACGAGCGCGAGGGGCTGTCGGGGTTCGGCCCGCCGCCCGTTCAGCCGGGCCAGCACGGGCAGGCCGAAGGCGAGCGTCTTGCCCGAGCCGGTGCGGCCCCGGCCCAGTACGTCCCGTCCGGCCAGCGCGTTCGGCAGCGTGGCGGCCTGGATCGGGAAGGGCACGGTCACGCCCTCGGCGGCGAGCGCGGTCAGCAGCCGGGCCGGCAGGTCCAGCTCGGCGAAGGTCGCGACCGCCGGCAGCGGCTCGGTGAGGGTGACCGGCAGGGTGAACTCCTGCGGGCGGGTGGTCGTGGTGCGTGCCCGGGGGTTCTGCCGGCCTGTCTTGTGGGCGCGGACACGTCCTGGGCTACCGCCGGTACGGCGGGTGCGGTTCATGGGGAACCTTCCTCGATCCGGCGTATCGAGGAATTCTGCCCAGCGGTGGGGAACCGCACGCGGATTCGCAAGAATGAGCCGAGAGAATACAAAATGCCGCTCGGCGGGGAAGCCGGGGCGGTCAGTGATCCGGAAACTCGGAGAACGCGGGGAAAACAATGAGCTGGGGCCCGCACCCCAAGAGCGCGGGCCCCAGCCTCATGTTCGCGTCAGTAGACGTCAGGCGGGAACGATGTTCTCGGCCTGCGGGCCCTTCTGACCCTGCGTGACGTCGAAGGTAACCTTCTGGCCTTCCTGAAGCTCGCGGAAGCCGCTGGTGGCGATGTTCGAGTAGTGGGCGAACACGTCAGCGCCGCCGCCGTCCTGCTCGATGAAGCCGAAGCCCTTTTCCGCGTTGAACCACTTCACGGTGCCAGATGCCATATTGAATCTCCCTTGGGGGGCAGTGCCGGAATCCGCACTTTACGGATCCGAGTCGCCGCGATGATCACCCCTCCGGAAAGATCCGGAAAGCTCTGCAAAGAAACAAGTCTCTGGCAACCAAAACTGCAACTGGTATCACGCTAACACAGTCGGGCCGGAAGTCCCCATGCATTTTCGCTGCCGCCCAGGAATTCTCGTCCCGTCGTAGACCATAATTCTGTACCGGCCGGATCAGGTATCTAGCCGTCCGCGTCCCGCTCGTCCAGCCTCCGGCGCATGTCCCGGTTCAGCCGGAGGGCGTCCTCCAGCTGGTCCTCCAGGGAGATGATCCGGCAGGCGGCCTCGATGGGGGTGCCCTGGTCGACGAGCTCACGGGCACGGGCGGCGATACGCAACTGGCGGCGGGAGTAGCGGCGGTGGCCGCCCTCGGAACGCAGCGGGGTGATCAGTCCGGTGCCGCCGACGGCGCGGAGGAAGGCGGGGGTGATGCCGAGAACGTCGGCGGCTCGTCCCATGGTGTAGGCGGGATAGTCGTCGTCGTCGAGATTCCCGGCGACGGGGACGTTCTCAGCGGGCATGGCACCTTCGTTTCGGGGACTCCGACAACCCTAACGCCGCCGGGCATGGAGATGTGGCTCCGCGAAGACAGACTTTCCCAAGCCTGGCCGGGGCCCGCCCTCACTCGGTGAGCCCGGCCTTCCGGCAAGCGGCCGCGAGCTGCGGGGGGCAGATCTGGCCGATCGTGTAGACGCCGTCCTTGACCACGGTGGACCTGATGTCGGCGACGGTCACGGGGACGGGGTCGAGCCGGACGGCCGGGATGTGCTTGGTGGTGGCCGTGTCGACCGTGGTGTCGGTGAGGTCGGTGATGTCCTCGCCGCGCCCCAGGCCGACGGCGATCCTCGCGGCCGCGTCGGCCTCGGCCTTGAAGGGTTTGTACACGCTCATGTACTGCTCGCCCAGCACGATGCGCTGTACGGCGGCCAGGTCGGCGTCCTGGCCGGTGACCGGCGGCAGCGGGTCGATGCCGGCGTTCTTGAGGGCGGAGATCACGCCGGCGGCCAGCCCGTCGTTGGCGGCGTAGACGCCGTCGACGCCGTCGGTGCCCAGGGCGGCGAGGGCGGTTTCCATGTTGGTGTGGGCGGTCTCCTGGCTCCAGCCCGGGGTGTCGTACGACTTGCCGATCCTGACCTCGCCCTGGAGCACGGACAGCGCGCCCTTCTTGAACGCGACGTTCGTCGGGGAGGTCTGGGGGCCGTTCATCATGACGATCTGCCCGCCGGCGGCCCTGTTCCCCAGTGCCCGCAGGAGCGCCTCGCCCTGGAGCCTGCCGACCCGTTCGTTGTCGAAGGAGACATGGGCCGAGATCGGGCCCTCGACGAGACCGTCGTAGGCGATCACCGGGATGCCGGCGTCGTGGGCCCGCTCGACGGAGGAACGCAGCGATCTGAAGTTCACGGCGCTGAGGAGCAGGACCTCGACGCCCCTGTTGATCATGGTCTCCACCTGTTGCTGCTGGGTGGCGACGTCCCCCTCGGCGTTGGCGTAGTCCACCGTGCACTGTGCGCACAGCTCCGTGACCCGTTTCTCGATCAGCGGCTTGTCGAACCTCTCCCAGCGCGTCTGCACGTTCTGGCTGAGCAACAGTCCGACCTTGAACCCACCCTCACCGGAGCCACTCCCGCCCGCGCCGCAGCCGCTCAGCGACACGGCGACGACCACGGCCAGCGGCAACGCGGCCGCGGCAAGCACCGCACGACGCCGATACGCACTCACGGGGGCCTCCCTGGCTCGTCCCGGAACGTCCGAGCACCCCCTGACCGTGTATGTCGGCCACTCACTGCCAGGATAGGCGGGGCGGGCCGCCGCGCAGTGGCCCTCCGTCATGCAGGGTGACTTGGGGGCGAGGCCCGCTTGTCGGTGTTCCGCTGGGTGATGGCCTCAGCCACCTGCTCGATGGCGGTGCGCAGCAGGGCA
This sequence comes from uncultured Streptomyces sp., assembly GCA_965653385.1. Classification (GTDB taxonomy): domain Bacteria; phylum Actinomycetota; class Actinomycetes; order Streptomycetales; family Streptomycetaceae; genus Streptomyces. Next base: position 3,430 of record CBFGZZ010000016.1, on the reverse strand, counting down.
CCGTATGCGTCCTGGGGCAGGTTCGGGGCATTTTCCTGGGCCGCGCCGATGTGCTCGGCGGCAGCGTCGAAGGACCCGAGCCGCCGGTAGTCGTCGGCGAGGTTGAGGTGCAGGGACGGATAGAAGCCGGCGACTCGGAGACCGGCGTGGTGCGCGTGCACGCGCTGATCGGTCAGGGCGTCGGCGGCGTCCAGGGCCCGGATGTCCCAGGCCAGCGACCGGGCGGGGTCTTCGTAGAGGTCTGCCAGGTGATGGGCGAGGGAGCAGCGGTGCAGCGGGTCGCCGGCGGCGCCGATCGTGGACCAGAGGTCCAGCAGCTTCTGGCGGGCGCAGGCGAGGTCGCCGGCCCGTGCCTCGATGACGGCCTCGCCGATGGCTTCCATGGTCGGATCGGGGCCGGCGGACGCAGCGGCAGCAGTGGTCATCGGAGCGGTCCTCATCGTCTCTGTTCAGGCGGAGCGGTCGGGTCTGACGGGCATGACCAGGGTGGTGAGATCGCCGCGGTCGGCGGAGCGGACCGTGCCGGGCTGGTCAGGTCCTCTCAGGTCGAGCAGCACGTCGGGGCCGATGGCGGTGCTGACGGCCGGATAGAGCGTGGTCAGCTCGAAGGAGATCCGCAGGGTTTCTCCCGTCACAGCGGCCGGGAGTGAGAACCCGGGGTGCTCGTCGTCAGCCGGCAGCGCCCTCAGGCCGTGACGGGTGACGCAGAGGGAGAGACAGTCGTCCGGATGTTCTTCCAGGGCTCCCAAGAGCAGATCCTTGGGGACGGTCACCCGGGTCGTGACCTCGGACAGTGAAGTGAGCATCAGCCGGTGGTCGGGGAACTCCTCCGACAGCAGCCGGCAATGCTGGTCCTCCCGGTCCGCCGTGCGTAGCCGGACCCCGTGCGACGCGGCTTCGACTCGCACCAGCATGCTGCGGCGAACCGCGCCCACAGCGGCCCGCAGTTCGTCACCGCTTACCGTGCCCGCCCAGGCCGAGACCGCCGGTTCGACAGGAACCAGGGTTCGTGTCGCGAGCCGGTAGCGGTCGGTCGCCGTCAGGGTGACCGCTTCCCTGGCCGCCTCGACACGCACTGCCCCGAGCACCGGCATCCCCGGATCGCGTGCGGTAGCCGTCAGGACCTGCTCGATCGCGTCAGCCAGCACGGGACCCTTCAGCGTGGCGATCGGCACGCTCGGCGCGTTCGCGAGCGACGACTTGATCAGGGCGGCCTTCCGCCGCACCGCTTCCGCGTCGCCCAGAACCTTCGCGACGTGCTCGTCGATCAGCCGGGCCGAGTCATCGGGCTCGGCATCGAGAACCGCCTCGACAGCACTGAGGGGCATGGCGATCTGACGGAGCCGACGAAGCTCGACGGCCCGTGCGACCTGGTCAGCGCTGTAGTAGCGGTAGCCCGAGACCGGGTCGGTCCGGGCAGGGGGCAGCAGCCCGGAGTCGGCGTAGAACCGCAGCGCACTGGGTGTCAGACCGGTGCGCCGGGCAAAGACCCCGATCGGCATCAGCTCAGAGTTCGGCACCCCGTCATCGTCCGGCTTCAACCGACTCGAAGGTCAACCGCTGGCGCGGAGCCGAACCGCCACCAGCTCCTGATGCCTCCTCATCTCCCTTGATTCACAAGGCTGTTGGGCCGAAGCTGTGGTCCGTCTGTGAACCCTGATTCATGGAGGACATCAGTGACGTCCAACCCCCCACCGATCCCGCGTGCGAAGGCGCGCAGGAGGCTCGCTGTCGGAGCTGTGGTCGCCGCGCTGGTCGGGCAGTCGCTCGCCGGGACGGCCGTGGCTTCGGCGGCCGAGGAACCCGCGGCCGGGCGAATAGCCTGGAAGGCCTGTGAAGCGCCGCCCGGGCAGGGCGCTTCAGGCGGTTTCGAGTGCGCCACGCTGGAGGTGCCCGTCGACTGGAAGCGGCCGCGTGGTGCGACCTTCGAACTGGCGCTGGCCCGGCACCCGGCCACCGACCCCGGGCGGCGGATCGGCTCACTGCTGGTCAACCCGGGCGGCCCGGGCGGCTCCGGAGTGGACTTCGCGCTCGGGGCGCCCGACACCTTCTCGCCCGAACTGCTGGCGCGTTTCGACATCGTGGGCTTCGACCCGCGGGGCGTCGGCCGCAGCAACCCGGTGAAGTGCGACCTGGACCGGGTGAAGGCCCAGGACGCGCTGCTCTATCCCGACAGCGCCGCCTCCTTCGCCGCCCTCCGGAAGGCGAACCGCGCGCTCGGCGAGAGCTGCCGTGACCTCACCGGGCCGCTGGCCGACCACATGGACACCGGGAGCGTCGTCCGTGACATGGACGCGATCCGCGCCGGCCTGGGCGAGCAGCGGATCAGCTACTACGGGGTCTCGTACGGCACCGCGATCGGCCAGCAGTACGCCGAGCGCTACCCGCACCGCGTCCGGGCGATGACCCTCGACTCGAACATGGACCACAGCCTGGGCAACTGGGAGTTCCAGAAGACCGAGACCGACGCGGTGGAGTCGTCGTACGGCCAGTTCGCCGACTGGTGCGCCCGTACGCCGTCCTGCGCGCTCCACGACCGTGACGCGCGCGCTCTGTTCGACTCGCTCCACAAGCGCGCGGAGGCCGGTGACCTGGTCCTGCCGGGCGACCCGCCTCGCACGGTCACCCCCGAGGACCTGCAGACCATCGCTCTGAGCAACATGTACGACCCGGCCGACTGGTTCGAGTTCGCTCAGGCCCTCGCCGACCTGGACGCCGCCGACCCCGCGGCGGCGCGGGCCCTGGGGAAGTACGGCGAGCCGGTCGGGTACCCGTTCTACTCGGTGATGTGCCAGGACTACGACCTCCACGTCCCCTCGTACGGCACCCTCGCCCGCTTCGAACGCGAGCTCAACCGCCGCGCCCCCGTCACCCGCTTCAGCCCGCTCGGCTGGACGGTCCAGACCGGCTGCCAGAACTGGCCGGCCGAGGTGAGCAACCCGCAGCGCAGGCTGCACGTGGACGGAACCCCGCCGATCCTGATGACGAACAGCCGCTTCGACCCGGCCACCCCCTACTCGTGGGGCGCGAGCGCGGCCCGCCAGATCGGCCGCGAGGCCGTACTCCTCACGTACGACGGTGTCGGCCACGGCGACTACTGGCTGAGCCCGTGCGCCCGGGACGCCATCGACACCTACCTCACCACCCTCAAGACCCCCCGCAAGGGCACCCACTGCCCCGCGGTCTGGCCGACGGCCACCCCGTCCGCCGAAGGGCGGTCACCGGCCGGCGACCTCGTCAACCCGCTTCCCGACCTGCTGGGCACGGGGACGTACCGCTGACCGTGTGACGTGAAGACCGCCGTTCTCGCGGTGCCCGGGCCGGGTCGGCCGCCGACCCGGCCCCGGCGTCAGCGGACCCGGAAGCCGAACGCGTACCCCAGGCCCTTCAGCCACGGCAGGACCTCGCGCACGGCGGCCACCCTCTGGGA
>CBFGZZ010000015.1:0-50234 GCA_965653385.1 uncultured Streptomyces sp. | reverse complement strand
CGCTCCTGGAGCTTCTCGCGGTCCCAGTCGGAGTCGGTGTTCTCGATCTCGGCCTTGATCTGGGCGACGCGGCCCTGGACGGCGTCGGACTTGCCGGCGCCGTCGACGATCGTGGTGTCGTCCTTGGTGACCGTGATGCGGCGGGCGGAGCCCAGCACCTCGAGGCCGACCTGGTCGAGCTTGAGGCCGACCTCCTCGGAGATGACCTCGGCGCCGGTCAGCGTCGCCATGTCCTGGAGCATCGCCTTGCGGCGGTCACCGAAGCCGGGGGCCTTGACGGCGACCGCGTTGAAGGTGCCGCGGATCTTGTTGACGACCAGGGTCGACAGGGCCTCGCCCTCGACGTCCTCGGCGATGATCAGCAGCGGCTTGGAGGCACCGGCCTGGATGACCTTCTCCAGCAGCGGCAGCAGGTCCTGGATGGAGGAGATCTTGCCCTGGTTGATGAGGATGTACGGGTCCTCCAGGACGGCCTCCATGCGCTCCTGGTCCGTCACGAAGTACGGCGACAGGTAGCCCTTGTCGAAGGCCATGCCCTCGGTGAAGTCCAGCTCCAGGCCGAAGGTGTTGGACTCCTCGACGGTGATGACACCGTCCTTGCCGACCTTGTCCATCGCCTCGGCGATGAGCTCGCCGACCTGCTGGTCCTGGGCGGACAGACCGGCGACGGCGGCGATGTCGGACTTCTCGTCGATCGGGCGGGCCGTCGCGAGGAGCTCCTCGGAGACCGCGGCGACGGCGGCGTCGATGCCCTTCTTCAGGGCGGCCGGGGAGGCACCGGCGGCGACGTTCTTCAGGCCCTCGCGGACCAGCGCCTGGGCCAGCACGGTGGCGGTGGTCGTACCGTCACCCGCGATGTCGTTGGTCTTGGTCGCCACCTCCTTCACCAGCTGGGCACCGAGGTTCTCGTACGGGTCCTCGACCTCGACCTCGCGGGCGATGGTGACGCCGTCGTTGGTGATGGTGGGGGCGCCGAACTTCTTGTCGATGACGACGTTGCGGCCCTTGGGGCCGATCGTCACCTTGACCGTGTCGGCCAGCTTGTTGACGCCGCGCTCGAGGGCGCGACGGGCGTCCTCGTCGAACTTCAGGATCTTCGCCATGACAGCGGGAGCCCTCTCGAAATCTGTGGGTTAAAAAGACACTGCGCCCCGGGCGCCCGGCTTCTTGTGTGGTCGCGGGGGCCAGGGGCGCAGCTGGAAGCAAAAGGTGCTTCAGAAGGTGCTTCGGGTGAACTACTTCTCGATGATCGCGAGCACGTCGCGAGCCGAGAGGACGAGGTACTCCTCGCCGTTGTACTTCACCTCGGTGCCGCCGTACTTGCTGTACAGCACGATGTCGCCGGTCTTGACGTCGAGCGGCAGACGCTCGCCGTTCTCGAAGCGGCCCGGGCCCACGGCCAGGACGACGCCCTCCTGGGGCTTCTCCTTGGCGGTGTCCGGGATGACCAGGCCAGAGGCGGTGGTCTGCTCGGCGTCGAGCGGCTGGACCACGATGCGGTCCTCGAGCGGCTTGATGGCAACCTTGGAGCTGGTGGTCGTCACGATCCGACCTCCCCCTTCGGAGATCTCACGGGGTTAACTGTCTGAGGTGGCGACCAGGTGGATCCGTCGTCGCGGGTGCCGGACCTGCCCGTCGCGTAGTTGGCACTCTCATCTGCCGAGTGCCAGAGCCGAGACTATGGCGGCGGTTAGCACTCGGTCAAGCGGACTGCTAATTCGCTGCGCTGGCCGAGCCGCGATTCGGGTGACCGGAGTCGCGGTGACCGCCCTGGGGGCTGCGCCCCCAGACCCCCCCTATCGGCCTGAACGGCCTCGTCCTCAAACGCCGGACGGGCTGGAGGGCCGGGCCGTCGCCGATCGGCGCCGCATGTTGAACTCGTCCTCGAACGGCCCACAGAAGGCCGGACCGACAGGTCCTTGCCCTCAAGCACCGGACGGGCTGGAGGGGCTGGGCCCGCCTCGGGAGGTTTCTTCAGATGTAGTCCTCCAAGCGGCCTACCGTCAGGCCTCTGCGCTGGATCTCGCGCAGCAGCCTTGTCGTGCGGTCTCTCAGGGAGAGGCCGGTCGGTTCGCCTGAGGGGACGGAGATGATGTCGCCTGGGTGGAGGCGGGTGGGGCCGTGGGCGTAGGTGAGTTCGCCGTCGGCTTCCATCGCGGCCCGCCACAGGGTGATCGCCGCGATGCCGCAGTCCCTCGCCGCGCGGAGGGTGGTGGTGTCGTACGTGCCGTAGGGCGGCCGGAAGAGGCGGGGGCGGATGCCGAAGCGGGCGCGGAGTTTGTTCTGCTGGCCGCAGATCTCGGCGCGCTGGCCGGCGTACGGCAGGCCACGCAGGGCGGCGTGGTCGAGGGTGTGGTTCTGGATGGACGCGCCCACCGAGCGCAGGCGCGCGAAGTGGCCGTAGCCCGGGCCGACGACACTGTCCGTGAGGAACATGCTGACGGGCAGCCGTAGTTCACGGACCAGGTCGACGAAGCGGGGGTCCTTCTCGGCGCCGTCGTCGTAGGTGAGGAAGACGACCTTGTCCCGGGTCGGGACGCGGTGCACGACGGGCAGCGGATCGTGGGCGGGGAGCCGTAGCCGGTGGGCGGGCGGGGGCGGCGGTGCGGGGAGCGGGGTGGTCAGGCCCCAGCGGCGGTAGGGCTGTGCGGTGTGGGTCGGGCCCTTCGCCGAGCGGGCGCTGTGTGACCTCTCGGTGGGCGGACCTGCCTCCGGAGCCACGGCCGTCGTCGGCCGGGCGCAGCCGGCGAGCAGCGTGGACGCCAGGGCCACGGCTGCCAGCACGCGCGGCCCCGGCGTCGGCCTCACAGGTAGTCCTCCAGCCGGGCCACCGCGTACCCCTCGGCCGTGACCTTGTTCAGGAACCGGCGGATCATGTCCGGCATTGTGCCCTTCCAGTCGTCCCGGCCCCGGAAGTGCGTGAGGACGATGTCACCCGGTCGGATCCTGCGGTCCCACTCCCGGTAGTCCCAGTGGTCGACGAAGACCTCCTCGTTCCACAGCGGGACGTACTTGACGCCGCACGACTTCGCGGCGCGCAGGCTGTCCCGGTTGTAGTTCCCGAAGGGCGGGCGAAAGAGCAGCGGGCGCTTGCCGTAGCGCTCCTCGATCACGTCCTGCATGGCGCAGATCTCGTACTGCTGACGGCGGTAGGAGAGTCCGGGGAGGTAGGGGTGGTGGAGGGTGTGGTTGTTCAGGGAGACCCCGTCGCGCTGCATGCGCTTGAAGTAGCCGTAGTCGTCCTTGATCAGGTAGTTGCTGAGGAAGGCGGTGTACGGCACCTGCAGGTCGTTCATCATCCGCAGGAACGCCGGGTCCTTCTCGGCGCCGTCGTCGATCGTGAGGAAGACGACCCGTTGCTTGGTGGGGATGGTGGTGAAGACCGGCGGGAGGCCGAGTTCCTCGTGCCCGTCGACCTCGAAGCCCTCGCGGGTGGTGATCTTCGGCTTGGTGAGGGGCGGGTGCGGGGGCGTGAGGGGGATTCTCGCCAGGCCCCAGCGTCTCGCCGCGGCGGCTCGGGCGGCGAGGGACTTTCCCGAACGGTACTTCCGGGCGGGCGGGGTCTGGGTGGGCGAGTTCCGGACCGGTGGGTTCTGGGTGGTGGCCGGGGGCGGCGCCTTCAAGGGCTCTCGGCTGGACGTGGGGCGTGCCGTGCCTGTGCCGCCCTGGCCGCCCGGGGCGGAGGCCGGTGCGCAGGCCGAGGCGATGGCCGCCGCAGCCAGTGCGGCGACTCCGCCGCGGAACCCGGCACGCCCGGGTCTCCCGCGGCGGCGGTGCCTCATGGCTGCCCCATTGCGGTGACTTTTGTCATTTTGTACTACTAGTCGCATGGTGCCGGATCTTCGCAGGCACTCACCCCGAAGCCCGGCCGACACCGCCGCCGGCCGCGGACCATCCACCGACTGGCCGACAATGGCCCGGTGAACGACCTCGCCTCCTTCTCCGCGCTCCTCGCCCCAGAGGGCCGCGCCCTCCTCGACGCCGTACGCGACACCGACCCCGCCGACGAACTCGCCGTCGCCACCCGTCTGCGCCGCGAGCACCCCGCCGAACTGGTGTCGGCGGCGCTCGGGCAGGCGCGGCTGCGGCAGCGGGCGGTGGCGAAGTTCGGGGCGTCTGACGCGGGGCGGATGTTCTTCACGCCGAACGGGGTCGAACAGTCGACGCGGGCGAGAGTGGCGACGCATCGTGCCGAGTCCTTCGAGGCGCTCGGGGTGCGGTCCGTCGCCGACCTGTGCTGTGGGATCGGCGGCGACGCGATCGCCTTCGCCCGCGCCGGGATCCGGGTACTGGCCGTGGACCGGGATCCGCTGACCTGTGCGGTGGTCCGCGCCAACGCCGACGCGCTCGGGCTCGCCGACCTGATCGAGGTGCGCGAGGCGGACGTGACGGAGATCGACACGGCCGGGTACGACGCCGTGTTCGTCGACCCGGCCCGGCGTTCCTCCAAGCGCGGCCGGATCTTCGATCCGGAGGCCTACTCCCCGCCCCTGTCCTGGGCCGTGTCCGCCGCGCGCACCGCGCCGCTCGGCGTACTGAAGATCGCGCCGGGCATTCCGCACGAGGCGATCCCCGCGGAGGCGACGGCCGAGTGGGTCTCGGACGGCGGGGACGTGAAGGAGGCCATGCTGTGGTTCGGCCCGAACGAGACGCCGGGCGCACGGCGGGCGACGCTGCTGCCCGCCGAGGCCGGCATCTACGTCACCCCCGCCACCATGCTCCCGGACCCCGAGGTCAGGCCGGTCGGACGGTACTTGTACGAGCCGGACGGCGCCGTAATCCGCGCCCACCTGGTCGCCCAGGTCGCCGAGGACCTGGAGGGCGGGCTGATCGACCCGACCATCGCCTACGTCACCGCCGACGAACCGCACAACACCCCCTACGCCACCGCCTACGAGATCACCGATCAGCTCCCGTTCAACGTCAAGAAGTTGAAGGCGCTGCTGCGGGAGCGCGAGGTGGGCGTCCTCACCGTCAAGAAGCGCGGCTCCGCCGTCGAGCCGGAGGAACTGCGCAAGAAGGTCAAGCCGCAGGGGCCGAACGCTGCGACGGTGTTCCTGACCCGGGTGGCGGGGGCGCCGACGATGTTGGTGGGACGGCCGGTGTAGTGCCGGGCGCCACGGTGTTGTGCCGGGTTCTCACCTCACCCGCTGGTCACTGCCCGGCGGTCGCCGCCCGCTTCAGCAGCATCTCCCGCTCCCGCTCGTTGCGGGTGAGAGCGGCCGCCCGCTCGAACTCCGCCCGCGCCTCCGCAGTACGGCCAAGGCGCAGCAGCAGGTCGCCGCGCACGCTCGGCAGCAGGTGGTACTCCCGCAGGGCCGGTTCGGCGGCGATCGTGTCGACGATCCTCAGGGCGGGTTCCGGTCCGTCCGCCATCGACACGGCGACCGCGCGGTTCAACTCCACGACGGGTGAAGGGGACCGCGCGGACAGCAGGCCGTAGAGGGTGGCGATGGTCTTCCAGTCGGTCTCCTCGTACGTGTACGCGTGCGCGTGGCAGGCGGCGATGGCGGCCTGGAGGGCGTACGGGCCGGGGGCGCCGGTGGCCGTGGCGTCCGCGCGGGAGAGGGCCGTGATGCCGCGGGCGATGAGCATGCGGTTCCAGCGGCGGCGGTTCTGGTCCTTGAGCAGGACCGGCTCGCCCAAGGGGCCGGTGCGGGCAGCCGTGCGGGACGCCTGGAACTCCAGGAGGGCGGTCAGGCCGTGCACCTCCGGCTCCTTCGGCATGAGACCGGACAGCACGCGGGCCAGGCGCAACGCGTCCTCGCACAGCGCCGGGCGCAGCCAGTCGTCGCCCGCCGTGGCGGCGTAACCCTCGTTGAAGATCAGGTAGATGACGTCGAGGACCGAGCCGAGACGGGCCTCGCGGTCGGGGCCGTACGGGACCTCGAAGGCGACGTTCCTGGTCGCGAGCGTGCGCTTGGCCCGGACGATGCGCTGGGCCACGGTCGGCTCCGGGACCAGGAAGGCCCGGGCGATCTCCGGGGTGGTCAGGCCGCCGAGGAGGCGCAGGGTGAGGGCGATACGGGCCTGAGGCGACAGCACCGGGTGGCAGGTGGTGAAGACCAGGCGGAGCAGGTCGTCGTCGATGTCCTCGGGGTCGGACGGCTCCTCGGGCGGTGCCGTCGTCTCCAGGTCGCGGCCGATCTCCGCGAGCTTGCGGGCGTAGTTCTCGCGCCGCCGGATCAGGTCGACGGCGCGGTGCCTGGCGGCGGCCATGAGCCAGGCGCCGGGGTTGTCGGGGACGCCGTCCCGCGGCCACTGCTCCAGCGCGGCGACCAGCGCATCCTGCGCGAGCTCCTCGGCGATGCCGATGTCGCGGACGGTGCGGGCGACGGCGGCGATGACGCGGGGTGACTCGATACGGAAGACGGTCTCGATGGTGCCGTACGGGTCGGCGGTGGGCTGCGGGGTCACAGCCCACCATGCAACACCCGAACGGCACTGGATCCAAGGAGGGGAGATCAGCCCTCTGCGATTTCCCGGACCTCGCAGGTGACCTGCCATTCCGGGCCGTGGACCTTCACGAAGCGCGAGGCCCACTCCAGCGCCTCGGCCCGGTCCTTGCACTGCATGATGGCGTAGCCGCCGATGACCTCCTTGGACTCGGTGAAGGGACCGTCGGTGACGGAGACGTCCGCGCCGTCCCAGTGCACGCGGGTGCCCTGCGCCGAGGGGGTGAGCCCGGCGGTGTCCAGCATCACGCCGGCCTTGGTGATCTCCTCCAGCAGCTCCCCCATGCGCTGCATCATCTCGGGGCTCGGGCCCTCGGCGGGCGCGGTGGACTCGTCGATCCGGACGAGGGAGAGGTAGCGCGGCATGGTGACTCCTGGATTCGGCGACCGGGTCCTTCCCGGCCTCTCACCCGTGCGTCGAACGGGAGACCCCCGGATCGACACGCCGCCCAGGTTTTCTTCCAAGATCTTTCTCTCTCACCGCAACGACTCCCACAGCTCCCCCGCCTCCGGCTCCCGCGCCACCACCCGGTTGCGGTCGGACGGCGCCGGCACCACCGGCATCGTCACCGTCCGCACCGTGTCCGAGGTCAGGCCCCGCAGGCTCCGGCCGAGGTCCATCAGTTCGTTCAGGGAGTCCAGGCCGGTGTCGGTGGTGAGGCCGGCCGTCGCGGCGTCGGCGACGCGGTAGAGCTTGGCGAGGTCGGTGAGGAGGGAAGTGGCGGAGATCTGGTCCAGGAGTGCCTTCACCAGGTTCTGCTGGAGGCCTATGCGGCCGAGGTCGCTGCCGTCGCCTATGCCGTGCCGGGTGCGGGCGAGGGCCAGGGCCTGCTCGCCGTCCAGGTGGTGGGTGCCCGCCGCGAGGGTGAGGTGGCTGTCCTCGTCGTCGATGTCCTCGTCCGTGGTGACCGTGACGCCGCCCAGCGCGTCCACCAGCTTCGCGAAACCCGAGAAGTCGATCTCCAGGTAGTGGTCCATGCGGACGCCGGTGAGCGACTCGACCGTCTTCACCGCGCAGACGGGGCCGCCGACGGCGTAGGCGCTGTTGAACATGGTGTTGTACGCCTCCTGCGTGGTGCCGCCCGACGGGAGGGGGCAGGAGGGGCGGGTGACCAGGGTGTCGCGGGGGATGCTGACGACCGTCGCCGCCGCGCGGCCGGCGTCGATGTGGACCACCATCGCCGTGTCCGAGCGGGCACCGCTGGTGCCGCTGCCGCCGCCGAGTTCCTGGTTCTCGGCGCCGCTGCGCGAGTCCGAGCCCAGGACCAGGATGTTCAGGGAGCCGGTGGGCAGGGGGGACGCCGAGGCCGAGGGGGGCGGGGTCGTCAGCGCCCTGGGTGGGCGGTTGTCGCCGAGGGCGCTGTTGATGTCGACGCTCTTGATGTTGTCGTTCAGGTGCCAGTAGGCCCAGCCTGCCGCGCCCACGCCCAGCAGCAGGGTGCCCGCGAGGAGGAGGCCGGCGGTCTTCAGCACCCTCGACCGCCGGCCCACGTGTCTGCCGTCGTCCCCGTTCGTGTCCCGCCCGTTCGCCCCAAGTCCCGTCACAGGCAGGAACGTACGTCCGAATTATTACGGGCAGGGATGCCAGGGCCGGTTTTCTTCGGAAATTCTCAGACTTCCCCCCTGTCTCAGCCCAGGGTCACGGCCGGCACCGGATTGCTCCCGCTCCACGACCCGTTGAAGCCGAAGATGACCGAACCGCCGTCGGGAACCGTCCCGTTGTACGAGGCGTTGGAACAGGTGACCGTCGCCCCCGACTGCGTACAACTCGCGTTCCAGGCCTGGGTGAGCCGCTGGCCCGCGCCGAAGGTCCAGCTCGCCTTCCAGGACGACAGCGCCGCCCCCGAGCAGGCGATCCGGACCTGCCCGGTGAAGCCGGTGTCCCACTGGCTGGTGACGCTGTAGGCCGCCGTGCACGCGTCCGTGGGCGGCGGGGTGGTCGTGCCGCCGCCCAGCGACTCGGCGATGGCGTGATAGGCCGGTTTCGGCGCGTAGTTCTCGTCGTACGGCGTCGCCGCGCCCTGCCCGGGGAAGGTGGACGGGATCCAGGAGTCGGAGTCGGTGAAGCCCCACACCGTGACGCCGACGCACCGGGACACCGCGAGGCAGGCGCTCATGACCGCCTTGTAGTCGGCGGCCTGCTGGGTCAGCTTGGCGCTGTCCGAGGGCAGTTGCATACGGATGTCCAGCTCGGTGATCGCCACGTCGACGCCGAGATCGGCGAACCGCTGGATGTTCCGCTGCATGGTGGACGGCACCTGGCCGAGGATCAGGTGGGCCTGGAGGCCGACCCCGTCGATCGGTACGCCGCGCTCCTTCAGTGACTTGACCAGGTTGTACATCGCCGTGCTCTTCGCGTTGACGCCCTCGACGTTGTAGTCGTTGATGTACAGCTTGGCGCTCGGGTCGGCGGCGCGGGCCGCGGTCAGGGCCTGGGCGATGTAGTCGGCGCCGAGGCCGTTGTACCAGAGGGTCTGCCGGTAGGTGCCGTCCTCGTTGAACGGCTCGTTCACCACGTCCCAGGTGGCCAGCCGGCCCTTGTAGCGGCCGACTTCCAGCGCGATGTGGTCGTTCATCAACTGGCTCAGCTCGGCCGACGTCCAGCTGCCGTTCGTCAGCCAGCTGGGATTCTGGCTGTGCCAGACCAGAGTGTGGCCGCGCACCTGCTGGCCGTGCGCCTCGGCGAAGTCGACGATCTGGTCAGCCTCGGCCCAGTTGAAGGAACCGCGCGTCGGCTCGACCGAGCCCCACTTCATGGCGTTGCCGGGGGTCAGCGCGTTGAACTCACGGCCCGCGATGTCGCCGTAGGTACCGGTGAGTTTGGAGCCGGTGACGGCGGTGCCCATGACCTTGCCCTTGGCGGCGGCCAGGTCGCGCAGCGGTGTCTCGGCGGCTTGGGCGGGGGTCGCGCCGAGCGTCAGCAGGACGGTGGCCGCCGCGGTCGTGATCGCGGTGCCGAGGGCGGCAAGACGTGCACGGAACGCTCTGGAGGTTCTCAAGGCAGGGCCTCCGAAAGTTTCGGTCGTGCATCCGATTGACTTCGGAGGAGTGTGGAGGTGCTTGCCCCACCCGTCAATACATCAACTTCCGGCCACAGGCGCCCCCGTACTACTACGCACCACGAGGCTGGTCGCCAGCTCCACCCGCGTCGCCGCCGGTGTCCCCTCCTCCCGTGCCAGGTCGAGGACCAGCTTCGCCGCGGCCTCCGCCATCTCCGTCAGGGGCTGCCGGACGGTCGTCAGCGGCGGCCCCACCCAGCGCGCGATCGGCAGATCGTCGAAGCCGACCACGCTGAGGTCCTCCGGGATCCGCAGCCCCAGCTCGCGCGCGGCCTCGTACAGCCCGAGCGCCTGGAGGTCGTTCCCGGCGAATACGGCGGTCGGCCGGTCCGGGCGGCGCAGCAGCTCCAGGCCCTGCCGGTAGCCGGTCTCGTGGTGAAAGTCGCCGGGCCGGATCAGGTCCGGGTCGACCGGGAGCCCGGCCGTCTCCAGGGCCGCGCGGTAGCCGTCGACGCGGGCGCGGCTGCACATCATCCGGGACGGCCCGGTGATCGCGCCGATCCTGCGGTGCCCGAGATCGACCAGGTGCCGGGTGGCGGCCAGTCCGCCCTGCCAGTTGGTCGCCCCGATGGACGGTACGTCGGCGCCCGGGTCGCCCGCCGGGTCCATCACCACGAACGGGATGGACCGGCTGGTCAGCAGGGCGCGCTGGGACTCGTCGAGGCCGGACAGCACCAGGATCACGCCGTGCGGGCGGCGGGCGGCGACCTGGTCGGCCCAGGTGCGCCCCGGGGTCAGCCGCCCGGCGCTCTCGCTGAGCACGACACTCAGGCCGGCGTCCCGGGCGACGTTCTCCACGCCCCGGATGACCTCCATCGCCCACGCGCTCTCCAGCTCGTGGAAGACCAGGTCGATGAGGGGTGACCGGCTGGCCTCGGCCCGCCGTCGACGGTAGCCGTGGGCACGCAGCAGCTCCTCGACCCGGCTGCGGGTGGCCGGGGCGACATCGGCACGTCCGTTGAGGACCTTCGAAACAGTCGGCGCGGAGACGCCGGCCTCGCGGGCGATCTCGGCGAGCGTCGCGGTCTGCGTGGACCGGCCGGAGGACGGGGATGTCGTCCGGGTTTCACGCGTTGTCGTCCGGGTTTCGGCGGGCTCCGAGGGTGTCATGGCGGCGATCGTATCCCTGCGCGCCCCCTTGACGAACCCTTCTCACCGCGCCTAGGTTCCCGGAACATTCGAGGTGAACAACGAAACATTCGCGAGTGGGCCATCGCCCCGACAGGAGTTTCATGACCACCGCCCCCTGGCGCGACCCCGCCCTGCCCGCCGCCGCCCGCGTCGACGACCTCCTCTCCCGGATGACCCTCCAGGAGAAGACCGCCCAGCTGTACGGCGTGTGGGTGGGCGCCGCCACGGACGGCGAGGGCGTCGCCCCGCACCAGCACGACATGACCGCCGACCGCTCCGACGACGAATGGGCCGAGCTGATCACCCACGGCCTCGGCCAGCTCACCCGCTCCTTCGGCACCGCCCCCGTGGACCCGTCGCTGGGCGCGCGGGCGCTGGCCCGCGCACAGCGCCGGATCGCCGCGGCGGGCCGCTTCGGCATCCCGGCCGTGGCCCACGAGGAGTGCCTGGCGGGGTTCACGGCCTGGCAGGCCACCGCCTATCCGGTCCCGCTGGCGTGGGGGGCCACCTTCGACCCCCCGCTCGTCGAGGAGATGGCCCACCGCATCGGCGAGGACCTGCGCTCGGTGGGCGTCCACCAGGGTCTCGCGCCGGTCCTGGACGTCGTACGCGATCCGCGCTGGGGCCGGGTCGAGGAGACCGTCGGCGAGGACCCGTACCTGGTCGGCACGATCGGCACGGCGTACGTCCGGGGCCTTGAGTCGGCCGGGGTGGTCGCGACGCTGAAGCACTTCGCCGGGTACGCGGCCTCCGCGGGCGCCCGTAATCTCGCGCCCGTGCGGGCGGGCGTCCGGGAGCTCGCGGACGTGACCCTGCCCCCGTTCGAGATGGCCCTGCGCGAGGGCGGGGCGCGGTCGGTGATGGCGGCGTACAACGAGACGGACGGGGTGCCGGCGTCGGCGGACCCGGAGCTGCTGACGGGGCTCCTGCGGGAGCGGTGGGGCTTCACGGGCACGGTGGTCGCCGACTACTTCGGCATCGGCTTCCTGCAGACGCTGCACCGAGTGGCGGGCGGCCCCGGCGAGGCGGCGCACGTGGCGCTGGCGGCCGGGGTCGACGTGGAGCTGCCGACGGTGAAGTGCTACGGGAAGCCGCTGGTGGAGGCGGTGCGGGCGGGGGACGTACCGGAGGAACTGGTGGACCGGGCGGCGCGCCGGGTTCTGCTCCAGAAGTGCGAGCTGGGCCTCCTGGACGAGGACTGGGCCCCGGAGCCCACCGCGTCGCGCATCGACCTGGACTCCCCCGCGAACCGGGCGCTGGCCCGGCGCGTGGCCGAGGAGTCGGTGGTGCTGCTGGACAACCCGGACGGCGTACTGCCGCTCCCGCCCGACGCCCGCGTCGCCGTCGTCGGGCCCCGGGCTGCCGACGCCCTGGCGATGCTGGGCTGCTACTCCTTTCCCTCCCACGTCCTCACGCACCACCCCGAGGTGCCGACGGGCGTCGAGATCCCGACGGTCCTGGAGGCACTGCGCGCCGAACTCCCCGACGCCAAGGTGACGTTCGCGGAGGGGTGCGGCGTCTTGGACCCGGACACGGCGGGCTTCGAGGAGGCGGTGACGCGGGCCTCCGAGGCGGACGTGTGCCTGGCGGTGCTGGGCGACCGGGCCGGGCTGTTCGGGCGGGGCACGTCGGGTGAGGGCTGCGACGTGACGGACCTGCGGCTGCCGGGCGTACAGGCCGATCTGCTGGACGCCCTGGTGGCGACCGGCGTCCCGGTCGTCCTGGTCCTGCTCACCGGTCGCCCGTACGCGCTGGGCCGCTGGCAGGGGCGGCTGGCGGCGGTCGTGCAGGCGTTCTTCCCCGGCGAGGAGGGCGGGCCGGCGGTGGCGGGGGTGCTGTCGGGCCGGGTGAACCCGTCGGGCCGGCTGCCGGTGAGCGTGCCTCGGATGCCGGGCGGTCAGCCGTGGACGTACCTTCAGCCGCCGCTGGGGCTGGCGGGCGAGGTCAGCAACCTGGATCCGACGCCGCTGTACGCGTTCGGGCACGGCCGGTCGTACACGGACTTCACCTGGGGCGAGTTCCAGGGAACGGCCTCGCGGATCACCACGGACGGCACATACGACCTCTCCCTCACCGTCCGCAACAGCGGCGACCGCGCCGGGGCGGAGGTGGTCCAGCTGTACCTCCACGACCCGGTGGCCTCCGTGACCCGGCCGGACGTCCGGCTGATCGGCTACCGACGCGTGGAACTGGCCCCCGGCGAGGCGAGCAGGATCACCTTCCAGTTCCACGCGGACCTGTCCTCGTTCAGCGACCGCGCGGGACGCAGGGTGGTCGAACCGGGGGTGCTGGAGCTGCGGTTGGCGGCGTCCAGCACGGAGGCACGGCATACGGCGCGGCTGGAACTCAGCGGTCCGGTGCGGGAGTTGGGTCCGGACCGGCGGTTGCGCTGTGGGACGGCCGTGTCCGCGGTGAGGTGACGCCCACAGAACATGAGCTCAAGCCTCACCGGACAACGTGGGTACCCGTACTGACGTCGACCGACTCGAACCGCCACCGATGCACCGCCCGAGTCACCAATTCGCCGTCCGGCTCCGGCAGTTCGGGCAGCTCGGCGTCGATCCCCGCGTCCCACCAGGTGATGACGAGCACCCGGTCCTGCGGCGCCCGAAGGGTCTCCCGGCGCAGGGGCCGTACGGCCAAGCTCTGTGCCCGCGCCCAGGCCAGCAACTCCTCCCCTCGCCCGGGAAGCGCCCGCGCCTCCCACATCAGCGCGACCGTCACGAGTACAGGTTCTCCTTGCTGACCTCGTGCACATGGTCGTGGGCGTGACTGTTCCCGGGCACATGAGGATCCGTCACCGGCAGCGAGGAGTCCGCCGACAGGTCCCAGCTGGACGCCGGCCGGTCGCGGGCGACCATCTCCGCGCCCAGCGCCGCCACCATCGCCCCGTTGTCCGTGCACAGCTTCGGCCGGGGCACCCGCAGCCGGATGCCGGCCGCCTCGCAGCGCTCCTGGGCCAGGGCCCGCAGCCGGGAGTTGGCCGCCACGCCGCCGCCGATCATCAGGTGGTCGACGCCCTCGTCCTTGCAGGCACGGACGGCCTTGCGGGTCAGCACGTCCACTACCGCCTCCTGGAAGGAAGCGGACACGTCCCGCACCGGCACCTCCTCGCCCGCCGCCCGCTTGGCCTCGATCCAGCGGGCGACCGCCGTCTTCAGACCGGAGAAGGAGAAGTCGTACGCCGGGTCGCGCGGGCCGGTCAGCCCGCGCGGGAAGGCGATGGCCTCCGGGTCGCCCTCGCGCGCGTACCGGTCGATGACCGGGCCGCCCGGGAAGCCCAGGTTCAGCACCCGGGCGATCTTGTCGAAGGCCTCGCCGGCCGCGTCGTCGATGGTGGCGCCCATCGGGCGGACGTCGGAGGTGATGTCCGTCGACAGCAGCAGCGAGCTGTGCCCGCCGGACACCAGCAGCGCCATCGTCGGCTCCGGCAGCGCCCCGTGCTCCAGCTGGTCCACGCAGATGTGGGAGGCGAGGTGGTTGACGCCGTAGAGCGGCTTGCCCAGCGCGTAGGCGTACGCCTTCGCAGCCGAGACGCCGACCAGCAGCGCACCCGCGAGCCCCGGACCGGCGGTCACCGCGATGCCGTCCAGGTCGCGGGCGGAGACACCCGCCTCCTTCAGCGCGCGGTCGATCGTCGGGACCATGGCCTCCAGGTGCGCCCGGGAGGCGACCTCCGGCACTACGCCGCCGAAGCGGGCGTGCTCGTCGACGCTGGAGGCGATGGCGTCGGCGAGCAGGGTGGTGCCGCGGACGATGCCGACGCCGGTCTCGTCGCAGGAGGTCTCGATGCCGAGGACGAGCGGCTCGTCGCGTGAGTCAGTCATTGATCTCGGTTCCTTGTACGGAAGGTGAACCCGCGGCGGAGCCGCTGCCGGATTTCGTGTTCAGTCGCATCACCAGGGCGTCCACGTTCCCCGGCTGGTAGTAGCCGCGCCGGAAGCCGATGGCCTCGAAGCCGAAGCGCTCGTACAGCTTCTGCGCGCGGACGTTGTCCACCCGGCACTCCAGCATCACCTCGGCGCACTCGAAGGCGGTGGCGGCCCGCAGCAGTTCGGTGAGGAGCCGACCGCCGAGGCCGGTGCCCCACTGGTCGCGGGTGACGGCGATGGTCTGGACGTCGGCCAGGTCCCCCGAGGAGGCGAGCCCGGCGTATCCGACGAGCCGTTCACCGTCCTCGGCGACGACGTAGTGCCGGGTCGCGCCGGGCCCCCGCGAGTGGGCCAGCTCGGACCAGAACATCCCCCGGGACCAGGCGTCCTCGGGGAAGAGGTCCTTCTCGAGCCCCAGCACGGCGTCGATGTCCCACCAGCGCATCTCGCGCAGCACAGGGGTCACCGGCGGCCCGGTCTCCGGCCCGGACTCCGGTCCGGTCGGCTGTCCTGTCACTTGGGGGTGACCACCTTGTAGTTCTTGGGGACCTGGGCGTCGGGTCGGCGCAGGTACAGCGGCCGGGGCGCGGGGAGTTCCTCGCCCGCCGCCAGTCTCTCGGCGGCCAGCGCCGCGAGGGCCGCCGCCGACACGTGCTCGGGCTCGTGGGCGCCGGGGAAGGTGTCGGGGTACAGCAGCGCGCCCGCGCCGACCGCGGGCAGCCCCGCGACCTGGTCGGCGATGTCGGCGGGCCGGTCGACGGCCGGGTCGGTCAACCGGGTACGGGAGTCGGCGTAGCGCGCCCAGTAGACCTCCTTGCGCCGGGCGTCGGTCGCCACGACGAAGGGGCCCGTCTCGATGTCGGCGGCGTACGCCAGACCGTCCAGCGTGCACACACCGTGCACGGGGACGCCGAGGGCGAGCCCGAAGGTGTCGGCGGTCATGAGTCCGACGCGCAGCCCGGTGTACGGGCCGGGGCCGATGCCCACGACGATGCCGGTGACGGCGGCGAGTTCGAGTCCGGCCTCGGCGAGGACGCGGTCGACGGCCGGCAGCAGCAGCTCGCCGTGCCGGCGCGCGTCCACCTGACTCGACGAGGCGATGACGTCCGTACCGTCGTGCAGCGCGACGGTGACGGCGGGGGTGGCGGTATCCAGAGCGAGCAAGAGCACGCAAACAGCCTACGGCGCCCGCGCCCCCGGAAGCGCCGCCCCGGTCGGCCGCTTGACGGCTGCTACGGTCGGCTCGAACCCGACGTACGACCCGAACGCTGAGGTGGTGACGGTGGCAGGCAGCAGTTCCTCGATCGTCGCGGGGCTCACCGTGGCGGCCCTGGCGACCGTCGGCTTCCTCGCCTTCCAGGCCTCGGCGACCGTCCCGGCCGGCCTGCGGGCGCCGCACGCCGCCCGCTCACCCGAGGTGAGCACCTCCCCGGCACCCGACAGGAAGCCGGGCGCGCTGCCCGCCCGTTCCGGTGCCGGTCAGCGTGTCGTGTACTCCATGGGCCGCGACCGGGTCTGGCTGGTCGACCCGGGCGAGAGGGTCAAGCGCACGTTCCGCGTCACCCCCGGAACGGTCGACCCGGCACCGGGCACCTACACCGTCACGTCCCGCTCCAACGCGGTCACCGGCACCGACGGCCTCCCCGTCGAGCACGTGGTCCGCTTCGCCACCGCGGAGAACACCACCGTCGGCTTCAGCGCCCCGGCGGACGGTTCGGCTCCCCAGCCCAACAATCCGACGGTGAAGACGGGCGGCATCCGCGAATCCCGGGAGGACGGCAACGCCATGTGGGACTTCGCGACGATCGGCCGAACGGTCGTGGTGATCCCTTAGTGACAGCCGATCAGCTGGGCGGCCGTGGCGACGTCGATGGCGGTGCGGCAGCGTCCCCAGGGGCGCGGGCTGTATCGATATGCGGCTCCGCCGCGTGGGCGCGACCAGCCACAGCGGACCCGCAGACAACGGACGGCCTCACGGCGCCCCCAGCGGAGCGCCGCGGCGGCGTCGAGATCACGTTCGCCGCCACCCCCGCCGCCAACAGATCCCGCATGGACACCCCGGCGACCACCTGGGACCCCTGTGGAACCTTGTTCTCCGAAGCCGACATGGACGCCTCCTGGGAGCCGGGGGCGGAAGTAGTTAGGCACACCTAACTACGAGCTGGATACCATGTGACCACGCACGCGAGCGCAAACGCAATATTTTGCCGACGTCTTGTCGGAACCCGTCCGGTTCAGGCAGACAGCACGCTCAGATCCACGTCCGCCCACCGCTCCCCGAGCCCCGTCACGGTCACATGCCGCACCTCGTCGGTGGTGTCGCCCACGGCCCGATGGATCACGAGCTGCAACCGCTCCTCCGTCAGCTCCTCGACCTTCCCCTCGCCCCACTCCACGACGATCACCGACTCCGGCAACGAGACGTCGAGATCGAGGTCCTCCATCTCGTCCAGCCCGCCGGCCAGGCGATACGCGTCGACGTGGACGAGCGGCGGACCGTCGCCGAGGGACGGGTGGACCCGGGCGATCACGAAGGTCGGCGAGGTGACCGCGCCCCGGACCCCCAGCCCCTCGCCGAGCCCGCGCGTCAGCGTCGTCTTGCCCGCGCCGAGCTCCCCGCTGAGCATCACGAGGTCGCCGGCGCGCAGCAGCTTGGCGAGTCGGCGGCCCAGCTCCCGCATCTGGTCGGGAGAGGTGACGGTGAGCTCTAGATCACCCGCGTTGTGCGGTGCTGCTGGTGCTTCCATAGCCAATTACGGTAGCCCCTGCCGGCACGGCACCCGCCCGGGTGAGGAGGTCGGCGAGACGGTCGGTGACGACCTCCGGGTGCTCCAGCATCACGAGGTGCCCGGCGTCCGGCACCAGGACCAGCTCGGCGTCCGGCAGCAGATCGGCGATGGCCTCACTGTGCTCGCTGGGCGTGACGAGGTCCCCCACACCGGCCAGGACGAGCACCGGCATGTCCGTGAAGAGGGCGAGGGCCTCGGTCTTGTCGTGGTCGGAGAAGGCCGGGTAGAACTCCGCGACCACGTCGATCGGCGTCCCCTCGATCATCCGCTCGGCGAACCGGGCGACCGCCGGGTCGACGTCCCGGGACGAGAACGAGTACCGCTTGATGATCCCGGCGAACAGGTCGGCCGTGGCCCGGCGCCCCTTCTCCACCAGCTCGGCCCGCTGCCCCAGCGCCCTGAGCACACCGGGCAGCACCCGCCGCACCGCGTTCACTCCCGCGACGGGCAGCCCGAAGTTGACCTCGCCGAGCTTCCCGGACGACGTACCGACGAAGGCGGTGGCGACGACCCGGTCACGGATCAGCTCCGGGTACTGGTCGGCCAGCGCCATGACGGTCATGCCGCCCATGGAGTGCCCGACCAGCACGAGCGGCCCCTCGGGCGCGGCCGCGTCGATGACGGCCTTCAGGTCGCGTCCGAGCTGCTCGATGTCGACGTGCGTGCCCTGCTCCATCTGGGCGACGCCCCGGCCGGACCGGCCGTGGCTGCGCTGGTCCCAGTGCACGGTGCGCACGACGCCCCGCAGCGCGGCGCGCTGGAAGTGCCAGGAGTCCTGGCTGAGGCAGTAGCCGTGGCTGAAGACGACGGTGACGGGGGCGGGAGCCTTGCGGCCGAAGAGCCGGCGCCGGCGCGGTGTGAGGGCGGGCGCGGCCTCGGGGTCGATGTCGTCGACCTCGTAGTACAGCTCGGTGCCGTCGTCGCCGGAGGCCTTGCCGGGCATGCCGCGCAGCGAGCCGTACGGTCCCGCAGAGTCCAGGGCGAGGCGGGCCTTGGCCCGCATGCCCCGGCCGACGGTCATCCGCTCTATGGCGACGCCGGCGGCCGCGCCGGCCGCGATCACGCCTATCGCCGCACCGGCGAATCCGGTCGCCCTGCGCCAGTTCGCGGCCGCCCCCGTGGCGGAGGCGACGGCCGCGACGGCCTCCGCGCTGCTCTCGCTCACGTACCGCTCCTCTTCGCTGGGTCGGGTGGTGCTGGTGTGACGTAGGTGGTGGATGGTGCCTGTGTTCTGTTGCGGTGCTCCGCTACGGGTTACCCGTCTCGTTCCTCATTCACATAGCCGCATGCCCACGAACGCGTCACATGGACGCGTCCATCGGCCGCAGCCTGTGCCCGTCCGCCGGCCGCGTCACAGGGACGCGTTCCTATAGACGCGTGGAACGCGCGTTCCGATCCGGGTGACGATTTCGTACGCGATGGTCCCCGCGGCCTGCGCCCAGTCCTCGGCGGTGGGCTCACCGTGTTCGCCGGGCCCGAACAGCACGGCTTGCGCCCCGGGCTCGGGCTCGTCCCCGCCCAGGTCGACCACGAACTGGTCCATCGCGATCCGCCCCGCGACGGTCCGCCACTTGCCGCCGACCAGGACGGGCCCGGCACCGGAGGCGTGCCGCGGGATGCCGTCGGCGTAGCCGAGGGGGATCAGGCCGAGGGTGGTCTCGCCCGGGGTGACGTAGCGATGGCCGTAGCTGACGCCGTGGCCGCCCGGGACGTGTTTCACCAGTGCGAGGGACGCCGAGAGGGTCATCACGGGCCGCAGTCCGAAGTCGGCGGAGCTGCCGAGCTCGGGGCTGGGCGAGATGCCGTAGGTCGCGATGCCGGTGCGCACCAGGTCGAAGTGGCTGTCCGGGACGGTGAGGGTGGCGGGCGAGTTGGCGATGTGCCGCACCTCGGGCCGCGCGCCCTGCGCCTCGGCGTACGCGACCATCTCGCAAAAGCGGGAGAGCTGGGCGGCGATGGACGGATGTCCGGGCTCGTCGGCGCAGGCGAAGTGCGACCAGAGCCCGGTGACGCGCAGCAGCCCCTCGGCCTCGGCGCTCAGGGCCTCGCGGACCAGCTCGGCCCAGTCGTCACCCGGTTGGCACCCGTTGCGCCCCAGCCCGGTGTCGGCCTTGAGCTGCACGCGCGCGGGGACACCGGCCTGCCGGGCGGCCGCGGTGACCTCGCGCAGGGCCCACATCCCGCTGACCGAGACGTCCAGGTCGGCCTCGATGGCCTCCCGCCAGGGCCCGCCCGGCGTCCACAGCCAGCACATGATGCGTACGCCGTCCAGCCCGCCGGCCCGCAGCACGAGGGCCTCCTCCGGCGTGGCCGTACCCAGCCACTCGGCGCCGCCCTCGATCGCGGCGCGGGCACACGGGAGCGCCCCGTGGCCGTACGCGTCCGATTTCACGACGGCCATCAGGGCCGCGCCCGGCGCATGGGCGCGCAGGGTCCGCACATTGGCCCGCAGGGCGGCCAGATCGATCTCGGCGCGGGCCCGCAGGGGCGCGGTCCGCAAGGCTGCTGTTTCTGTCATGGCGCCCCCAGTGTCTCAGAGGGCACCGCCGACGCCGCCGAGCCGGGACCCCGGCCGTGGCTGCCGGGTCTACGGCTCCGACCGGTGGCCCCACACGTACACCCGGTCGTTCTGCTTCAGCACGCGCCACAGTTTCCGGGCGTCCTCAAGGCGCATATTGACGCAGCCCATGGAGCCGACGGGGGTGAAGAGAGTGGCGTAGACACCGTGGAAGGCCTGGCCGCCGCTGAAGAACTGGGAGTAGGGCATGGGGCTGTTGTAGAGCGACGACACGTGGTTCTTGTGCCGCCAGTAGACGCGGTGCCAGCCGGTCCGGGTGCCGTATCCCTTGCGGCCGCTGCGGATGTGCACGGGCCCGTACACGACCTTCTTGCCCTGCTGCACCCAGGCCAGCTGCCGGTCGAGGTCGACGCAGGCGACGCGGTACGCCCGCACCGGGCACTTCCCGGCGGCGTTGGGGTTCTTGCGGGCGGCGTCGAGCTGCATGGTGGCCCAGGTCACGGGACCGGCGAAGCCGATGGCGGGTTTGATCTTGTGCTTGGTCTGGAAGGCCCGGATGGCCCGGCAGTCGGCGGCCGACTGCTTCCCGTCCGACTCCCGTTTCAGCCACGCCTCGACCTGGCGCTGGTGGGGGCCCGTCTGCTCGCTGCACTTGGGCTCGTCGAGGACGTCCCAGGGGTCGACGTACTCCACGAGTTCGTCCGTACCCTTCTTCGCCTTCGGTGGCTCGACGGCGTCCTCCTCGGCGCTGGGCTCGTACACCTCCGGCGGCAGCGCCTGGTCGGGCGTGTCGGTCGCCCAGAGCGGGAGTGTGCTCAGGGGGACGCCGGGCACGAGTTCGGCCTGCGGTCCGGAAGCCGGGGGTTCGGGGTCGTCGGCCGAGGCGCTGCCGATGGGCAGCACGGCGGCGCCGGCGAGCAGCAAGGCGATGCTCCGGCTTGCGATACGTCCGCTGATCATGCGGACAGGGAAGCGTGCGGACCCGCCGTGCGGGAGGCGCCGCGCGGCGGGGTCACTCTTTAGGGAGCGTTTTCGAGCGCGCCATAGGGTGCTCGGCATGAGCATCATCGGGGTCGGTATCGACGTGGCGGAGATCGACAGGTTCGAGGCGGCGCTGAAGCGCACACCCGGGCTGGCCGAACGCCTGTTCCTGCAGAGTGAGTTGCTGCTGCCCACGGGCGAACGCCGAGGCAGTGCCTCGCTGGCCGCCCGTTTCGCCGCGAAGGAGGCCCTCGCGAAGGCGCTGGGCGCGCCGGCGGGCCTGCTCTGGACGGACGCCGAGGTCTTCGTCGAGGACAGCGGCCGGCCCCGGCTGCGGGTGACGGGGACGGTGGCGGCGAAGGCGGCCGAACTGGGCGTACGGTCCTGGCACGTGTCGTTGAGCCATGACGCCGGGGTGGCTTCGGCGGTGGTGGTGGCGGAGGGCTGAGCCTCCGCCACCGGGCACGCGGCGGTCAGCAGATGGACTGGCTGCTGTTCACCCGGGTGATGTTCCGGAAGGTCGTGTTCTCACCGCAGGGGCTCTCCCTGATCGCCGAGTTGGTCACGGTCAGGTTCTGGACGGTGATGTCCCGGTTGTTCGGGAACTCCGACCGCGCCGCCAGCCGCAGTTCGCCGCCGCCGGTGATGCTGCCGCTCCGGGCGGCGAGGTTGACGTTGTAGCAGTTCTCGATCAGCACCGAGTTGTTCCCGGTGTTGTTGAGGGTCACCCGGTCGATGACGGCCCCACCGCTCTCGGACACGCAGAACACCCCGCGCCCGCCGCCGCGCGCGATGACCTCGCCCACCCGGATGTTGGTCGGGTAGGAACTCCCCACCCGCCCGTTCCGGTTGGCCATGCGGAAGGCGGCGTACCCGGTGCCGGTGCCCGCGTTCTCGGCGTCGACCTTGCCGACGGTGGCGTTGACGGTCTGGTTGAGCAGCAGCCCCGACTCACCGACGTTCCGCGCGGTCACCGTGCCGATGGTGATGCCGTCGACGCCGTACGTCTCCACGGCGTGACTCGACGCCCCTGAGACGTACACGTTGTCGATCCGGACGTTCCGCGTCCACTGGCTGGTGTCCCCGCGGTTGTCGATCCGCACGCCCAGCCCCGCGGACAGCCGCATGTCGATCTGCCCGAGGACGACGTTCTGCACGTTCCGCAGGAAGATCCCGTACAACGGGCTGCCGGTGAGGTTCAGATGCTGCACCTCGACGTCCCGGGTCCCGCGCGAGTAGACGGGCGCCTGGTCGCCGGACCCGCTGCCGGTGACGTTGATGGTGCCGCAGACGTCGAGCGCGGTGTAGCTGGGCAGGGATATCCGCGACCCGGCGGACATCGATCCCGAACCCCGCACCACCACCCGCTCCTTGGCGGTGCGCCCGGAGGTCAGGCTGTTCACGGCGGCCTGGACGGCGGCCCGCATGTCACCACCGGTGTAGACGGTGCTGCTGCCGCGCCGGGCGGTCCAGGTGCTGCCGTTGAGCACGGCCTCGGCCTGGTAGGAGCCTTCACCGCAGGCGGCGGCAGCGGCCTGCGGCGCGGGAAGGGTCAGGGTGCCGACGGCGGCGAGGAGAGCGGTGGCACCGACGGCGGCAAGGAGGGGGGCTCTGCGTCCCATGGGGGGTCCTCTCGTCGGAACCGATGTCACCCGAACCGGAGCTCGTTGAAGTGGAAAGGGATCTCAGGGATCTCATCGAACCCATTCGACTGAATCGATTCACCATGTGGGGGCCGGTGAGTTTGGCAAAGGCGCGGCAAAGCGTCAATGGATGCGACGTGTTCGGGTCGGTGCGGGAGACTCGAACGCATGCGGACTGCGTACAGCGTGGAGACGGTAAGGGCGGCCGAACGGGAGCTGATGGCAAGGCTTCCCGACGGGACGCTGATGCAGCGGGCGGCGGCCGGACTCGCCGCGGCCTGCGCGGATCTGCTGGGCCGGGTGTACGGCCGCCGGATCGCCCTGCTGGTCGGCAGCGGCGACAACGGCGGCGACGCCCTCTACGCCGGGGCCCGACTGGCCAGGCGCGGCGCGGGAGTCACGGCGATCCTGCTGACGCCCGACCGGGCCCACGCCGGGGGCCTCGCGGCGCTGCGCCGGGCGGGCGGCCGGGCGGTGGGCACCTCCGGCGCCGAGGCCCTGATCGAGCGGGCCGACCTGGTGGTCGACGGCATCGTCGGCATCGGCGGCAAGGGCGGGCTGCGCCCGGCGGCGGCCCCGCTGGCCGCGGCGGCCGAGCGGTCCCGTGCGGCCGTGGTCGCCGTCGACCTGCCGAGCGGCGTGGACGTCGAGACGGGCGAGGTGCACGGCACGGCGCTGCGGGCCGACCTCACCGTCACCTTCGGCACCCACAAGCCCGGCCTGCTGATCGATCCGGCGCGGGAGTACGCCGGTGTGGTGCGGTTGGTGGACATCGGACTGGCGCTGCCGGACGACGCGGTGGAGCTGGAGGCGCTGCAACACGCGGACGTGGCAAGGCTGTTGCCACTCCCTTCGACGGAGACGGACAAGTACCGGCGCGGCGTGGTGGGCATCGCGGCGGGCTCGGCCCGCTACCCGGGCGCGGCGGTACTGGCGGTCGCGGGGGCGCTGCGGGGCGGGGCGGGGGCCGTACGGTACGTCGGTCCGGCCGGGGACGCGGTGATCGCCAGGTTCCCCGAGACGCTGGTGTCGGACGGGGGCCCGAAGAAGGCGGGGCGCGTGCAGGCCTGGGTGGTCGGCCCGGGCGCCGGGGACGACGCGGCGACGGTGGCGGAGGTGCTGGCGACGGACGTACCGGTGCTGCTGGACGCGGACGGGCTACGACTGGCGGACCCGGCGACGGTACGGGACCGCTCGGCACCGACCCTGATGACCCCGCACGCCGGGGAGGCGGCGGCGCTGCTCGGGGTCGCGCGGGAGGAGGTCGAGGAGGCTCGGCTGGCTTCGGTACGGGAGTTGGCGGGGCGGTATGCGGCGACGGTGTTGCTGAAGGGGTCGACGACGCTGGTGGCGGAGGCGGGCGGAGCCGGCGCCGTGCGGGTGAACCCGACGGGCACCGGCTGGCTGGCCACGGCAGGCAGCGGTGACGTGCTGTCGGGTCTGGCGGGATCCCTGCTGGCAGCGGGCCTGACGACGATGGACGCCGCGAGCGTGGCGGCGTATCTGCACGGCCTGTCGGCGAGGTTCGCGGCGGACGGGGCGCCGGTGGGGGCGCATGATGTGGCGGAGGGGATTGCGGCGGCTTGGCGGGATGTGCGGGGGTGAGGGGACGGCGAGGCGGAGGCCTGGGGCCAGGGGGCCTGTGCCAGGACTCAGGCCTTTCCGGGTTCGGCTCGCGGAAGGCCCTTGTCCTCGGCGAACAGGTCCTCGACCGTGGCAACTGTCAGAGAGCGGTCGAACCAGAGCATGAGGGTGCCGAGATCAGTGCACGAGGAGAGGCGCTCCCGCACGCCGTCCGGTACGAGGACGCCACGCACCTCAAGAACGGACAGGATCGCCTCAGCCTTGCCTATGGCCAGGCCTTCGGTATATCCGTAGGCCCACTCCTCGGCGTACCCCGGCGGCCAGCCCTCGATCTTGCTTCGCAGGTACGCGATATCCCAAGGAGACAGTCCCTCCCGCTTGAGGATCTCCTTGTACCTTCCGTGGAGTTCGACCCTCGCCTTCTCGGGTGCCAGCCCCAAGGCGACACCCACCATGAGCGACGTGGCGATGCCTGAGATTTCCTCTTGCAGCTCCGGGTTCAAGCGCTGCTGCAGTTCTGTCACGCTCAGGCCTGTTCAGGACTGGCCTCATCGGCGAACAGGTCCTCGGCCCGCTCGACCGTACGGGAACGCTCCAGCCAGGCGTCCATGCGGTCGAGGTCGGTGCAGCTGGTGATGCGCTCGCGCACGCTGTCCGGTACCGGAATGCCACGCACCTCCAGCACGGACAGGATCCCCTTGGCCTCACCCTTGGCCTCACCCTTGGCTTCGCCGTCGGCCATGCCTTCCAGGTAGGCCGTCTCACGAACCGTCCCCCGGCCGGGGAAATAGCTGACGAACGTCGACATGATTGCCTTCCATTTCTCTCCGGCTGGAGTCTTACCCAGGGTGACTTCGAGGAAGTCGAAGAAGTACTTGGCGGTGGCAGGATCGGTTTCCAGGAGCTCCTGGAGGGCGATGCCGATGGCCTCCAGTATGGCGTTGCCTTCGCGGCTACGGGCGTGCGCCAGGGCGGAGAGCACCGCCAGTGGGAGGTTCTTCGCCACGGTCCGGACGTCGGTGATCACTGGCAGGTTGTCCGGCCCCGCGACCAACGGATACGTCCGTAGAGCCGTCCAGCCGCGCGTACCGCAGTCGAACGGGCCGGTCGCCCATTTGGCTGTGGCCCTGTCCTGGCAGACGACGAGAAGCAGCACAGGCAGCCCGTACTTCGCCTGGAGGTAGCCGATGTAATACGCCCAACTCCACTCCTTGCCTTCGACCTTGCCCGACTGTGCCTCGATGGCAAGCAGAAAGTCCTCGCCGTCAGACGGCCCGACGCGCAGCACGGTGTCCACACGCCGCTCCAGCGGCCGGGTCTCCGTCACGTCCGCGGTGACAGCATCCACCGTCGCCTTGGCCGATAACGGGACGCCCAGCACCCCGAACACGGGAGCCAGAATCTCGGGCCGCTCCTGAAAGATGCGGTGCATGCCCTCGTGAGCCGATGTGACCATGTGCGCAACCTTGATGCCGTGGTGGACCGAAGATCCAGATATTCGGGATGCGTTCACTCTTTCGAGCGGCGAGAAAACGTTCACGCCACCGAGGTCAGCTCGCACCACACGTACTTGCCCCGGTTGCCGTTCCTGGTCAGCGGCTGCCACCCCCACAGATCGGAACAGGCCCGGACCATCGCCAATCCCCGCCCCTCCTCGACCTCCCCGAGCGCGGCCAACTCGCGTGGCGGCTCCGGCGGTTCAGGGTTCGCGTCCCACGCCCCGATCCGCAATACGCCGGCCGACCAGCGCACGCGCAGGGCCGCGGGCCCCTTGGTGTGGAGTACGGCGTTGGCGACCAGCTCGGTGGCGAGGAGTTCGGCGGTGTCGGCGAGGTTGATGAGGCCGTGCATGGTGAGGATGAGCCGGAGGGTGCGGCGGGAGACGGTGACGGCTCGGACGTCGTTCGGGATGTAGAGCGTGTACTCCCAAGGTTCGGTTTCGGGCATGGGTGAACTCCGTTCGAGGCGGGGTGGGAGTTGTGCGGTGTCATTGCCGCGGCCGTCATGGCAGGACGGAGCGGTGCGCTTCCGCAGTGCTTACGGCACGTCACTGACGGTAGACCTTCATTTCCAGGTTCAGCAAGCCGATCGCGTAATCTGACGCCGAACGAGTCGCGCTCACAAGCGCGTTGAACCGAGGAGCAGCACATGGCGGGGTTGAGGCGCGAACCAACAGCACGTCAGGTGCGCCTGGGCGTCGAACTGCGCAGGCTTCGTGACGCAGCAGGCCTCACAGGCCGCGAGGCAGCGGCCCTGCTCGGGGTGAGCTCCACGCAGATCAATCAGATCGAGTCGGCCCTGACCGGCGTGAGCGAGAAGCGGCTGCGCCGGCTCGCCTCCAACTACGCGTGTACCGACAGGGAGTTGATTGAAGCCCTTGTCACGCTGGCAACGGATCGAACGCGCGGCTGGTGGGAGGAGTACCGCGGCCGTCTGCCCACCCCGTTCCTGGACATCGCCGAGTTGGAACACCATGCCACCTACCGAGACGACGTGGAGTTCCTGTTCATCCCTGGCCTACTCCAGACCGAGGACTATGCCCACGCCGCCTTCTCCTCCAGAGTTCCGGAACTCTCCCCCGAGGACCTGGAGCTACGTGTCCGGCATCGCATGCTGCGCAAAGCAGTCATCGAGGGCACCACTCCCACCCCATACAAGGCGCTCATCCATGAGGCAGCCCTGCGTATCCGGGTCGGCGACCGCGCCACCTCGCGAGCCCAACTCAGCCGCGTTCTGGAGCTGTCCGAGGCGGACCACGTCACTGTGCGAGTCATCCCCTTCGACCTCGACGGCTTCGGCGGGACATGGAGCACCATGATGCTGGCGGGCGGCACGGTCCCCAAGCTAGACACCGCCGTCCGCGATGCACCCCATGGCACGGGATTCATCGACTCCGAAGCGCAGCTCAGCGTCTTTCGAACAGTCTTCCGTAGAGTAGAAGCGGTATCGCTCGACCCCGTGAGGTCGCGCGACTTCATCCACGACCTGGCCGAGGAACTGTGAGGCACGCCGTGACCACCCCTGGCACCTGGAGAAAGTCGTCCTACTCCGGCGGCGGCGACGGCAATAACTGCGTCGAGGTCGCCAGCTCCCCTGCCCACATATCCATTCGGGACTCAAAGACGCCGGCCATGGCAGCCCTCACCTTCCCCCACACCGCCTTCACCGCCTTCGTCACCGCCCTCAAAACCGCCACCCAGGGACCCCACGCCGAATGACCGCCAAGGTTTCCGCAGTCAGCAGCAACAGCGAGTACTCCTTCACCAAGCCCAACCGCCCCGGCATCACCCTGCTGGCCGGCCTCGGAGTCGAGGGAGACGTGCACGCCGGCGTCACCGTCAAGCACCGTTCCCGGATCGCACAGGACCCCACGCAACCGAACCTGCGTCAGGTCCACCTCATTCACGAGGAGTTGTTCGCGGAGGTCGACCAGGAAGGCTTCGCCGTCAGGCCTGGTGAACTCGGGGAGAACATCACCACCAGCGGCATCGACCTGCTCGCGCTACCGACAGGGACGCTTCTGCACATCGGCGACGAGGCGGTCGTGGAGGTCACAGGTCTGCGCAACCCCTGCCTGCAGATCGACGCCTTCCAGCAGGGCCTGCTGAAGCAGGTCGTCGGCCGTGACGAGGCGGGGAACATCGTGCGCAAGGCAGGGATCATGAGCGTCGTCCAGGTGGGCGGCGTGGTGCGTCCCGGTGACACGATCACCGTGAAGCTCCCGGACGAACCGCACCGCCCGCTGGAGCGGGTCTGACCGAGCGGGTCTGCCCCCACCCGCGACGGCTACTCCACCGTCACCGACTTCGCCAGGTTCCGAGGCTGATCCACCTCGTTCCCCCGGGCGGTGGCCAGCTCGCACGCGAACACCTGCAACGGCACCGTGGCCACCAACGGCTGAAGCAACGTCGGCGTAGCCGGAATCCGGATCAGGTGATCGGCGTAGGGCACCACCGCCTCGTCCCCTTCCTCCGCGATCACGATGGTCCGGGCTCCCCGGGCCCGGATCTCCTGCATGTTGGAGACGATCTTGTCGTGCAGAACCGACCGCCCCCGAGGCGACGGAACGACCACGACCACCGGCAGGTCGTCCTCGATCAGGGCGATCGGCCCGTGCTTCAACTCCCCCGCAGCGAACCCCTCGGCATGCATATAGGCGAGTTCCTTCAGCTTCAGCGCGCCCTCCAGCGCCACCGGATAGCCGACATGCCGCCCGAGGAAGAGCACCGTGTTCTTGTGGGCAAGGCTCCGCGCCAGCTCCCGCACCGGCTCCATGGTCTCCAGGACCCGCTCGACGTCACCCCCGATGTGCGCCAGGTCCCGGATCACGGCATGGATCTCGTCCCCCCACTTGGTGCCGCGCACCTGCCCCAGGTACAGGGCAACCAGGTAGCAGGCCACGAGCTGCGTGAGGAACGCCTTCGTCGAGGCGACGGCGACCTCGGGCCCGGCGTGCGTGTACAGCACCGCGTCCGACTCCCGCGGAATGGTCGACCCGTTGGTGTTGCAGATCGCCAGTACTCGCGCCCCCTGCTCACGGGCATGCCGCAGCGCCATGAGGGTGTCCATGGTCTCGCCTGACTGGGAGATGGCGATGACCAGCGTCTGCTGATCGAGGATCGGATCCCGGTACCGGAACTCACTGGCCAGCTCCACCTCGCACGGAATCCGCGTCCAGTGCTCGATGGCGTACTTGGCGATCAACCCGGCGTGGAAGGCCGTGCCGCAGGCGACGATGACGACCTTGTCGACCTCCCGCAGCTCGGAGGCACTGATCCGCACCTCGTCCAGCGTCAGCGACCCACCGGCGTCGATGCGCCCCAGCAAGGTGTCGGCGACAGCCTTGGGCTGCTCGGCGATCTCCTTGAGCATGAAGTAGTCATAGCCCCCCTTTTCCGCCGCGGCGGCATCCCAGTCGACGCGATACGACCGCACCTCCGCCGGGCGCCCGTCGAACCCGGTGACGGTCACCCCGTCCCGCCGCAGCTCGACGACCTGGTCCTGCCCCAGCTCGATCGCCGACCGCGTATGGGCGATGAACGCGGCGACGTCCGAGGCGAGGAAGGCCTCACCCTCCCCAACGCCCACCACCAGCGGCGAGTTCCGCCGCGCCCCGACCACCGCATCGGGCTCATCGGCATGCACGGCGACCAGCGTGAAGGCCCCCTCCAGCCGCCGGCACACCAGCCGCATGGCCTCGGCGAGATCGGCGGTCACCGAGAACTCCTCGGCGAGCAGGTGAGCCACCACCTCGGTGTCGGTCTCCGACCCCAGCTCGTGCCCCCGCTCCTCCAACTCGGCACGCAGCCCTGCGAAGTTCTCGATGATCCCGTTGTGCACGACGGCGACGCGCCCGGCGTTGTCGAGATGCGGATGGGCGTTGGCATCGGTCGGCCCACCATGAGTGGCCCACCGCGTGTGCCCGATCCCGGTGGTCCCGGTCGGCAGGGGCCGCTCCGTCAGCTCCTTCTCCAGATTGACGAGCTTCCCGGCCTTCCTCGCGGCCGCCAGCCCCCCGTCCGCCAGGACGGCGACCCCCGCCGAGTCGTACCCCCGGTACTCCAGCCGCTTCAGTCCGGCCGTGACAATCTCCAGCGCCGACTGCGACCCCACGTATCCCACGATTCCGCACATGCGCGGCAGCCTACGGTCCGGACGTCACCGAGTTCGCCCCCGAACACCGCGCCGCCTGCCCGAATTCGGAAATTCCCACCGGGGTACGAGCACCCGGTCCGCACGCCCCGCAGGCCAACTCATGTCTTGGCCCGATAGGCCCGCATGGCCACCGGATAGAACACCACCGCGATCCCCGCGGCCCACACCAACGACCACAACACCGGCTCCGCCACCGCCCCACCCAGCAACAGCCCCCGGAACGCGTCCGACAGATGCGTCACCGGATTGACGTCGCTCCACGCCTGAAGCCAGCCCGGCATCGTGTCGACCATGACGAAGGCGCTGCTGGTGAAGGTGATCGGGAAGATGATCGTGAACGCGAAGGCCTGCACCTTCTCCGCGTCCCCGGCGAGCATCCCGATGAGCACCGCGCTCCACGAGACCGCCGCGGCGAAGACGACCACCAGCAGCATCCCGAGCACCAGGCCGTCCACTCCCCCGGTGACCCGGAAGCCGAGCAGCAAACCGAGGCCGATCATCAGCAGCATCGCCCAGACGTGCTTGGCGAGGTCCGCGGTGATGCGGCCGATGAGCGGGGCGGAGCGGGCTATCGGCAGGCTGCGCAGGCGGTCGAAGACGCCCTTGGTGAGGTCGGTGTTGAGCGCCATGGCCGTGTACATGGTCATGAACAGGGTGTTCTGGACGATGATCCCGGGCAGCGCGTACTTCAGGTACGCCTCGGGCGTCCCGGCCATCTGCCCGCCCAGCACATATGTGAAGAGGAACACGAACATGATCGGCGTGATGCTGTAGTCGACCAGCTCCAGCGGGTTGTGCTTGACCGCGACGAGGCTCCGCCAGGCCATCGTGAAGGTCTGGCGGAGTCCGTCGAGCGGTCGGACGCGACCCGACTTGGTGACCGGGGCCGTGATGGTCGTGGCGGTGGCGGTCATGGCCGCATCACCGCCTTGCGCACCTCGGCCTCCCGCAGCTCCGCGTCGTCCTCGTCCCGGGCGGCCGCACCGCCGTTGCCCTCGGGATCGCCCGGCTCGGCGCGGTGGCCGGTCAGCGCGAGGAAGACCTCGTCGAGCGAGGAGCGGCGCAGCGCGAGCTCACCGACCGCGATCCCCTCACGGTCGAGGGTGCGCACGACGGCCGGCATCAGCTCGGGGTCCTTCACCGGGGCGGTGATCGTCTCGCCCTCGATCCGGGCCTGAGGCCCCGCGGCCCCGGCCACCAGCACATGCGCCCGCGCGAGGTCCTCTCCCAGCACCGGCCGCAGCTCCAGCACCTGCCCTCCGACCTGCGACTTCAGCTGGTCCGGGGTGCCCTCGGCGATCACCCGTCCCTTGTCGATCACCACGATGTCGTCGGCGAGCACATCGGCCTCGTTCAGATACTGCGTGGTCAGCAGCGCCGTCGCCCCGTCCGCGACCAGGCCCCGCAGCAGGTCCCACAGCTCACCGCGGCTGCGCGGGTCGAGGCCCGTGGTCGGCTCGTCCAGGAAGAGGATGCTGGGCCGGCCCACGAGGCTGGCGGCCAGGTCCAGGCGCCTGCGCATACCGCCGGAGAAGGTCTTCACGGCCCGCCCGGCCGCGTCCACCAGCTGGAAGCGCTCCAGCAGCTCACGGGCCCTCGCCCTGGCGTCCCGCCGGGACAGACCGAGCAGCCGGCCGATGAGCAGCAGGTTCTCCGTGCCGGTCAGGTTCTCGTCCACTGCCGCGTACTGCCCGGTCAGCCCGACCATCGCCCGGACGACCCCGGCCTCGCGGACCACGTCGTGCCCGGCCACCCGGGCCGTGCCTCCGTCCGGCTGGAGCAGCGTGGCGAAGATCCGGACGGCGGTCGTCTTGCCCGCGCCGTTGGGTCCCAGCAGCCCCAGCACCGAGCCCCTGCGGGCCCCGAGATCGACGCCGGCCAGCGCCTCGGTCTCCTTGAACCGCTTGACCAGGCCCTCCGCCTCTATCGCATACGTCGTCATGAGCACCCCTCACGCCTGCTGCCTCTGGCCAGGTCGCCCGCCGGGACCGGGGGCCCGACCGGGCCCACCTCTCCCACAACTGTGACGCACACCACTGACATTCCGCGCTTCGTAGGTTCTCTCCCCCGAGGGGTACCCGCAGGGCTCAGCGGCGTCGGGGCGGCGGCTGGACGCTGAAGCTGGCCGATTTCAGCCAGCGTCGCATCCTCGCGGCGACCGGCCGTTCGACAAAGCGATGGGCCAGATACGACAGCAGCACGAGGCCACTGACCGTGACGGCGACCAGTGTCCAGGGGTCGACCCGGTCGCCGTAGTGGCGGGCGATGGTCAGGCCGAGGACATCGTGCAGCAGATACAGCGGGAACGTCATCGTCCCGGCGACCGTGAGCCAGCGCCAGCGGATCCTGCTGGTCAGACCGAGCGCGATGGCGGCGATCAGCACGAAGAAGACACTGACCGCGAGGACCAGCCAGCCACGCCACGGCGCCCAGGTGTCCCAGTCGTTGCGGCCGCCGTCCGGGGTGAGCAGGAAGTGCAGGGCCAGCAGCCACGACATCACGACGATGCCCCACAGCAGCGGCGTGGACCGGAACCGGTACATCAGGTAGAAGGCCATGCCCGCGATGAAGTACGGCGCGGAGGGCGGGTTGACCAGCAGCGTGAGCAGGGGGATGTCGGCGGCGGGAGCGAGCACCGCGGCGACGGTCCACAGCCCGCAGTAGACGACGACCCGCTGGTAGGTGAGGCCCTTCCACACCACGACCCCGAAGGTCAGGTAGAAGCACAGCTCCGGCCAGAGCGTCCAGTAGACCGAGTCGAGGTTCTTCACACCGAGGGGCTGCTGGAGCATCGTGAGGTTGGCGAAGATGACCCGCGGATTGGCATGCCCGAACGGCGTGTCGGTGAGGAAGATGACACAGGCCGCCAGGACGACCGAGATCCAGTACATCGGGTACAGCCGGGTCACCCGCGAGATGAAGAAGTCACGCAGGCTGCGGTCCCAGGCGCTCATGCAGATGACGAAGCCACTGATCAGAAAGAACAGGTCGACGCCGAGCCGGCCGAAGGCGAAATAGGCATGGGCCTCGGGGAAGACGCTCTGGTAGGGGCGGCCCCAGATCTTCTCCATCGTCGACGCTTGCTGGCCGACGAAGTGGAACAGCACCACGGCAAGGGCCGCCAGGAACCGCAGGCCGTCGAGCGCGGCCAGCCGCTGTACTGATGGCCGCATCTCCGCGGCCGGCACCCCGGGGGGCGACGGGACCGCTGGTGCGGCCGCCCCCTCTCCTGTGCGCCGCCCCTTGGACAGGTCGAGGAGCTGGGTGTCCGCCTGGCTCATCCGTTCACCGTTCTGTCGTCGCCTTGTCTGGTGCCGGTCGGCGACCCGCGATCGTCCGACTGCGAGCGTTCCATCCCCACCGTACAAAGGCCGTCCCGAGCCCCCCGTCCTGCCAGGAATCGCACAGGACCGGCACGGGACGGTCACGCGCCGGTCACGGGTACCCACTGAACGACGACATCCTCACGACCTCCGCCCGCGTCGGCGGCTTGACGCCTTTTCGCGTGCGCCCGCCCGGTGCCGCGTGACGCAGCCCACCCCCCGCCTCGTTCAAACTCGGCTCACAATGGACTGTGATCTCTCCGGTCTCCTCGATGCCCCGGAGCGCCCACCGGCCCAGGCCGGAGGCGACTCCCTACGTCGACCTCACCCGCTCGGAGTGGAGCGCGCTGCGCGACAAGACCCCGCTGCCGCTCACCGCGGAGGAGGTCGAGAAGCTGCGCGGTCTCGGCGATGTCATCGACCTCGACGAGGTCCGGGACATCTACCTCCCGCTCTCCCGCCTCCTCAACCTCTACGTGGGCGCCACCGACGGCCTGCGCGGCGCCCTGAACACCTTCCTCGGCGAACAGGGCTCCCAGTCCGGCACGCCGTTCGTCATAGGGGTCGCCGGCTCGGTCGCCGTGGGCAAGTCCACGGTCGCCCGTCTTCTCCAGGCCCTGCTCTCCCGCTGGCCCGAGCACCCACGCGTCGAGCTGGTCACCACCGACGGCTTCCTGCTCCCCACCAAGGAGCTCCAGGCCCGCGGCCTGATGTCGCGGAAAGGTTTCCCCGAGTCCTACGACCGCCGCGCCCTGACCCGGTTCGTCGCCGACATCAAGGCCGGCAAGGACGAGGTCACGGCCCCCGTCTACTCCCACCTGATCTACGACCGCGTCCCGGACCAGAAGCTCACGGTCCGCCGCCCCGACATCCTGATCGTCGAGGGCCTCAACGTCCTCCAGCCCGCCCTGCCCGGCAAGGACGGCCGCACCCGGGTCGGCCTCGCCGACTACTTCGACTTCAGCGTGTACGTCGACGCGCGCACCGAGGACATCGAGCACTGGTACCTCAACCGCTTCAAGCGGCTGCGCGAGACGGCCTTCCAGAACCCCTCGTCGTACTTCCGCAAGTACACCCAGGTGTCCGAGGACGAGGCCCTCGACTACGCCCGCACAATGTGGCGCACCATCAACAAGCCCAACCTGGTCGAGAACATCGCGCCCACCCGCGGACGGGCCACCCTGGTCGTCCGCAAGGGCCCGGACCACAAGGTGCAGCGGCTCAGCCTGCGCAAGCTGTGACGGCTACGCTGCCGCCATGCTGCACCTGCGCCTGATCACGCCGTCCGACAAGACCGACGACGTGGTCCGCCTCATCGAGAAGACGGTGGGGACGGCCCATGTCGCCGTCCTGCCCGGCGCCGCCCGCAACCCCGTCGGGGACCTCGTGCTGTGCGACGTGGCGCGCGAGGCGGGCGACGAACTCCTCACCGACCTTCAGGAGTTGGGCATCGAGGAGTGCGGCTCCATCGCCGTGGAGAACATCGACCTGTCGCTGTCCAAGCGGGCCGACAAGGCCGAGGCGGACGCCCCCGGCGAGGGCGCCGACGCGGTGCTGTGGGAGCACCTGGCCGACGCGACGCACGAGGAGTCGACGCTCTCCGCCACCTACCTCGCCTTCCTCACGCTCGCCACGATGATCGCGGCCTGCGGTGTCGTGCTCGACAACGCGATCCTGATCGTGGGCGCGATGGCGGTCGGCCCGGAGTTCGGCCCGCTGGCCGGGCTCAGCACGGCGATCGTCCAGCGGGCGCCCCGGCTCGCCCTGCGGTCGCTGATCGCGCTCGTCGTCGGTTTCGCCGTCGCCATGGCGGTGACGGTCGGCTTCAGCTCGTTCATGGACTCGCTGGACCTGTTCTCGAAGGAACGGCTGGAGGCCGACCGCCCGAGCACGGCCTTCGTCTACGCCCCCGACGCCTTCTCGTTCATCGTGGCGGTCCTCGCCGGCATCGCCGGCACCCTCTCCCTGACCTCCGCCAGGTCCGGCGCCCTGGTCGGCGTGGCCATCTCGGTCACCACGGTCCCGGCTGCGGCCAACGCGGCGGTGGCCCTGAGCTACGGCGACACGAAGCAGACGTGGGGCTCCACGGAACAGCTCCTGCTGAACCTGCTGGGCATCGTAGTGGCCGGCGCCCTGACACTACTGGCCCAGAAATGGCTGTGGAGAAAAGGGCGCCAACGCACGAACGCCGGCTAGGCCAACTACCCCAGCGCGGACTTCACCACATCGGCCAGCCGCCCGGCCACCGACCGCGCCTGATCGATGTCCGCGGCCTCGACCATCACCCGCACCAACGGCTCGGTCCCTGACGGGCGCAACAACACCCGCCCGGTGCCCCCGAGTTCCCGCTCCGCGTCCGCGACCGCCGCCGCCAGCTCCGCCGACGCCTTCACCCGGGACTTGTCCACATCCGGCACATTGATCAGTACCTGCGGCAACCGCTCCATCACAGCGGCGAGCTCTCGCAGCGTGCGACCGGTCTGCGCGACCCGAGCGGCCAGCAGCAGCCCGGTCAGCGTGCCGTCACCGGTCGTCGCGTGATCGAGGATGATCACATGCCCGGACTGCTCGCCGCCGAGGGCGTACCCGTGCTGTTTCATCTCCTCCAGCACATACCGGTCGCCCACAGCGGTCTGCACCAGCTTCAGCCCCTCGCGCTCCAGCGCCAGCTTGAAGCCGAGGTTCGACATGACGGTCGCCACCACGGTGTCGGCGCGCAGCACGGACCGCTCCCGCATGTCCAGCGCGAGCACCGCCAGGATCTGGTCTCCGTCCACCTCCTCGCCGGTGTGGTCGACGGCGAGGCAGCGGTCGGCGTCACCGTCGTGCGCGATCCCGAGGGCGGCACCGTGCTCGACGACGGCGGCCTTCAGCTGCTCCAGATGCGTGGAACCGCACCCGTCGTTGATGTTGAGCCCGTCCGGCTCGGCACCGATGGTCACGACCTCGGCGCCGGCCCGCTTGAACACCTCGGGCGACACACCGGCCGCGGCGCCGTGCGCCTCGTCGAGGACGATCTTCAGCCCGTCCAGCCGGTTGGGCAGCACGCCGAGGATATGGGCGACGTACTCCTCGAACCCCTCGTCGTACGACCGCACCCGCCCGACCGCCGCACCCGTCGGCCGCTCCCACGGTTCACCGTGCCGGTGCTCGTCGTAGACGGTCTCGATACGGTCCTCCAGCTCGTCGGCGAGCTTGTGGCCGCCGCGGGCGAAGAACTTGATGCCGTTGTCGGGCATGGCGTTGTGGCTGGCGGAGAGCATGACGCCGAGGTCGGCGCCGAGCGAGCCGGTCAGGAACGCCACCGCGGGCGTCGGCAGCACGCCGACGCGCAGCACGTCGACGCCCGCACTCGCCAGGCCGGCCACCACGGCGGCCTCCAGGAACTCCCCGGACGCACGCGGATCCCGTCCGACCACCGCCTTCGGCCGGTGGCCCTCGAAGGTGCCCGCCTCGGCCAGTACATGCGCGGCCGCCACGGACAGACCGAGCGCCATCTCGGCCGTCAGGTCCGCGTTGGCGACGCCGCGCACGCCGTCCGTGCCGAAGAGTCGTCCCACTTGTCCTCCTGAGGAAACTTCAGATCCGGAAGCGGAGCCGGTCCGCCGTCCGCGGCCGGCGGCTCCCGCTTCCCGGCATTCCATGCCTGCGGCATCGGATCACACAAGCCTTTGAACGTCTTGTGCCGTTATACGCCCGAGGCCGGTGATAAAACGAACGCCCCGGCGGCACTGTGCTGTGCCGCCGGGGCGTTCGGAGTACCGGAGTACGTGCAGAGGCAGCTTGCGCTTAGCGCTTGCTGTACTGCGGGGCCTTGCGGGCCTTCTTGAGACCGGCCTTCTTGCGCTCGACCGCACGGTCGTCGCGCTTGAGGAAGCCGGCCTTCTTCAGCGGGCCGCGGTTGTTGTCGACGTCGGCCTCGTTCAGCGCGCGGGCGACACCGAGACGGAGCGCACCGGCCTGACCGGAGACACCGCCACCGGCGATGCGGGCGACGACGTCGTAACGGCCCTCGAGCTCGAGAACCTTGAACGGCTCGTTGACTTCCTGCTGGTGCACCTTGTTCGGGAAGTAGTCCTCGAGGGTGCGACCGTTGATCTTCCACTTGCCGGTGCCCGGAACGATCCGGACGCGGGCGATGGCGTTCTTGCGGCGGCCCAGGCCGGCGGCCGGCTGGGGCTCACCGAAGCGCGAGGCGAGGGACTCGGAGGTGTACTCACCCTCCACCGGAACCTCGGACTCGGTGGTGTAGCTGTCGATGTCAAGCTCTTCGAGCGGCTGCTCGGCAGTGGTCTCGGCC
Source organism: uncultured Streptomyces sp. (assembly GCA_965653385.1). Lineage (GTDB taxonomy): Bacteria > Actinomycetota > Actinomycetes > Streptomycetales > Streptomycetaceae > Streptomyces. The sequence goes on along the minus strand of CBFGZZ010000015.1, from coordinate 12,924 downwards.
ACGATTCTCCTCAGATTCTCTTCAGGCTTAGGGGGTGGCCGGACTTACTGCGCGACCTGGGTGATCTCGTACGGCTGCGGCTGCTGCGCGCCGTGCGGGTGCTGGTCACCCTTGTAGACCTTCAGCTTCGAGAGCATCTGACGGCCCAGCGTGTTCTTGGGGAGCATGCCCTTGACGGCCTTCTCGATCGCCTTCTCAGGGTTCTTGTCGAGGAGCTCGTCGTAACGGACGGAGCGCAGACCACCCGGGTAGCCGGAGTGGCGGTACGCCATCTTCTGGGTCCGCTTGTTGCCAGAGAGGTGCACCTTGTCGGCGTTGATGATGATGACGAAGTCACCGGTGTCGACGTGGGGCGCGTAGATCGGCTTGTGCTTGCCCCGCAGGATGGAGGCGGCGGTGCTGGCGAGACGACCCAGGACGACGTCCTGAGCGTCAATGACGTGCCACTGGCGCGTCACATCGCCGGGCTTGGGGCTGTACGTACGCACGGTTCGTAGCCTTCGCTTCGAGTGAATGGTCCTGAACAGGTCACCGAAACGATCACGACAGCCTGGACCGCACTGCGGCGACGCATACCGCGTACGTGGGGTCGCTGGTCATCGGCCCGGTGGACCGGTGTAAGGGCCCGTCCCGTGAGAATGAGCAAGCCAATACACAACGAACATGCAGGATACCTGCGGCGCCTCGGCCGGGTCAAAATGGCGTGACGACGACTGCCCCGCTGTCCGCCGACCAGGATAAACGCCCCGGCGGTGAGCCGGCACCGGAAGCCGTCCCCGGCACTGGGAACACCTGGGCCGGACGCGCTGCGCGCGATGCACGGCGCGCTCGACGCGACACCGGCGCTCACTCCCCCGCCCCGGGCGCCTCTGGTGCCGCCCGCGGCCACGTCTCGGCCGACCGGGTCGGGGCCGGGGCCGATGGGGCGGAGCCCCTGGAGGACGGGACGGGCAGGGGCGGCGGGTGCGGGGAAGCACCTCGCCGGCAGTGGGCGGCCAGTGTCACCGCCGTCGCACACAGCGTCACCGCGTCCCGGAACGCCCGCCGCTGCACCGTCTCCAGATACGGCCAGCTCACACCGGGCAGCTGCGGCACCAGCGCCAGCCAGAACCACGGCCCCCGAGCCACCGTCCCCGCACACGGCAACCCCGCCACCAGCAAGGGCACGACAACCAGCAGATAGTGGTCGTAGGACGGCCTGGCCACCAGGAACGCCGAGAGCATCACCATCGCCGCCGCCTCCGCGAGCCGCACCGCCCCACCGTCCCCCCGCCGCCACCGCCACCACGCACACCCCACCCCCACCCCGGCCAGCACCATCCCGATCGCCCCGGCGAGCACCCCCGGCACCCCCACCCGCGGCAGCACCGCACCGGGCGACGCCTCATATAGCCGTACGAACCCGTCGTCCCCGCTCAGCAGAAACGGCAGGGTCCGCGTGAAGAACCCCGCCGGATCCGGCAGCAGCAACGCCGCCCCCGCCGACGCCACCACCGGCACCCCGACCAGCGCCCCCAACCCCCGCCACCGCCCCGCGAACACGAACACCAACGCCGCCGGCGCCAGCAGCGGCTTCAGCGCCACCGCCGCCCCGATCACCGCACCCGCCGCCACCCACCGCCCCCGCCCGGCCAGCAGCAACCCCAGCGGAAGAGCCAGGGCCGCCGTCGCCGTCCAGTTCCCCAACTGGACGAGGTGGGCGAACGGCGCGAACCCGGCCGCGAGCCCGAGCAGCCCGAGCGCGGCGAAGCGACTGCGCAGCGGGACGCCGTAGAGACGTAGAGCACACATCCAGCCCCCGACCAGACACCCGGTCACCACCAACGGCACCAGCACGCACAGCACACCGCGCGGCAGCAGCACCTGAGGCGCCGCCGCCAGCACCGCGCCCGGCAAATAGAGGAAGTGGGAGTCGTCATACGGCGAACCCCCGGCCCACCACACCCGCGCCGCCCGCACGACGATGGCGTTGTCCATCCCTCCGTCCGAGGTCACCCGGGCCGTACGCACCACAAGGGCGGCCAGCACCACCCCGAGCGCCCCCCACAGATGCCACGTCGCCCGTCGTACCAACCACCCGGAGATGTCGCTTTTGCGCTCGCTCATCGTGTGAACGCTAGGTGCGGGTGCGCCTCTTGGGGCGGACCGGCACACCCTCGGTCCGTCTAAGATGCGCCCCATGAGCTACGGGCAGCAGGGGGGACCCCAGTCCCAGTGGGATCCCTGGACACCGCATTCCCAGCAGCCGTGGAACAGCGGCGCCGACGAGACGCCGGACTGGGCCGCACTCGCGGAGGCGTCCGAGACGCGCAACAAACGGCGCCGGCTGCTCTTCATCGGCGGCGGCGCGCTGGCCACCGTCGCCATCGGTGCCGCGGTCGCCGTGGCCGTGGTGTCGGCGAACGACGGCAACCCGGCCGCGAACAAGCCGGCTTCCGGCGTCCCGGGCAGCTCAGGCCTGCCGACCCAGACCACCGCCCCGTCGTTCGCGTCGACGAGCGCTCCGCCGCCGCTGGACCCGAAGGACTTCGTCTCCAGCAAGAGCAAGGACACCGCCCCGCTCAGCGCGGAGAGCCTCTTCCCGGGCACCCAGCTGACCGTGGGCAGTGACACGGTGTACAAGAAGGGCGCGACGGACGACACGAAGAACTGCTCCGCGGCCACCAAGGGCGGCCTGCCGAAGATCCTCACCGACAACAAGTGCACCAGCTTCATGCGCGTCTCGTACGTGAAGGACGGCGTCGCGGTGACGGTCGGCGTGGCGGTCTTCGACAACGCGGCGCAGGCCACCAAGGTCAAGGGCAAGGTCAACACCAAGAAGGACATCATCAGGTCGCTGTCCGGCAAGGGCATCAAGGACTTCTGCACGACCTCGATCTGCCTGTCGACCGCCAACTCCTACGGCCGTTACGCCTACTTCACCATCACCGGCTTCACCAGCGGCAAGAACATGACGGACAAGGACACGGACGCCTTCCAGGTCGGCGAGACCCTGGAGGACTTCGCCTTCCGTCAGATCCGCAGGCGCGGCGAGATCCAGGCGTCGGCAGCGGCCGGCGAGTAACGCCCGGCCTCACCGCGGTCCCCCGCCCCCGGGCGGGGGACAATCTCCTCACGAACGCGTCGGGGAGGGGCGGGGGCTGTGCGGATGCGAGGCCGGATCGGGCTGCTCGGTGCGGCAGCGGGTACCGCGCTGCTGGCGCCGCTGGGCCTGTGGGCCTGGCGGGAGGAGACGGACGGGGAGCCGGGCGGGACCGCGCTCGTGCCCACCGATCTGCGGACCCGGGACCCGAGGGCGACGGTCGCCGCACGCCGGGTGTACGCCCTGCTGGCGGGCCTGGAGAACGACGCCCGCCGCGGCCGCCCGAGCCGCACGGTGATCGGGCAGCACGTCGAGCTGCACAACGAGCGGTACAACCCCGAGTACGGCGACTACCGGGGCGTGAAACAGCCGGGCTACTACTACCGCAAGGCCCGGGACATCACCGGCCGGCTGCCCGGCTTCGTGGAACTGGACCTCGGGCCGGGCTACGACCGTCCTGGCTGGGCGGTGGGCCAGTCCCGCTCCTACTCCCGCGCCTGGCCGAGCTGCCGGCCGCAGTGGGGGTACACCGAGGACGCGGTGGATCTGGCGGTCGGCGTGTGGGCGGGTCTGCCCCGGCCGGCCGACGGCTCGTACCGCCCCACCGGCGGGCACACGGACTGCGCCGACGGCGCCGAGGTCTCCCTGCCGCGGGGCGACGGCGGCCCGGCGGGCATCGTCGGCTTCTCCTTCCACCAGCCCTACCCGGGCAGCCCCGTCAAGGGCTTCGCGCAGACGCTGCACCGCAACTCGCCCGGCGCCCGGGAAGCGGACTGGTTCGCCCGGGTGGTCACCCCGGGCAGCACCGAGCACGGGCACCTGCTGCAGGACCTCGCCTTCCTCGCGGACCATCTCGGCTATCTCGCCGGCCGAGGTGTGCCGGTGCTGCTGCGCCCGTACCACGAGATGAACACGGCACCCGGCCGGGGCTTCTGGTGGGCGGGCCAGGACCCCGCCGCGTTCCGGAGGCTGTGGCGGCTGACCTACGACTACCTCGTGCACCGGCGCGGACTGCACAACCTGGTCTTCGTCTGGGCGCCGAACTCCTGGGAGGGGACGTACGCCCGAGAGCCGCAGGACTACTACCCGGGCGGCCGCTACGTCGATGTCGTGGGCGTCGACGACTACAGCGACACCCCCGCCGAGCCTTTCGGCACGGGCGCCTGGACGGAGGTCTGGTACCGGGGCCTGGAGCCGTACCGCAAGCCCCGCGTCCTCGCCGAGTCCTTCCATGTGCCGCTCAACTCCGCCCGCCCCGACACCCTGACCAGGACGCCGTGGGTGCTGTGGACGGTATGGGGCCAGGCACTGTCGTACGACAACCTCAGCGAGCCTCGGCGCAAGAACAGCGACAGCGATGTGAAGCGGACATACGGATCACCGATGGTGATAACGGCCGGTGACTTCGTTAACATTTGAACACACCTTTCTCACATCCGTTCCAATGTCCGACACATATATGCAAGGATCGGCCATCTGTTCGGCCTGTTGTTTGGGCGCCTGGGGGGGCATCTGAGCGGCGACAGGGCCGAAGCGCCAATGAAGGCGTTGGGGGGCAGAAGCCCGAAGTAGACGTGCCGTGGTGCGCTGTGCGTGCCAGGGCCGAGATCTGTTGCTGCCTCAACGCACCACCGATCTCACAGGAGTTCCGCAGTCGTCATGGCATCGACACTGGTCGAGGGGGGCGTGCCGCATTCGCGGCACCATCAGAAACTCGCGAAGCGCACAGCGGCCTGGAAACCGGGAATCCTCCCGTTCCTGCTGCCGTTCATTCTGCTGGTCGCGTTCGGACTCTGGAGCTACCGGCCCAGCTCGTCCCTGATGAGCTGGATCCTGACCGTCGTCTGGTCCCTGCCGGTGGCCGGTGTGCTGGTCGGCATCCAGGGAGCCCTGCTGATCCGCCGACGGGTCCGCAAGAGCGACCGGATGACCCCGCCGGCACCGGCCGAACAGGACTTCCTGATCGTCCTGTGCCCGACCATCGGACGGCACGACACCTACCCGGCCCTGGAGCGCTCGGTCCTCAGCTACGTCGAGCACCTGCCGGAGTGGTTCCCGTACATGCGGGTCGACATCCTCACCGAGGAGGGCTGCGAGGCGACGGAGGCCATCGACCGGCTCGCCGACTCCCACCCGCTGATCCGGGTCGTCACCGTCCCCAAGGACTACGTCCCGGCCAACGGCACCCGCTTCAAGGCCCGCGCCAACCACTACGCCCACGAGCTGCGCATCGAGGAGGGCGAGGCCCTCGACTACGTGTGGGTGCTGCACATGGACGACGACACCGGCGTCGGCCCCGACACCGCGTCCTCGCTCGCCCAGTTCATCAACCGCCAGCGCCGTGCCCACCCCGACGACGCCAAGCACATGGCGCAGGGCATCCTCACGTACCCCCGTGAGAACGCGGTCAACATGTTCACCTGGCTCGCGGACGCCGTGCGCCCCGCCGACGACATCGCCCGCTTCCGCGCGCTGACCGGCATGGGCACCCCGGCCGCCGGCGTGCACGGTGAGCTGCTGGTGCTGCGCGCGTCCATCGAGGCCGAGATCGGCTGGGACTTCGGCCCCAAGGAGATCGTCGAGGACGCACGTCTCGCCCTGACCTTCTGCCGCAAGTACCCGGGCCGCAGCGACTGGTTCAACGGCCGCTGCTACGGCGCCTCCCCCGCCAGCGCCGCCGACTTCGTCAAGCAGCGCGACCGCTGGGCCTGGGGCCTGGTGGCGCTCTGCTTCAACCGGGCCGTGCCCCTGCGCTACCGCTGGTTCCTGTCGATCTGCGTGACCACCTGGATCCTCGGCCCGCTGCAGCACATCGGCGCCGTACTGCTCGTCGGCTGGCTCATCAACGACATGAACACCTCGCCGGTGACCCAGTCCATCGTGCTCCTGTGGGCGCTCAACTTCGCCTACGTCATCTGGACCTACTGGGAGGGTCTGCGGCTGAACGCGCTCGCGTCGGTCAGCGGGCGGCGCAAGTGGTGGGAGCCGATCGTGGTGGTCGCGCTGATCCCCGTCTTCTCCGTGCTGGAAGGACTCGGCGGCTTCAAGGGCTTCCTGAAGTTCGTCCGGCGTGAGGAGAACAAGTTCGTCGTGATCGCCAAGCCCGCCTGACCACCCGGAAGACCACTGACATGCGTTCACGACTGCCTTTGCTTGCCATTTTCCCGGTGACCGTCCTCACCGTCGTGCTGGGCACGCCCTTCGTCCTCGGCGACCACCCGGTGCGCTGGGAGTCGGGCTCGGCCCTGCCCAGGATCGTCATCGGCGACTCCGCGGACTCCGCCGACCCGGCCGGCGGCACCGACGGCACCAAGTCCACACCCTCCGAGTCCTCGTCCTCCCCCGCCGACACCCTCCAGGTCGCCCGGCCCTGGAAGAAGGGCATGGCGCAGTGGGGCGTACAGCTCTACTGGGAGGAGGAGAAGACCCAGCGCTCGGACTCGTTCATCGAGAAGCAGGCCGCCAAGCACGCCAAGTACCTCGTCGGCCTCGGCGCGAACTCGGTGGCCCTCTCCTTCCCGTTCTACATCGAGAGCGCCACCTCCAACGAGCTCACGGCCGGCGCCAAGACCCCGTCCCCCGAGCGCGTCCAGCGCGTGCTGAAGGTGTTCAAGGACGCCGGTTTCCGCACCACGCTGCGCCCGATCATGGACGAGGGGAACCTGACCCAGGGGAACGGCTGGCGCGGCAACATCGAGCCCGGCTCCCGCTCCGCCTGGTTCGCCTCGTACAAGAAGCTCCTCACCCCGTATCTCAAGGCCGCCGACGAGACGAGGACGAACACCTTCGTCATCGGCACCGAGCTCAACTCCCTGGAGGGCGACCCGGGCTGGAACACCCTGGTCGACTCGGCCGAGAAGACCTTCTCCGGCGAGGTCTCCTACGACGCCAACTGGGACAACTACGTCTCCGGCCGCATCAACATGCCGGTCAACCACCTCGGCGTCGACGCCTACTTCCCGGTCAAGGTGGCGGACACCGCGCCCGTCGGGGACCTCGTCGAGGGCTGGAACGACTGGCTGGACCGCAAGGCCGCCGGCCCGCTGCCCAACATCCTCATCGCGGAGTCCGGCATCGGCGCCATGAACGGCGCCTACCACGCGCCCGGTGACTTCTACGCCCGGCGCACGGTCAACCAGAAGGTGCAGGCCAACTGGTACGAGGCGGTCTGTCAGGTCGTCCAGGAACGGAAGATGCAGGGCGTCTACTGGTGGTCGATCCACTTCGACGACGACCCGAACACCGCCCCCGACGACAAGACCGCCTCCCGGCTCGACTTCGCCGGACGTCCCCTCACCGAGAAGGCCATCAAGACCTGCTTCAGCTCTGACTACGCAGGCCCTGGCACCGACACCGCGAGCTGACCGAGCGAGGCAATCATGCAGGAAGCCATCATCCTCGTGGGCGGCAAGGGAACCCGCCTGCGACCTCTCACGAACCACACCCCGAAGCCGCTCCTCAACGTCGCGGGCTCCTCCTTCATCCGGCACCAGATAGCCAAGCTGATGGACGCCGGCGTCGAACACGTCGTCTTCGCCACCTCGTACCTGGCCGGGCTCTTCGAGGAGGAGTTCCGGGACTTCTCCCAGAACCTGGAGATCTCCTACGCCGTCGAGGAAGTGCCGCTCGGCACGGGCGGCGCGATCCGCAACGCCGGGCGCCTGCTGCGCGGCGACGCGGCGGACGCGCCGGTACTCGTCCTCAACGGCGACATCCTGTCCGGCGTCGACCTGCGCGCCCTCCTGGCCCGGCACGAGGCACGGGACGCGGAGGTGACGCTGCACCTCACCCGGGTCGCCGACCCGCGCGCCTTCGGCCTGGTCCCCACCGACGAGGCCGGAAGAGTGCTGTCCTTCCTGGAGAAGCCCAAGACGGCCGAGGAGATCGTCACCGACCAGATCAACGCCGGCTGCTACGTCTTCCGCCGCTCCGTCCTCGACGCCATCCCGGCCGACCGCGAGGTCTCCGTCGAGCAGGAGACCTTCCCCCAACTGGTCGCCGCGGGGCAGCGCGTGTTCGGCCACACCACGGCCGAGTACTGGCGTGACCTCGGCACCCCGCTGGCCTTCGTGCACGGCTCCGCCGACCTGGTCACCGGCAAGGCGCCCTCGCCCCTCGTGGAGCGGCCGGCCGAGGCCCTGGTCCACCCCACGGCGGTCATCGACCCGACCGCCCGCGTCACGGGCGGCTCGACGGTCGGCCCGGACGCCGTCATCGGCGCGCACGTGGTCGTCGACCGCTCCATCATCGGCGCCAACGTCACGGTGGCCGAGGGCGCCCAGGTACGCGAGTCCGTGGTGGACCACGACTCCTCGATCGGCAGCGAATCGTTTCTCCGTGAAGCCGTGGTGGGCTGCCACTCCCATGTCGGCGCCCAGAACGAACTGCCGGCCCAGCTGAGGCTGTCGTGCGGCATCCGCATCCCCGCCCAGGGCGTGCGCGTCAGCGGTACCGCTGTCGCCTGCCCGACGGTCCACTGAAGTCGCCGGTCAGCCCGGACAGTTACTGGAGAACCGTGACCCGCCATCGTTCACAGGCCGCGAACGCGGAACGCCTGCGCAAGTACCGGCCGGACATTCAGGGCCTGCGTGCCGTCGCCATCATGATGGTCGTCAGCATGCACTGCGGCATACTCGACATCCACGGCGGCGTGGACGTCAGCTTCGTGCTCAGCGGCTTCCTCATCGGCAGCCAGCTCCTCGCCGAGATCGGCAAGACCGGCAAGGTCTCCCTGAGCAAGTTCTGGGCCCGCCGCTTCCGTCGTCTGGCGCCGGGCGCCGCCTTCACCATCGTGGTGGTGGGCGTCCTGTCCTGGCTCTACGCGAGCCCGTTCAGGTTCCGCGAGTACATGGACGACGGACTCGCCGCCTCGCTGAGCGTCATCAACTGGCGGCTGGCCGAGAACGGCACCGACTACTTCGCGAACGACGGCACCCAGTCCCCGTACCAGCACTTCTGGTCGCTCGGCATCGAGGAGCAGTTCTACCTCGCGGCCCCGATCGTGCTCGTCGTAGCGGCCTGGCTCAGCCGGGCGGTCTTCCGCAACCGCCTCCTGGTGGGCGTGGTCCTCATGGCGGTGGTGGGCGGCTCGTTCTACGTCGGCTACACCCAGACCACGACCAACCAGCCCCTGGCCTACTTCGGCACCCACGCCCGCATCTGGGAACTCACCATCGGCGTCCTGCTCGCCCTGTGGGCGCCCTTCCTCTCCCGCATGCCCCGGGGGCTCGCCGCGTTGGTCTCCTGGCTGGGCCTGGGCACCGCCCTCGTCACCGGACTCCTCATCACGGAACACACCCCGCTGCCGGGATACGCCGTAGCCGGCCCCGTGCTGGGCGCGTCGATGATCATCGCCGGCGGCTGCGCCAACCCCCGCTTCGGCGCCGAGAAGCTCCTCGACAACCCCGTCTTCGACTTCATCGGCAAGGTCAGCTACGGCTGGTACCTGTGGCACTGGCCCCTGCTGATCCTGTGGACCCACATGATCGACTGGGAGTTCGGCTACGCCGACCGATTCCGGGTGGCGGTCCTCTCCTTCCTCTGCGCCATCGCGATGCACTTCATCGTCGAGAAGCGGTTCAGGGAGAACGTGAAGCTGGTCGTCCGCCCCTGGCGCGGGATCCTCACCGGCGGCACCCTGACGGCCACCTCCGCCGTCGCCATGGTGGTCGCCCTCCAGGTACCGCTCAACCTCTCCATCGGCACCGCGGGAACCGCGGCCGCACTCACCGGATTCACCGGCACCGACTCCGTCGAGCAGGCGGTGCGCGAGAGGAGCGAGCCCAAGGTCAGCCAGAACACACTGCTGAAGTCCCCCGACGACCGGGGCGACCACGGCTGCATCGACCAGCTCCTGGTCACCAGCTTCACCCCGTACGACGAGTGCGTCATCGGAGACCCGACATCCGACCGAACGATGGTGCTGCTGGGCGACTCGCACGCCTACCAGTGGGGCAACGCCTTCGACGCCCTCGGCCGCGAGCTGAACGTCAAGGTCGTCACGGTCATCAAGAGCGGCTGCTCCCCGGAGGCCTACAAGATCACGCGCGAGGATCTCGGCCGTGAGTACACCGAGTGCCCCCAGTGGCGAAAGACCGCCCTCGCCTACATCAAGAAGCTCAAGCCGGACGTCATCGCGGTGGCCAACCGCGTCCAGTACACGACCGTACGGGAGGGCGCCGAGGACACGTTCAGGGCGCTCAAGGCCACGGGGGCGGAACTGGTCTACCTGACCGACACCCCCAAGCCGACCTTCAGCGTCCCGGACTGCCTGGCCGAGCAGTCCGACAACCCCGCCGAGTGCGCCCTCAGGGCCGAGACCGCCGTCGACCTCCCGGAGTTCCGCAAGCTGGAACGCGAGGTCGCCGAGGAGTACGGGGCCACGGTCATCAACACGCTCCCCGCCTTCTGCGCCGACGGCTACTGCCCGGCGGTGATCGGCGGGCACGTCGTCTACTGGGACAACAGCCACATGACCGGCGGCTACGCCGAGTCCCTGGTGCCGTTCCTGGAGCCGGCCTTCAAGCAGGCCCTGGCCGGCTGACAGCACACCCCCGTTGGGCCGGGCCCCGCCAACCACAACCCGCCCCCCCCCCCCACCCCCGGGTGGGGGCCGCCCAGGACCCCCCCCGCCCCGCGGCCGGGGGGCGGCCACCCCCACCCCCCGGGGGCGGGGCCCCGCCAAAACCCCCGCCGCCCGCGGCCCACGACCGCTTGTTCCGCGCCTCCTTGCTCCGCGCGGCCAGCAACTCGTCGGCCGGATAGCCCACTTCTTCGAGCGTGAGCCCATGGGGCCGTACGACATGCACGGCCGAGTCCCTGACCCCGGCGGCGAGCACCTTGCCCGGCCAGTCCGCCGGCCGATGCCCATCCCCCACGAACAACAACGCCCCGATGAGCGACCGCACCATGTTGTGGCAGAAGGCGTCGGCACGCACGGTGGCGGTGACGATCCCGTCGTCCCCCCGCACCAGACTCAGCTCCTGCAACGTCCGGATGGTCGTGGCCCCCTCCCGCTTCTTGCAGTACGCGGCGAAGTCATGCTCACCGAGCAGGCGTCCGGCGGCCTCGTTCATGGCATCGACGTCCAGCGGCCAGTCGTGCCAGAGGACATGACTGCGCAGCAGCGGATCGACGCCCCCGGGATTGTCGGTGACGCGATACGCGTAACGCCGCCACACGGCCGAGAACCGCGCGTTGAACCCGCTCGGCGCCTCCCTCAGCGCCCACACCCGCACATCCTTGGGCAGCCGCCCGGCCAGCCGCTTGAGCAGCTTCTCGTGATGCTCACGCCACACCGCCTCCGGCAGATCGACATGCGCGACCTGCCCCCGCGCATGCACCCCGGCATCGGTTCGCCCGGCCACGGTCAGTTCGTACGTGGTGCTACCCGACCGCGTGACGGTCCGCAGCGCATCCTCGATCTCCCCCTGCACGGTCCGCCGCCCACCGGCCTGCTTGGCCCACCCGGAGAACTCGGTCCCGTCGTAGGACAGATCAAGACGGATACGAACATGCCCGGCCGCTACTTCGTCACTCACACAGAGATCCTCTCAGGAACACAAAAGCGGGCCCGCTCCGGGAAGGAACGGGCCCGCAAACGCCCCAAGGGGCGCGGGGCACTGGGCGACCAGCCACGACGGCGCCGCAGCCGCAATCGAACAGCCCCCGACAGAACGCTTAGGCGTCCTTCGACTCCTCGGCAGCAGCCTCGTCGTCGGCCTTGGTCGTGTCGACCTTGGCCTCGGCAACCTCGGCAACCTCGGCGTCCTTGGCGGCACGCTTGGTGGCGGCCTCGGCCTCACCCGTGGCCTCCTGCGCGACCGTCAGCGCCTCGACCAGCTCGATGACAGCCATGGGCGCGTTGTCGCCACGACGGTTACCGATCTTGGTGATCCGGGTGTAGCCACCGGGACGGTTCTCGTACCGCGGGCCGATCTCGGTGAAGAGCGTGTGGACGACGCTCTTGTCCGTGATGACCTGGAGCACCTGACGGCGGTTGTGAAGGTCGCCCTTCTTCGCCTTGGTCACCAGACGCTCGGCGTACGGCCGCAGACGACGGGCCTTCGCCTCGGTGGTGGTGATACGGCCGTGCTCGAACAGCGCCTTCGCGAGGTTCGCGAGGAGCAGCTTCTCGTGCGCGGCACTGCCGCCCAGACGGGCACCCTTGGCGGGCTTCGGCATGGTGTTTCTCCTAGGTGTCTGCCCCGGCCGTGTCAGGTACCGGAGTCAGTATCTGAGCAGGCGGTCGCCTGTCAGAGATCCGAGCAGGCCCCGAGGGGCCGCTCGGAATGGGGCGCGGGGAACTGCGCGATCAAGCACAGCGCACCCGCACCCAAGTACGGACCGTAGGGCCCGAGCTCTTAGTACTGCTCGGTCTCCACGAAGCCCGCGTCCGCGTCGTCGTCGGCGCCGAAGGCGTCCGCGGCGGCGGTCGGGTCGAATCCGGGCGGGCTGTCCTTGAGGGCCAGGCCCATGCCGGCCAGCTTCGCCTTGACCTCGTCGATCGACTTCGCACCGAAGTTACGAATGTCGAGGAGGTCGGCCTCGGAGCGCGCCACGAGCTCACCCACGGAGTGGATGCCCTCACGCTTGAGGCAGTTGTACGACCGAACGGTGAGCTCCAGCTCCTCGATCGGCAGCGCCAGATCGGCGGCGAGGGCGGCGTCCGTCGGGGACGGACCCATGTCGATGCCCTCGGCGTCGATGTTCAGCTCACGGGCGAGACCGAACAGCTCGACCAGCGTCTTACCGGCCGACGCCATGGCGTCACGCGGACGCATCGCCTGCTTGGTCTCGACGTCGACGATCAGCTTGTCGAAGTCGGTGCGCTGCTCGACACG